>NZ_JBFUBN010000005.1:372500-379980 GCF_056405735.1 Polaromonas sp. P1_F2 | reverse complement strand
CATAGTTTGTCATGGTTTGTTCATTGTGTTTTGTCACCGATCCCGATTGCCCCGTCCTGGCTGGGCCGAGGAGCGCAGACGTAGGCGGATCAGGGATCGCGCTTGTCTGAGCGAAGCGAGTTTGCGCGAGACCCCGCCGTAGTCGAGCACCGCAGGTTGCCCGAAGCGAAGCGTAGGGACCCAGACTGCGGGTCGCCTTTTCTTTGCTTACTTTCTTTTGGCGAAGCAAAAGAAAGTGAGTTGCTGCCGGCAACCCCGGCCAGCAGAATTCAGCACAACCTCAGCATCGAGAACAAGCAGAGCCTAGAGAGAAATCGATCTAAAGCATCTCATCCGGCGCAAACGGCCCAATCACCTTCAACATCAACTTCAAGCCCCAACTCGCATCAGGCTCAACCCTGGAATCCTTGAGCTGCGAGCCCTGTGGCGCGCGCCAGACCATCTGGCCTTCATCCAGTTCCACGCGGTAGGCTCCCGTGGACAGGGTCGGCTCGATCAGGCGCGTGGCTTCGGCCGAGATGGCGCGGTTGCGGATGACGATGGCGACTTCGCTGTTCTGCAGCTGGGAACGCAGGTCCAGGTTCATGGAGCCGACCACCAGCAGCCGGTCGTCCATCACCACCACCTTGGAATGCAGGCTGGCGCGGGAGCCGCTGGTGGAGCCGCCCGTGGAGCCGCCGCCCAGGGCCGAGGAGCCGAAGCTTGAGAAAGAGCCTTCCTGTTCGGCGCGCATTTCATACAGCTCTATACCCAGGTCCAGCAGCGCCTTGCGGTAGCGCGCATAACCGACGTGCGCGGCGGGCGCGTCGTTGGAGGCCAGCGAGTTGGTGAGCACGCGCACACGCACGCCGCGCTGGCGCAGGTCGGCGAACTGTTTCATCATGCGTTCGCCGGGAACGAAGTAGGGCGAGACGATGAGCAGATTGCTTTTGGCCTGCGACATCAGCTGCAGCAGCCCGTCCACGGTGGTGTCCTGGGATTCGCCGGTCGTGTCGGCGTCGGCGGCGATCTTGGACGCTTTGTCGACCAGCAGGATGGACGGCGCCCAGGTCCAGGTCAGCAGGCGAAGGTCGGTCGAGTCGGGCAAGGCGGCGGCCGCGGCGACGGAAGCCGCGGAAGCATTCGATTCGGCGATGGCGGCCTGCGTGGCGGTCGCCAGCGCCGCGGGATCTTCCCGGTTGAGGTTGGCGGGCTGTGCGCCGGGCGGTGGCCGTTTCAGGGCCTCTATCTCCGCGGCGGTCATCAGCGACTGCACCGGATAGGCCAGCGGATTGTTCCAGTACTGGTCAAAACTCGCGGACAGGTCGCGCGTGATGCGGCCTGCCGCGATCACGTCGATGTCCACAAAATTGGTCCCCTTGCTCTGGCCGAAATAGGTTTCGCCCAGGTTGCGGCCGCCGGTGATGGCGACGGCGTTGTCGGCGACAAAAATCTTGTTGTGCATGCGCCGTTGCAGGCGCGCGGCATCCTTGAGGTTGCTCAGGATGCGCATGACCATGGAGCCCCGGCCGCCGGGCAGGGGGTTGAACAGCCGCAGCTCGAAATTTTTCTCGAAGGCGAGCTTGAGCACCTGGGCGTTCTTGCCGGAGGTGTTGAAGTCGTCGAGCAGGATGCGGATGCGCACGCCGCGGCCGGCTGCTTCGCGCAGGGCCTCAAACATGCGTTCGGTGGTGTCGTCGGCAAAGATCGCGTAGTACTGGATATCCAGCGTTTTCTGCGCGGCCTTGATCAGGGTCATGCGGCTGGTGAATGCCAGTTCGGCATCGCCCACCAGCGCGAAACCGGAATCGTTGCGGGTGCCGGCTTTGGCGGCGCGGGCGGCCACCAGCGCGCCCAGCCGGGTTTCCGAGGGGTTGGCCAGGGCGGTGGACACGGGCCGCTCAACTTCGCTGGGCAGTGAGGCGCATCCGGTGATCCACAGGCTCAGGAACAGCAGGAGCAGCCAGCGCGAGCTCCCGGCTGAACGAAAAACCGGGGAGTAAGAGGGCGTGCGGCCGGCGGCAACAGGTGTCAGCATGATGCTGGTCACTGTAGCGTAAGCAGGTGTATTCACGCCCTGTGAAATCGGCGTTTCCGCCCACTCTTTCTGTAGGCGCCCGGCTCGACAGCGCGGCCGGTGCCTGCGGATCCAGTCCGGCCCTGAATCAGGAGGAGAGGGTTTCCCAGCGCTGCAGCGCGGCCATCAGCTCTTCCTCTATCTTGCTGTTGCGCGCATTAAGCTCGGCCGCCCGCTTGGCATTGGTGGTGTAAAGCGTGCCGTCGTACAGCTCCTGCTCTATCGCCTTTTGCTGCGACTCCAATTGCTGGATCAGCGCCGGCAGGCCGTCGAGTTCGCGCTGCTCCTTGTAGCTGAGCTTCTTTTTCGCGGCGGCCTCGCCCGTGCCGGCGTCCTTTTTGGGCTCGCCGCCGGACTTGCCGGATGGTTTGGGCACGGAGGCCGCGGGCTTGGCGCTGCCGGTGATCTGGGCTGCGCGTTTGGACTGGGTGATCCAGTCGGTCACGCCGCCTTCGTATTCGCGCCAGAAGCCGGGGTTCTCGGGCGTGCCTTCATAGGCGATGGTGCTGGTGACCACGTTATCGAGGAAACGCCTGTCGTGGCTGACCAGGAAGACCGTGCCTTCGTAGTTCTGCAGCAGGTCTTCCAGCAGCTCCAGCGTGTCGATGTCCAGGTCGTTGGTCGGCTCGTCCAGCACCAGCACGTTGGCCGGCCGCGCAAAGAGGCGCGCCAGCAGCAGCCGGTTGCGCTCGCCGCCCGAGAGGGTGCGCACCGGTGAGTTGGCGCGCGCGGGCGAGAACAAAAAGTCGGTCAGGTAGCTCTTGACGTGTTTTTTCGCGCCGTTGATCTCTACCCATTCGCTGCCGGGGCTGATGAAGTCTTCGAGTGTGGCGTCCAGGTCCAGGCTGTCGCGCATCTGGTCGAAGTAGGCCACCTGCAGGTTGGCGCCCTGGCGGATCTTGCCGGGTGGATTCGTCACATCGGGCTGCAGCTCGCCCAGGATGAGCTTGAGCAGCGTGGTCTTGCCGGCGCCGTTAGGGCCCAGCAGGCCGACCTTGTCGCCGCGGAGCAAGGTGCCGGTGAATTTGTTGACGATGATTTTTTCGCTGCCCGGGTGGCCGAAGCTTTTGCTCACGTCGGTGAGTTCGGCGACGATCTTGCCGCTTTTCTCGCCGCTGGAGACGTCGAGGTTGACGCGGCCGACGGCATCGCGCCGCGCCGCGCGGTTGTCGCGCAACGCTTCGAGGCGGCCTATGCGGGCCACGCTGCGGGTGCGGCGCGCTTCCACGCCCTTGCGTATCCAGATTTCTTCCTGCGCCAGCAGCTTGTCGGCCTTGGCGTTGATGACGGCTTCCTGCGCCATCTGTTCTTCTTTCTGCACCAGGTACTGGGCGAAGTTGCCGGGGTAGCTGTTCAGCTTGCCGCGGTCCAGTTCGACGATGACGGTGGCGACTTGGTCCAGGAAGGCCCGGTCATGGGTGATGGTGATGATGCTGCCGTTGAAATTGACCAGTAATTCCTCCAGCCAGGCGATGGAGTCCAGGTCCAGGTGGTTGGTCGGCTCGTCGAGCAGCAGCACGTCGGGCTTGGCGACCAGCGCCTGGGCCAGGGCCACGCGTTTTTTGGTGCCGCCCGAAAGCGAGCCGACGATGGCGTCTTTGTCCAGGTGCAGGCGGTGCAGGGTTTCCTCGACGCGCTGCTCCCAGGTCCAGCCGTCCAGCGCCTCGATTTCCGACTGCAGGGCGTCGAGGTCGGTGTTTTCGTCGGCCGCGAGGTATTGCTCTACCACGTGGCGGGTGCGGGCCAAGCCGGCGCTGGCCGCGATGAAGACGGTGGCGTGCGGATCCAGGCTGGGCTCCTGCGGCACATAGGCGATGCGCAGGTTTTGCTGCAGCTGCAGCGTGCCGTCATCGGGTTTTTCAAGGCCGGCGAGGATTTTGAGCAGGGAGGACTTGCCGGTGCCGTTGCGGCCGATCAGGCCTATGCGCTGGTTGCTCTCGAGGGAAAAATCTGCGTGGTCCAGCAGTGCGACGTGCCCAAAAGCGAGTTGGGCGTCCAGTAAGGTAATAAGTGCCATAAGGGGGCAGATTATCCGCCGCCTCGGTGACCGCAGGCATTTCCCCGGCGCGGCAAGGCCATCCGGCAGGTGTCGGGACGGCGCGTGGCAAGCCTGCAACGACGGTGGTGGCGTCGCCCTATCGCCTGCCGGAGCTCGTCTATATAGTCGTCATTCCGGCGACGCATCGCTGAGGGAGGCTTCGTGGAACTGCAAATCAATGGCCGGCTCGTCCAGGCGGACGCCGATGCCGGCATGCCTTTGTTATGGCTGCTGCGCGACGTGCTGAACATGACCGGCACCAAGTTCGGCTGCGGCGTGGCGGCCTGCGGGGCCTGCACGGTGCGGGTCGACGGCCAGGCGGTGCGTTCCTGCGTGGTGCCGGTGTCCGCCGTGCAGGGCAAGCGCATCCAGACCATTGAGGCGCTGGGAACGCCGGACAAACCCCATGCCCTGCAGCTGGCCTGGATCGCCGAGCAGGTGCCGCAATGCGGCTATTGCCAGTCGGGCATGTTGATGGCCGCCGCCGCCCTGCTCGACAAAACCCCCAGGCCGACGGACGCCGACATCGACGCGGCCATGACCAATATCTGCCGCTGCGGCACTTACCAGCGCATCCGCGTGGCCATCAAGCGGGCCGCTGGCATGGCGCCCGACGGCGCCGTGAGGAAAGCGAAGGCATGAAACGGCGAACCTGGCTGTTCAGCGCGGCGGGCGCGGCGGGCGCGCTGCTGGTCGGCTGGGGCATGCTGCCGGCGCGCTCCCGCCTGGGCAGCGCGGCACACCCCTGGCCGGCCGGCGCCGCGCCCGACCTTACTGGCGTGGTGTTCAACGGCTGGATCAAGATACGGGCCGACGGCGGCGTGGTGCTGGCCATGCCGCGCAGCGAAATGGGGCAGGGCGTGCACACCGCGCTGGCCATGCTGGTGGCCGAGGAACTGGATGTGCCGCTGGCGCGGGTCAGTCTGGAGCAGGCCGGCGCCGACGCGATTTACGGCAATATCGCCATGCTGGTCGGCAGCCTGCCCTTTCATCCGCTGGAAGTGGACGACTATGCGGCGGAAGGCGCGCCCCGGGTGCGCCCCACCAAGGTCAGGCTTGGCGAATGGATGGTGGGCAAGCTCGCCCGCGAACTGGGCATCAACGCCACGGGCGCATCGTCCAGCGTGGCCGATGCCTGGGAGGTGCTGCGCACGGCTGCGGCCACCGCCCGTGCCTCGCTGCTGGGGGCGGCATCGCTGGACTGGAAGCTGCCGGTGGACGAACTCAGCATCAGCAAGGGGGTGATTTCCCATCCCTCGGGCCCTTCGGCCCACTATGGGGAGCTGGCGAAGTTCGCCGCGGCCACGCCGCCGGGCGAAGTGAATCTCAAAAGCCGCAAGGACTGGAAGCTGATAGGGCGCAGCGCCCCGCGCCCGGACCTGCCCGCCAAGGTTAACGGCACTGCCGTCTTCGGCCTGGACGTGCGGTTGCCGGGCATGCTGTACGCAGCGGTACGGCTTTGCCCCATGCTGGGCGGTTCGGCAGGCGCCATCCGTGCCGATGTGGCGCTGGCCGCGCCCGGAGTGGAGCGCCTTGTGCGCCTGCCTGCGTATGCGGGCTCCACCGCCGGTTTTGCCGTGGTCGGCAAAACCTGGTGGCAAGCGCAGCAGGCGGCCGTGGCCGTGCCGGTGGACTGGCAGCAGCGCCCGGCCGGCGGGCTGGACAGCGGCCGGATCGGCAAGGCGCTGGAAGCCGCGCTGGACCGGGAAGAAGGCCATGTCTTTTATGAAAAGGGCGACGCCGGGAAGGCCGAAGTGGCTGCGACCCGCAAAATCGAGGCGCTGTACAGCGCGCCCTACCTGGCCCATGCCACGCTGGAGCCCATGAACTGCACCGCGCAGGTCAAGGACGGCAAGGTCTGGCTGTGGGCGCCCACGCAGGTGCCGCAAATGGCCGCAGCCATTGCCGCCCGGGTGGCGCGCGTGGCGCCCGAAGACGTCCATATCACCGTGACCCTGCTGGGCGGCGGCTTTGGCCGCAGGCTGGAAGTGGATTGCGTGGCGCAGGCAGTGCGGGTGGCCCTGGAGTGCGGGGGGCGGCCGGTGCAGCTGATCTGGTCGCGTGAGGAAGACACCACGCACGACTTCTACCGGCCCATGCAGCGGGCCAGGCTTACGGCAGGGGTGGATGCGGCCGGCAAAGTCACCAGCCTGCGCATTCGCTCGGCCGGAGATGCCATCACCCCCAGATGGATGGAGCGCAACCTGCCGGCGCTGGCCGCGCCGGCGGAGACGCCCGACAAAAGCGCTGCCGAGGGCTTGTTTGACCTGCCCTACGGCTTTGCCAGCCAGAAAATGTCGCACGTAGCGACACGCTCCGGGGTGCCCGTGGGTTATTGGCGCTCCGTGGGGCATTCGCACAATGCTTTTTTCTCTGAAAGCTTTATCGACGAGCTGGCCCTGGACGCGGGGCAGGATCCGCTGGCCTTCAGGCTCACTCTATTAGAGGAGGCGCCCCGGCACCGGGCCGTGCTGGAGCTGGCCGCCGCCAAAGCCGGCTGGGGCACGGCGCTGCCCGCAGGCCGGGCGCGGGGCCTCGCCCTGCACGAATCCTTTGGTTCCATCGTGGCGCAGGTGGTGGAGGTGTCCCTGCTTAACGGCGCCCCGCGCGTCCACCGCGTGGTGTGCGCGGTGGATTGCGGCACGGTGATCCATCCCGGTATCGTGGCGCAGCAAATGGAGGGTTCCGTCGTGTTCGCCCTGAGCGCCGCGCTGTATGGGCGGATAGATATAGAAGAAGGCGCGGTCCGGCAGAAGAGCTTTCCCCAGTACGCCATGGTGGACCTGGCCCAGGCACCCATCGTGGAGACTCACCTTGTCCCCAGTGAAAGAGCGCCGAGCGGCGCTGGTGAGCCGGGCGTTCCACCATTGGCGCCGGCATTGGCCAATGCGCTGTTTTCATTGACAGGAAAGCGCCT
This sequence comes from Polaromonas sp. P1_F2, assembly GCF_056405735.1. NCBI lineage: Bacteria > Pseudomonadati > Pseudomonadota > Betaproteobacteria > Burkholderiales > Comamonadaceae > Polaromonas > Polaromonas sp. P1_F2. The sequence goes on along the minus strand of NZ_JBFUBN010000005.1, from coordinate 372,969 downwards.
GCGCTCACTGCCGCTGTCCTTGAGCGAAGCGTGATTTGAAAAGTTTTTGCGGAAGTATTCGAAAACGCCAAAACAACCGTGCTATAGTCGATGGCTCTGCTGAACACAGCGAACAAATTCTTCGGAATCTGTAGCGATCGCGAAAGCGATAAGTTCAACAGAAAAAAGATCTTGAAAAGTTGACCGGGACTCAAAATTCGGTATAGAATTCAAGGCTCTGCTGAAAACGAAAGTGCTGATCGCCAAGCGATCAGGCGGCAGAAAAAAGAGTCAAAAAAGTTTGACTGGTGATCAAAAACCGGTATATAATTTGAGGCTCTGCTGATCACAGCAAGGCAAGCAAAATTCTTCGGAATCAGCGAGCTAAGCGAGAAAAGCAAATAACCTTCGGGTTGACTGGGAATTAAAAACCAGTATATAATTGAAGGCTCAGCTGATTACAGCTGACGATGAAAACAAAGCAGCAAAC
>NZ_JBFUBN010000005.1:0-370000 GCF_056405735.1 Polaromonas sp. P1_F2 | reverse complement strand
GAGGCGAACCGGGTGAACTGAAACATCTCAGTAGCTCGAGGAAAATACATCAACCGAGATTCCGAAAGTAGTGGCGAGCGAAATCGGAGAAGCCTGTTAGTGATAGCGAGACTCTTAGCAGAACAGCCTGGAAAGGTTGGCCATAGCGGGTGATAGCCCCGTATGCAAAAAGAGACTTGTGGTACTGAGCTAACGACAAGTAGGGCGGGACACGAGAAATCCTGTCTGAATATGGGGGGACCATCCTCCAAGGCTAAATACTCATCATTGACCGATAGTGAACTAGTACCGTGAGGGAAAGGCGAAAAGAACCCCGGGAGGGGAGTGAAATAGATCCTGAAACCGTGTGCTTACAAAAAGTAGGAGCCTCGTAAGGGGTGACTGCGTACCTTTTGTATAATGGGTCAGCGACTTACATTCAGTGGCAAGGTTAACCGAATAGGGTAGCCGTAGAGAAATCGAGTCCGAATAGGGCGATCAGTCGCTGGGTGTAGACCCGAAACCAAGTGAGCTATCCATGGCCAGGATGAAGGTGCGGTAACACGCACTGGAGGTCCGAACCGACTAGTGTTGCAAAACTAGCGGATGAGCTGTGGATAGGGGTGAAAGGCTAAACAAACTTGGAAATAGCTGGTTCTCTCCGAAAACTATTTAGGTAGTGCCTCAAGTATTACCATCGGGGGTAGAGCACTGTTTTGGCTAGGGGGTCATGGCGACTTACCAAACCAATGCAAACTCCGAATACCGATGAGTACAGCTTGGGAGACAGAGCACCGGGTGCTAACGTCCGGACTCAAGAGGGAAACAACCCAGACCGCCAGCTAAGGTCCCTAAAATTGGCTAAGTGGGAAACGAAGTGGGAAGGCTATAACAGTCAGGATGTTGGCTTAGAAGCAGCCATCATTTAAAGAAAGCGTAATAGCTCACTGATCGAGTCGTCCTGCGCGGAAGATGTAACGGGGCTAAGCCAGTTACCGAAGCTGCGGATTTGCAATTTATTGCAAGTGGTAGGAGAGCGTTCTGTAAGCCTGTGAAGGTGGTGGTGTAAACCCTGCTGGAGGTATCAGAAGTGCGAATGCTGACATGAGTAGCGTTAAAGGGGGTGAAAAGCCCCCTCGCCGTAAGCGCAAGGTTTTCTACGCAACGTTCATCGGCGTAGAGTGAGTCGGCCCCTAAGGCGAGGCAGAGATGCGTAGCTGATGGGAAACAGGTCAATATTCCTGTACCGATGTGTAGTGCGATGTGGGGACGGAGAAGGTTAACTCAGCCAACTGTTGGATATGTTGGTTCAAGCCTGTAGTCGTGCCTGGTAGGTAAATCCGCCGGGCTTAGATGAGGGGTGATAACGAGTCTGCTTGCAGACGAAGTGAGTGATACCCTGCTTCCAGGAAAAGCCACTAAGCTTCAGCTACACACGACCGTACCGCAAACCGACACTGGTGCGCGAGATGAGTATTCTAAGGCGCTTGAGAGAACTCAGGAGAAGGAACTCGGCAAATTGACACCGTAACTTCGGAAGAAGGTGTGCCTTTAGTAGGTGAACCATTTACTTGGGGAGCCCAATGAGGCTGCAAAAAATCGGTGGCTGCAACTGTTTATTAAAAACACAGCACTCTGCTAAGACGAAAGTCGACGTATAGGGTGTGACGCCTGCCCGGTGCTGGAAGATTAAATGATGGGGTGCAAGCTCTTGATTGAAGTCCCAGTAAACGGCGGCCGTAACTATAACGGTCCTAAGGTAGCGAAATTCCTTGTCGGGTAAGTTCCGACCTGCACGAATGGCGTAATGATGGCCACACTGTCTCCTCCTGAGACTCAGCGAAGTTGAAATGTTTGTGATGATGCAATCTCCCCGCGGAAAGACGGAAAGACCCCATGAACCTTTACTGTAGCTTTGTATTGGACTTTGAACAGATCTGTGTAGGATAGGTGGGAGGCTTTGAAGTGTGGTCGCTAGATCGCATGGAGCCAACGTTGAAATACCACCCTGGTGTGTTTGAGGTTCTAACCTAGGTCCATTATCTGGATCGGGGACAGTGCATGGTAGGCAGTTTGACTGGGGCGGTCTCCTCCCAAAGTGTAACGGAGGAGTTCGAAGGTACGCTAGGTACGGTCGGACATCGTGCTAATAGTGCAATGGCATAAGCGTGCTTAACTGCGAGACTGACAAGTCGAGCAGATGCGAAAGCAGGACATAGTGATCCGGTGGTTCTGTATGGAAGGGCCATCGCTCAACGGATAAAAGGTACTCTGGGGATAACAGGCTGATACCGCCCAAGAGTTCATATCGACGGCGGTGTTTGGCACCTCGATGTCGGCTCATCTCATCCTGGGGCTGTAGCCGGTCCCAAGGGTATGGCTGTTCGCCATTTAAAGAGGTACGTGAGCTGGGTTTAAAACGTCGTGAGACAGTTTGGTCCCTATCTTCCGTGGGCGCTGCAGATTTGAGGAAGCCTGCTCCTAGTACGAGAGGACCGGAGTGGACGAACCTCTGGTGTATCGGTTGTCACGCCAGTGGCATTGCCGAGTAGCTAAGTTCGGAAGAGATAACCGCTGAAAGCATCTAAGCGGGAAACTCGTTTCAAGATTAGATCTGCCGGGGCCTTGAGCCCCCTAAAGAGTCGTTCAAGACCAGGACGTTGATAGGTCAGGTGTGGAAGCGCAGTAATGCGTTAAGCTAACTGATACTAATTGCTCGTGCGGCTTGACCCTATAACTTTGATTAATTCGAAGTTGTTATGCCAAGTTGACGCATTCAAAAAGCACAGCCTAGCAGCTGTGCGAATCTAAATAAAATCTGATTTACTCTATGAATTCGATGGGCTGTTCTTTGGACAGTCTGTCAACAAGTTATGCCTGATGACCATAGCAAGTTGGTACCACTCCTTCCCATCCCGAACAGGACAGTGAAACGACTTAGCGCCGATGATAGTGCGGATTCCCGTGTGAAAGTAGGACATCGTCAGGCTCTTACAGCAAGGAACGCCCGGTTGATTTTTGATCAACCGGGCGTTTTCTTTTGTGCGCTTGATTTTCCGTGTGACAGGTGGCCAGGTCGCGTGGAGGTTTAAAAAAGCCCGCATGGATTCATGCGGGCTTTTTGCTTTTGCGATCTGCGGGAGAGTGCGAGTTGAAAGGCACTTCCGCAGGGGAGCAACCCCGATTTCGAACCCAATTAGCCTGGGGAGCTCAAGCGTTCACGATGTACTCACCATCCCTTTGAGCCACGCCAGCCGCAACCAGCTCGTCGCTGAGTTGGTCTATCCACACGCGGACGGGAATCTCAGCAAAAAATTTGTTCTTGATCTGCAGAAAATAGGGTGTCTCGGTCGCCCACTGAGCAAACTCGTCGAAATCCTGGCGCTGGGTTTCGAGCAACTTGAACTTGAGCAGAACTTTCGCGGCGTGCTGTGCGTGCCTCGACGGTTTACTGACGAATGAATCCAGGCGCTGGCGCGCACGTGCCAGCACCTCGGGCGCATAGGCAAAGACACGCCCATGCCCGGGAATCACGGTTTTTGGATCCAGACGCTCAATCAGGTCGAGGGTCGCGGCGACTTCGGAGAATGCATCCGCGCCCTCGAGCTCTGGAAACACCACACCAAATCCGTTTTCCCACAGGGCATCCGCGGAAATTAGCACCCGAGTCTGGGGCTCAAAGAACACCAGCGAGTGCGGATCGTGCCCAGGCGCCGCATGAACCTGCCACATTTCCGATCCAAAACGCATGGAAATCCCCGGCTGGATCGCCTGCGTAAAGCTGAACCGCGGACAAAGCTGTCCTGTCGGCAAATAAGTCAGCGCTACCGGATCCCAATCCGCAACTTGTTGTGCGTGGCCAGGTGGAATAAAAGTACGAAGGCTTGGATAACGCGCCTGCAAAGCCGCATTGCCGCCGCAGTGGTCGCTGTGCAAATGCGTGTTGATGAGCATATCGAGCCGCCGCGAGCCCAGAGCGGACTCTACCAGCGAGAGTGTTTGCGCCGCATGCGTGCAGTAGCCGCTGTCGACCAGCAGGGTTTCATCGCCACCCGTGAACAAAATATTGTTGGCGGAGAGCCAGCCACGCTCGAAAATATGCAGCCCAGGCGGGAAATCCTGCGCAGCCATCAGCAACTGCTGGCGAAAAAATGCTCAGGCCGACGCGCGCAGTTCACGCCTGAGGATCTTTCCGACGTTGGTTTTGGGTAGGTCATCGCGGAATTCAATGTATTTGGGGCGCTTGTAGCCCGTGAGGTGTTGCTTGCAATAGGCGCTCACGTCGTCCTCGGTCAGTGTAGGGTCGTTCTTGACGACAAAAACCTTGATGGCCTCGCCCTGTTTGTCGTCTGCAATGCCGATGGCCGCGCATTCAATGACACCAGGACACAGGGAAATCACGTTCTCAAGCTCGTTGGGGAAGACATTAAAGCCGGAAACAATGATCATGTCCTTCTTGCGGTCGATGATTTTGGTGTATCCACGCTCGTCCATGAGGCCGATGTCGCCCGTACGCATGAAGCCGTCGGAAGTGAACGCCTTCTTATTCTCTTCCGGCTGCTGGTAGTAGCCCGTCATGACCTGTGGACCCTTGATGCAGATCTCGCCGGATTCCCCAATCGCGAGAGACTTTCCGTCGTCATCCTTGATCGCGATTTCGATACTGGGCAGTGGCAGGCCTATGGTGCCGGTGAAATCCTTGTTGGTCACCGGGTTGTTGGTGCCGATCGCGCAAGTCTCGCTCATGCCCCAGCCCTCGATCATGGGGCAACCCGTGACCTGCAGCCAGTGCTTCGCCGTGCCCTCGGATGCGGCCATGCCACCGGCCTGGGAAACACAAAGGCTGGAGAAGTCCACTGTCTTGAACTGCGGGTGCTGAAGCAGCGCGTTAAACAAGGTGTTGACCGCCGGCAGCAGGTGAAACGGCCGCTTCTTGAGAACCTCGATGAACTTGCCGAAGTCACGCGGATTGGGAATCAGCGTCAGATGGGCGCCCCAGCGGATGGTCAGCAGGCACAGCGTCAGCGCGAAGATGTGGTACAGCGGCAAGGCTGCGATGTTGTTGGTCTTGCTGACGTCGCCGATCCGCTTCAGTGCGGGCGTGAACCATTCCTCAGCCTGCAAAATCGCGGCGACGATATTGCGATGGGTGAGCACCGCGCCTTTTGACAAACCTGTAGTCCCCCCGGTGTACTGCAAAAATGCGATGGAATCGAGCGTGCTTTGCGCGGGCTTGAGCGCCAGGCGGCTGCCATCGGCAATCGCGCGATTGAAGGCGGTGACGCTGCGCCCTTCGCTCAATGGCAGCTTGTACGCCGGCACCAGCTTGGCGAGGTGGCGGACCGCGAAAGTGATCCACTGCCCGTACCAGAAACCCAGCAAATCACCCATGGAAGCCATGACGACGTTCTTCACCGGCGTACGTTCAATCACCTCCGCCAAGGTGGCCGCGAAGTTTTCCAGGAGCACGATGGTCGTCGCGCCGGAGTCGCGCAGCTGGTGCTCCAGCTCCCGCGCGGTGTAGAGCGGGTTAACGTTGACGCAGGTGTAGCCCGCGCGCAGGATCGCGGCCATGGTGACCGCAAACTGCGGTACGTTGGGCAGCATGATGGCCACGCGCGCGCCCGGCTCGAGACCCAGGCTTTGCAGCCAGGCGCCCAGCGCCGAAGAAAGGTCATCGAGCTGGCCGTAGCTCATCCAGCGATCCATGCACACCGAGAACGGCTTGGCCGCGTTCTTCTTGAACGACTCCTCCAGCAGGTGGGTCAATGAACGGAACTGTTCGGTATCGATTTCGTGGGAGACGCCTTCGGGATAACTCTTGAGCCAATGCTTGTTCATACAAACTCCTTGCGGCTCATTGTGAAAGCCGCGCGAGGGAATCCGTATGGGGCTTGTCCTAATGCCGGCGCGATATCAGGGCCCGGCCGCGAGTAAATGACCCAATCTGGTCTCGCAGGTGACAGCATCGTCCTCAAACAGGGAGTGAATCCACGCCGTCTCGCGATCCTTGATGAGTTTGAGGAACTCGCCCGCGCCGCGCATGTTGGCGAAGGCATCGAAGCCGGTTTCCAGGAAATGCTGCAGCGAGTTCAGCCCGGCCGCCGCCGCGGGGCCGCGCATCATCTTGAGCAGGGTGCGAAGCCCGAACATTCGTGTCAGACGGTCAAGTTCCCGTCCCAGGTGCAGCACCACCTCGAGTTGCCGTTCGCGCGCGGCGATGTCTCCGACGCAGCGCCAGCAGCGGATGTAACGCGCGCATTCACTGCTTTGGGGGACGGCCTCAACGTCCGTCAGCCACTCGCGCGCCATCAGGTCGTCGAGCTGTTCCGTCAGCGCGTGCACTTCCGCCAGCGCGGCCGCGGTGTTGACCACGGGTTGCGGAAAAAGCTTGGCGATGGTGCCGGCGATGCGCGCGAACTGCTGGTCGCGCTCGGCATAGTCCTTGTCGCTGTAGAGCTCCTGCAGAAAAAACGAGGCCGCTGTTTTATACCGATGGCTGTGCAGCAGGTCGGAATAAGTGGCCTGGAAGCGGCGCGCCTGGAAGCGCTTGACCTCGGCGCTGGCCCGGGCCAGCGGCGGGTCGGCCCTGTGCTGTTGCCGAAGCCTGGCCACGGTCTCTAGCGCGTCGTGTATTTGTTGTGCGGAGGCGTCCATACAAACCCGGAGTTTATCTAGGTACGGGACCCTATTGAAACTTAAATGCCCATGAGAAACTGCCGGGATGCAAAGAAGAACGCTCCTCAAGCTCGGCGCCGCGTCGGCCGCCGTGCTGCTGGTTGCCGGCGGCACAGCCGCGTTGCTGCAGCCCGGCCTCGCCGGCGGCTCGCTGAGTGCCTCGGGGCGTGAGGTATTTTCCGCCGTCGGCCGCGCCGTACTGGATAAGACGCTGCCGGCCGAAGACGGCGCGCGGTACATCGCGTTGAACGGCCTGCTCGGCCGTGTCGACGTGCTGGTGCAGTCCCTGCCGCCGCACGCGCAGGCTGAACTCTCGCAGCTGCTGGCCTTGCTCGCGAGCGCCGCGGGCCGACGCGCCTTGGCCGGTCTTGGCCAACCCTGGGACCAGGCGTCCATCGCCGACATTCAGCAATCACTTCAGGACATGCGCCTGTCCAGGCTGGCCTTGCGCCAGCAGGCCTATGCCGCCTTGCATGACATCACCGCAGGCGCGTATTTCTCCGATCCGGTCAGCTGGCCCCTGCTCGGATATCCCGGCCCCATGAAGATCTAAAGACCACCCAAATCAGCATGAGCCAATTGAAAGACCCGATCCGCGAGGGCATCGCACGTGGCTGGAAAGTCATGGGCGGTGCGCTCGGGCCTGTGCCGAAAAACATCGGCTGCGACGTCGCCATCATCGGAAGCGGCGCCGGCGCCGGCATCACGGCCGAGCTGCTGGCCAAGGCCGGCCTACAGGTGGTGATTGTTGAAGAGGGTCCGCTCAAAAGCAGCAGCGACTTCAACCAGAAAGAATCCGAAGCCTATCCCTCGCTGTACCAGGAAAGCGCGGCGCGTAAAACCGAAGACAAAGCTATTAACATCCTGCAGGGGCGCTGCGTGGGCGGTTCCACCACGGTGAACTGGACCAGCTCCTTTCGCACCCCAAACTCCACGCTCAAGTTCTGGCAGGACCGATTCGGGCTGGACGGCTACACCACGGAGGCGCTGTCGCCTTACTTCGCCCAGGCGGAGCAGCGTCTCAACATCACGCCCTGGCTCGTGCCTCCCAACGAGAACAACGATTTGCTGCGCAGAGGCGCGGCCAAGCTGGGGATTCCCGCTTCAGCCATTTCGCGCAATGTCAAAGGCTGCTGGAACCTCGGCTCCTGCGGCCTGGGCTGCCCGACCAATGCCAAGCAGTCCATGCTGGTCACCACCATCCCCGCGGCACTCGACAAGGGCGCGCAGCTGCTGACTGAAACCCGCGCGGAACGCTTTGAGCTGGCCAACGGCAAGGTCACCGCGCTCGTGTGCCGGAGCCTGGGCACAGGCGAGACCATCAGGATCGCCGCGAAACACTATGTGCTCTCCGGCGGCGCCATCAACTCGCCGGCCGTGCTGCTGCGTTCGCAGGCGCCCGATCCGCACGGGGTGCTCGGCGCCCGGACCTTTCTGCACCCCGTGGTCATGTCCTCCAGCGTGTTCGAGCAAAAAGTGGAAGCCTGGAATGGCGCACCGCAAACCATCTACTCCGACCATTTCCTGGAAACCCAGGCGATCGACGGGCCCATAGGCTACAAACTCGAGGCTCCGCCGCTGCATCCGGTGATTTTTGCGTCGACTGTGCCGGGCTTCGGTCAGGGCCAGCACGAGCTGCTCAAGTCCTTCCCCTACAACCACACCTTGCTGGCGCTGTTGCGCGACGGCTTTCATGACGAGTCGCCGGGCGGGCAGGTCAAGCTGCGCGGCGACAACTCCGCCGTGCTGGATTACCCGCTCACGGACTACGTGATGGACGGAGGGCGCAGGGCCTTGCTGTCGATGATGGAAATTCAGTTCGCTGCCGGCGCGAAACAGGTGCTGCCGCTGCACGAGATGGCCCAGCCCTACACCTCTTGGGCGCAGGCGCGCGACGCGGTCAATGCCTTGCCCATGAAGCCCCTGCTGACGCGGGTCGTGAGCGCCCACGTCATGGGCGGATGTGCCCTGGGCGGCACCGAACGCCAGGGCGTCACCCGGCCGGACGGCGTCCATTGGCAGCTCGAGAATCTGTCCATCCACGACGGTTCGCTGTTCCCGACCAGCATAGGCGCTAACCCGCAGCTGTCCATCTATGGCATGGTGAACCGTCTGGCGCAGGGCCTGGCCGGCAGGCTCTCGGGCCAGGCTGTCACACTGGCCTGAGATACTGCGGCTTGATCCGCTTCTTTCTCCATTTCCCCATCCATGCTGGCCCACCTGCAAAGACTCATCACCCTGTCCCTGGTTGCAGCGGCCTTTGGCTGGCTGTTCTGGTTTCGCAGCGACTCCCCTGTGCTGGCCGTCACGGGGTTTCTGGTCATCGTGCTGGGCTACACCGTTTTCCTGGCCCTCGAATTCGTTTTCCTCCATCACCTCAACAAACAAGACCCGGCGCCGCAGCCTACGTGGATGGAACTGCTGCGAGCCTGGCTGGGCGAGACCCTGACGGCACCGCGCGTGTTCTGCTGGCGCCAGCCTTTTCGCATGAATGTGGTGCCGGACCAGCTTGCGCCCGTTACAGCTGTCCAGGGGCGCCGCGGCGTCGTGTTTGTGCACGGCTTCTTCTGCAACCGCGGTTTGTGGACGCCCTGGCTTCGGCGCGTCCAAGCTGGCGGTCGCGCCTTTGTCGCCGTCAACCTCGAACCCCTGTTCGGCTCCATCGACGACTATGCGCCGCAGATCGACGAGGCGGTCCGCCAGGTCACCGAGGCCACCGGCCTGCCGCCGCTGCTGGTATGCCATAGCATGGGTGGGCTGGCTGTCCGGGCCTGGCTCAAGCGCATGCGAGCCGAGGCCCGCGTTTTCCATGTGGTCACCATAGGATCGCCGCACCGCGGGACCTGGCTGGCACGCTTCGGCCACGGCCACAATGGCCGCCAGATGCGCCTGCAGTCCGACTGGCAGACGCAACTGGACCACGAGATGCCGGCTGGCCGCCATGCGCTGTTCACGTGCTGGTATTCCAACTGCGACAACATCGTGTTCCCGACGTCCACGGCCACCTTGCCCGGCGCCGACAACCGTCTGGTCCGCGGCGCCGCCCACGTGCAGATGGCCTTCCTGCCGCACGTCATGGACGCCACCCTGGCCATGCTGGAGCGCGAGCCGGCCTGAAAAGCGGCCCCGGGGTGAATTCTTGTGAATTTCTCACAAGAATGACTCGGCATATTCACTATCCACATTCGGCCGGGCTTTTTATGCTCATCTATTTGTAGGATGGAGCGCCCCGTGACCCTGTATGCACAGCCCGAAGCCGCCTTCCTGGAGGCCGCCCCCCCTTTTTCCCTGGATGAAACCGATCCGGCGCCGGCACTGTTGGCCCTGCTGCTGGATGAGCTGGCCCATGGCGTGCTCATCGTCAGCACCCAGGGAAAGATACTGCACGCCAACCAGGCCGCCCGGCGTGAACTTGACCGTGCCGCCGTGCTGGGCGCGGAGCGGGGCGAGTTGAAGGTCCTCATGCCGCCCGACGCCAAGGCCTTCCAGAATGCCATGGGCAAGGCCATGGCCGGCAAGCGCGGCCTCATCAAGCTGGCGGCCGAGGGCGTGGATTTCACCCTGGCCCTGGTCCCGCTGCAACGCCAGCCTGGCAGCCCCTGCGACCGGGTCGCGCTCATGCTGTCGCGCGTGGGGGTGAGCGAGTCCGGCGTGTTCGGTGCGTTTGCCCGCAACCACGGCCTCACCCATACGGAAGAGCAGGTGCTGGTCTTGCTGTGCCGCTGCCTGAGCACGCCCGAGATCGCCACGCAGATGAAAGTCGCCGTTTCCACCGTGCGCAGCCATGTGCGCAGCCTGTGCGCCAAGACCGCCTCCAGCGGCGTCCGTGAACTGGTCAACCACGTGGCGATCCTGCCGCCCATCGCCCCCTTGTCGATCGGACAGATTCATTGACATTGATATTCGCGTCGGGACGGCCGGCAACGTGCTAGATTACGACTCATAACATGAGTCCGCATATGCCTCCCGAAGAAGATCTTTACGCCCATTTGACCCCCGAATTACGCACCCTGGCCATGCGCGGCGTGGTGCGAAGTTACCCCAAGAAGGCGGTCGTCATCAATGAGGGCGAAATCGGGGACAGCCTGTTCGTGCTGCTCAAAGGCAGCGTCAAGGTGTTCTCCATGGACGAAAGTGGCCGTGAAATCACCTACGGCAGGATTCATTCGGGCGACTATTTCGGTGAAATGTCGCTGGACGGCGGGCCTCGTTCCGCCTCGGTCATCACCCTGGAGCCCTGTACCTGTGCCGTGCTCAGTCGCGCGGAAGTGAGTGAGCACTTGGTGTATGAGCCGGGATTTGCCATCAATCTGGTGGTTCAGGTTATCCGCCGCGCCCGCACCGCCACGGAAGCTGCCCGCAATATGGCTTTGCTCGACGTGTATGGGCGATTGATTGCTGTGCTGGAAGACCACGATGACGTCGCGACCCGCGATACCGCCGGGGGCGTCACCTTGGAGTCCATCACCCACCAGGACATCGCCAGCCGCGTTGGCGCCTCGCGTGAGATGGTCAGCCGCCTGCTCAAAGACCTTGAAAAGGGCGGCTACATCGAGATGGGCACCAAGCGCATCACCCTGCTCAAGAAACTGCCCAGCCGCTGGTAGCGGCGAGGGCGGTCTATAGCGCGTTAAAGATGCGCCGCGTTTCCTGCGGCGCCGCGGCACTGGTACCCTTTAGCCGGACGGCTGAACTGCTGTAGGTGCCGGCAGCCCGAACCCCCGTCAAGGCGGGATTTTCATCACTGAACGCCGCGGTGCTGGCGATCTTCACCACACCGGGACGCTCAGGCCTGCCTGCATCGGGGTCCGGCTTTTGCGGGGAGTAATGCGCCCAGTGCGAGCCCACGATTCGCGTGCCGCCCACGGACACCGTCTTGCGTCCGGTGGCAATGCTGTTGAAATTGCCGCTGCGCCGGATCAAGGTCGGATTGTCGGGGTGATCCACGAAAGATTCCGGGTTGCCGCTCATGTCGTACAGCTTGTCTTCAAAGTGCGACTGGCGCCCGCCTCGTGTGCCGGTCACCACGTCGTCACGTTCCACATAGGCGTCTATCGTGACCTTGCCCGGCTGCGTGTTGGTCAGCTTGATCTGCCACACGCCGCTGGGGGCCGTGGCGACGCCCTTGTCGAAACTGAAGGTGGGTGCCAACGCGATCAGCGCGCAAGTGCCGTGTGTACCGGTTGCCACGCTCTTGGGGTAAATCAGCGCGCACAGTGGCTGCGTGCCGTTTCCCGTCCACATACGGGACTCCCCGAACCCCAGGGCCGGTAGCGCAGCCCGTCCAGGGGGCGTGATCTCTATGCGGATGCCGTGGGCCTGCGGCGGTAGCCATAACTCCAGGAAGTTTTCGGTGGCGTCATCGGGTTGCCCGCGCCAGTGCAGCACCGCATGCTCATTTTTTGCCAGGGTCACGTTGGCGTGCGTGCGCAACTGGTAGCTGTTGCCTGCCGCCAGCACGATCCGCAGCCGCTGGCCGCACAGCGTGATCAGCTGGTCCATCGCCGCTTCCAGCAGCGAACTCCCGTCATGCGGCCCGGCCAGGGTGCCGAAGCTGAGGTTGGTCACGATTTTCGCGTCATGCGCGCAGCGGGAAAGAACATACATCAATCCATCGAGGACATGTACGTTCATCGAACCGCCCGAAGTATCGGCCACAGTGTCGTAGTCCAGCTGCACCGCGATGATGTCGCTGCGGCTGGCATCGTCATCGGCCAGCGCCCAGCTGGCCGGCCCGTCAAAGCCGGGCGGGAGATCGGCCATCTGCGCCATCAGCGTGCGCGGGCCGCACGCCAGGTCCAGCACATGCGTGCCGTGGCTAACGCGCTTTTCCAGCGCCTTGAGTTTGAAATGCCGGTACACCTCGCCTTCATCCACCAGACCGTTGTAGCTGCGCTGCTGCATCGCCTGGTTGATGTCGGCGGCCGTCAGCTCATGGCCGTAACCCAGGCCGGCCGGCGATCGGCCCACGCCTTTGTCGTCCTGCCGCCAAAAGTAGCGCGTACGCGCCTTGCCCTTGTGCAAGAAGCTGGCATTGGCAAAAGCCAGTCCGTCGTCGATCAGCGCCATGACTTTGCCCTTGAGCAGGGGCGGGGCGCTGGTCGTCGTCCCGATGGAGCCCGGGCCTTCCGTGTGAAGGCCAGCGGCCAAGCCCAGTTCCAGCCGTTTGACCAGCGCGTGCAGGTTGCCGCCCGGCTGGATATGCTTGAAGAACGCCGGCTTGACACGGGCCGTGCAAAACCGCAGCCCGGTCGGTGCGGCACTGGAGGTGTACACCGGCGGCACATGCAGCCATTGCGGCGAGGCCGCGCTTATGAACTGGGCGACGCTGACGCCGGGGCTCAGTTCAATCGCCACAGCAAGCCACTTCGGCTGCGTGCCGCCGTAACCCACGAAGCTATCGGCCTCAGCCCATACCAAGTAGGGATCGAAGCCGTTCGTCGCGTCCGGTTTGCCCCAGTCAATGCCGGTGAAGCCGCCTTTGGGAAGTTTGTGCCAGGTCATGGGTGTCCTTACTTCAGGGGTTCCCATTCTTTGGCCGCCTTGGACCACATGAAGGCCAGTAGCGGCGAGGCCGCCACGGTACCGACTTTGGTGAGGTACTGGTAGTAGCCGCTGTGGTTGTCGTCCATGGGAACGCGCAGGTCGAAATCGACAACGTCGCCCTGTGGATCGTGAAATTTCCGGCCGTCGAAACCGCGTTCATGCAGCTGGTTGCTGCCAAGGCAGCGCGCCGCGAAAAACTCGCCCAGCGCGGTGCCGAGCAGCCGGCCCACGGCGCTGTCCACCGGGTAGTGCAGGCCTGCCACCGTGCGATTCACCGCGATGCGCGCCGCTTGCCGCTCCAATTGCTCCCGGTATTTGGCCGCCGTGCCGTTGGCGCTTTCCAGCAAGGCCAGCAGCACCGTGGCGACGGCGAAGGCTTCGGTGGCATGCCCGCTGGGCCAACTGGCATGGCCGGGGGTGTCAATCATGGGCTGGATCTGCGGCGACAGCTCCATGGGACGCGGGCAGGCGAAGGCGTGCTTGAAGCGCATCTCTACGTCGGACGTGAGCGCCAATGTCAAGGCGATCAGCTCCAGCGTCCATTTATGGCGGTGCGGCTGCAGGCCCACGATGGATCCCCAATACGGGACCTGTGGCGTCATCTGGCTCAGGATTTCGCTGCCGCGGTCTTCACGCAGCTCCGCATAGTTGGCCACCAACCCCACCTGTTGTTTGAACACCTTGGCCGTGGGACGAACCAAGCGAACAATGGCATGGTCCTTGAGCGGTTTCTTGTTGAGGTCCACAAACCCCAGGGTGACCGACTCGCGCGCCAGGTGAACACCGAAGTGAAGGCCGCCCATCAGTTCAAGCGCGCAGACCTGCAGGCGCCGCTCAGCCGCCCACTGGGCCAGCCGGTCCGGTTTGTCGATGGGAAGGGGAAGGTTGACCGGTAGGGTCGGCCCCTGGAATGGCCCTGCGAGGGCCGCGCTGCTTTTTGTCATGCCATCGGCCAGCAAGGGATTGGCGTCCGGCGCGCCGAAACCGCCGAAACCGCCGAAACCACCAAAACCGCCGAAGCCACCAAAGCCACCAAAGCCACCAAAACCGCCGAAGCCACCAAAGCCGCCGAAGCCACCATTAATACTCATCTTCCTTCTCCTCTTAATTTGTATGAAAAAACTATGCAGGTAAGCCCGCGACGCTCAGTGCATCTGCGCAAATCCGCCCCATCTCAAATCGGCTACTCGGGGACCGTTGCAAAAAGCTGGTCACAGTCAATGTAGGTTCCAGCAGCAGAAGCTGAGTGACGGTCTTTTTGGCTTCTTCCACTTGCCCATCGAGCGACTGCGCAATTGCGAGAGCGCGCAGGGTTGATGTGTGGGTGCGGTTGACCCTCAGGGATCGCTTTGCCAACTCAATGGCTCGCGGGTAATTTCCCGCTGAAATTGCGGCAGAAGCTGCCAAGGCATCGTAAAAATAGCGGATCGGATCCAATGGGGACAGGCCCAGGGCTCTTTCGCTGGCCTTGAGTGCAACCTCTCCCTCGCCCCTGAATGCATGAAGCGTTCCCATCAGAAGCCATGCCATGGATTCGCTGGGATTGATCGACAAAGCGTGCTCATAGCGCTGTGTCGCGGTATCAAAGTCTTTTAGCAAATTGGTGTGAACGAATCCATCAACCGTCAATGCCAGGGTACATTCCGGCTCGAAGTCCAGCGCCCTCTTGGTGCAATCGAGTGCCCGCTTTGCCTCAAGTTCTGCATTTTCGGTCCAGCCTTGTTGAACCCGCAGAACATGCCATTTGGCGAGCCAGGCATGAGGAACCGGATGCCGGCGGCTTCGATCAATCAGGTGTTCCAACATCTCGCGAGCACGGTCAAATTCGCTAAATCCTGTACGGTGCATCAGCGCGACCGCACCCAACAGCAGCGTGTAGCCATCCAGAGTCGGCAGCGCCTGGCTCCGGGCACGTTGCAGTTGCTGGGACATGATGGAAGAACTGATGGCCGCCACGAGCCGGGAGATCAACTCATCATCTGTGGCAAACACGCCGTGTACTTGCCCCTTGAGATTGTCCGCCCACACCAGTTTCTCGGTTTTGGCGTCAATGAGCTCTACAAACAACGCCAACTGCGTGCCCGCACTGCGGCAGGTGCCCGAGAGGATATAGGTCGCACCCAAGTGTGTGCGGATATCCTCAATTGCCTCATGCCGTTCGCGAAAGACCGTCGTGGACAGCCGCGAGATGACGTGCAGTTCCGAGGTCCGGGACAGTGAGGCGATTACCTCGTCTGCCAGTGCTTCACCCAGCATTTCATGCCCGGGTTCGGTGCTTCGCATTGCAAAGGGGATGACCGCGATGGTGGGCCGCAAGTCGAGGCGCACAGCGTTGCCGTGGGTGATGACCGGATGCTCGCCGATCGGGCCTATGCGGTAAGCACGAACGGGTTTCTCAACATGCTTGAGGTGGCATTCACCCAGGTCTTCAACGTCGGCATCCAGATTGGCGGTGAGGTTGTCGCGCAACTCGGCCGTTACCACCAATTCACCGGGACCCGCCAGCGTACAAAAGCGCGCAGTCAGATTGACGTCGGTGCCGTAAATGTCGTGCTGGTCGGCCACGAAGCTGGCCAGGTGGCCGCCCATACGCAGATGCATTTGCTGTTCGGGCTGCAGGCCGGAATTGGCCTGCTGGCTGAAATGCTGCATAGCAAACGCTGCCTTGACACCGCCTTGCGCGTTGGAAAATTCCAGCATCAGGCCGTCACCCAGGCTTTTGACAATGCGGCCGCCGTGCTGCGGCAGAATTTGCTGCTCAGCCTGCTGCACCAGTTGTTGCCATCGCCGTACGAAATCATCTTGGTCCTGTTCCATGATCCTGACGGACTCCACCACATCCATGACCAGCAGCACCTTGGTGCTCCGGTTCATGTGGGCGGGTAATTCAGTCAGGGGGTACATCGTAAGCGGCGTAACAAATTTTTACCTCCTCATTTTGGAGGAGAACGCGGGTAATGGAAATACTGTGCGCGGCTTTATCTACAGAAACATCGGAATTGTTATGCTTGAGCAAAACCCATGGTAGATTGCATTTAGCTGCGGTTTTGATGCACTAAAGGTCCGCTTTGCGGCTGCCTTATACAAAAACTGGGGTGAACGTCGCCATCCTGGATGGGCTAGCCGCCTTGGGAAAAATATCGTCCGCAGTGTTCAACTTCTGATCCTGTGCTGAAGGCGATAGGGTGCCAGGTGAGCGAAAAGACCATCGGGATTTCAGATTGGAGTAATTTTGCGCGTACTAATTGGGGCCGGTGTTTTTTCAGCGACAGGCTCCCTCCCGTTTCAAATATTGCCTTTTCTGATTCTGTCTCTCGTGTCGGAAGGGCGCATTGATATCGTTTATGCCGGATGGGTGGGCTCTGCATATCTCATCGGGATGCTTTTCAGCACCCTGTTATTGCCTCTTTTCAGTGTGATCATCACGCTGGGACAGTTCAGCGTGCAAAAGAGCTATTCGACGCTTGCGCACTTCCTGCCGCAGCAGTATTCCGGCATCGTCCCGCCCGAAGAGCGCCGTCAGCGCCAGGCAACGCGCGCGGTGCTGCGAATGGTGCTTGAGCGTACCGGTGTCGCTGCTGCTGACGTTCGCATTGGCACGGGAGCCTATGGCAAGCCTTGTTTGGTGGATTGCCGTGCCATCGGCTTCAGTGTGCCGCATTCGGGCGGCTTGAGCCTGTTGGCATTTGCGCCCCGGCTTTTTTCGCACTGAAGGGCCGAATTCGTGAAACCCGCGTACCGCTGCTTTTGTTTTGCCGTCCCGTCCAAGCTTTTTCGCAAGCTCGCCGAGAAATCCGGGGAAGAGGAGCGCCAGCGGCTCAATGAGCACATCGAAAACAGCATGCGGCTGCGCACGCACCGCCATGTCTGCGCCAAGCAGGCGCCCGTTCCCCGCACGGTCCAATCCCCCCAGTCTTTCATGCCGGCGCAGGCTTATCGCCGCAGTATTTTTAATGCCGGCTTCGATACCGACCTGCCGGGCAAGCCGGTGCGCCATGAAGGAGACAAGCCGGTCAAGGACCGCAGCGTCAACCAGGTGTACGACAACACCGGCATTGCCCTGGATTTTTTCCATCAGGTTTTCGGGAGGGATTCTCTCGACAACCGCAGCATGCGTGTGGAATCGGCCGTGCATTTCGGCAAAAATTTTGCCAACGCCATGTGGACCGGCGAGCAGATGGTCTACGGCGATGGCGACGAGAATGTCGGAGGCTTCACCGAGGCACTGGACATCATCACCCACGAACTGGCCCATGGCGTTATCCAGTACATGATCCCCGGCGGCCTGGGTGTGGTCACGCTGGCGCGCAAAGACCGTGAGTTCGAGGAGCAGACGCACATGCTCCAGGGCCAGGCCGGCGCCCTCAATGAATCCTTCTCCGATGTCATGGGCAGCCTGGTCAAGCAGTGGCATCTGGGCCAGACGGCGGCCCAGGCCAACTGGCTGCTCGGCGAGAACATGCTCGCGCCGCAGCACGGCAAGGCCATACGCTCGCTCAAAGACCCCGGCAATCGCAAATTGACCTGGTATGACGACGACCAGTTCAAGACGATGGAGCAGTATGTCGACGGCGCTGACGTGCACGACAGCTCCGGTATCCCGAATCATGCGTTTTACCTGGCTGCCAAAAAAATAGGCGGCTTCTCCTGGGAGAAGGCTGGGCTCATCTGGTACGAGGCTTTCCCCAAACTCAAGCCCAAGGCCAGCTTCCTGGACGCAGCGCGTGCGACAAGCCGCGTCGCCGGCGCGCGCTTCGGCAGTAAGTCAAAAGAGTACACCGCCGTGGTTTCAGCATGGCAGGCCGTGAAGGTTCTCCCCTGAAGCAAAGCCACTAATGCCTTGATTTGTTGCGAGGGTCGTGCAACGATTCGCCTTGGTGGTTTTCCTGTTGTGGAGAGGGACTGATAGAAGATGTCGTTGCGCTGTGTTTCGTGCCTGACCGTGAACCCGGTGAGCAACCGGTTTTGCGGTAACTGTGGCGCCGCCTTTGGGCTCAATGTGCAGGAGCCCACCAGCGCCCCCCCGCTGGTCTCGGAAATCCAATGGGGTGCGCTCAAGCACGCCACCATCCTGTTCGCGGACGTTGTCAGCTCCACCGAGCATGTGGCCGGCCTGGACCCGGAGCAAGCCATGGAGCAGTTGCGGCCTGCCGTGCAGCGCATGTGCAATGCGGTGGAGCGCTTCGGCGGCACCGTCGTCCGCACGCTCGGTGACGGCATCATGGCCCTGTTCGGTGTGCCCCGTGCGCTGGAAGGCCACGCCAGCCTGGCCTGCGAGGCCGCGCTGGCGATGCAGACGGCTTTCGAAGGCCCCGACTCGAGCCTGCGGATCCGGGTCGGCCTGCATTCGGGCCAGGTCGCCCTGGACACCGAGGCGGTCGACGCCACCCGAGGCGGCGGCGTTCACGGCCATTCGATTCACCTGGCCAGCCGCGTAGTGGCATTGGCGGAACCCGGCGGAATCTGCCTGACGGCCGACTGCCTGTCGCTGGTGCGCTCGGCCTGCGATACCCGGCCCATGGGCAAGCACCCGCTCAGGGGGATCGCGGAGCCGGTCGAACTGCACGCCCTGTTGGGTATGAAAAACGACGTGCAAAGCCATAGCTTTCATGAGGCCGCGCTGTCGCTTTTCCGGGGGCGGTCCCGGGAGCTGAGCATGCTGCAGGACGCGTTGCGCAATGCCGAGAACGGGGAAGGCTCCGTCATTGGCTTGTCCGGAGCGCCCGGTACCGGCAAAAGCCGGCTCTGCCACGAATTTGCCCAGTGGTGCCATTTGCGCCATGTGCCCGTCTTCGAAGTCAGAACCCAGCTTTATGGCCATGCCACGCC
The DNA here is from genome assembly GCF_056405735.1 of Polaromonas sp. P1_F2. Taxonomy (NCBI): domain Bacteria; kingdom Pseudomonadati; phylum Pseudomonadota; class Betaproteobacteria; order Burkholderiales; family Comamonadaceae; genus Polaromonas; species Polaromonas sp. P1_F2. The sequence continues at coordinate 350,968 of NZ_JBFUBN010000005.1, read as the reverse complement.
CTTGCAGCCGGTCCTGCTGTTGTTGCGCAGCTGTTTTTTCCACATCACGCCGGCGCACGATGCTGCCGCCGCGCGCGAATGCATTGTGCGTGGGCTGGCCAGGCTTGGTGCGGTGTCCGCGGACGACCTGGCCTTGCTCAGCGAGTTTCTCGGCGTGGCCGATGAGAACGGTCAGCCTTGCACTTTGAACCCCAAGGCACGGCGCGCCAGGCTCCTGGGCCTGTTGCACGAACTGGTGAAACAGGCCGGTGCGACCACCTCCGTTATTGTTTTCGAAGACCTGCACTGGCTGGATGAGGCCAGCGCGGAATTTCTCTCGGCGCTGGTCGCTGCCGTGGCCGGAACCAGGACACTGCTGCTGCTCAACTACAGGCCCGGCTACCAGGCCCCGTGGTGGACGATGCGCCACTTCCGGGTCATGCAACTGGCGGACTTGAGTTTGTCCGACACGGAAGAACTGGTGCGCGAGCGTTTGAGTCACCATCCCGAGTTGCTCGATTTTTTCCCTCTCATCGTGGAGCGTTCCGCCGGCAATCCTTTTTTCGCTGAGGAACTGGCGCACTCCCTGATCGAAAAGAGCGTCTCGCTGGCGGTGTCAAGCCAGAGAAAGTCGGATGTCGCCTCTCTGGCGCATGCGTTGCCCGCGACCGTGCAGGCCGTGATCGGCGAGCGCATAGACCGGCTTGTCGCCACCCAGAGAACGCTGCTGCACGTCTGCGCCGTGATCGGCAAGGAAATTCCCCTGGCTGTGCTGCAGGACGTCGCCGTGTACCTGGTGAGCCAGCTTGAGACCGGCCTGGACGGGCTGTGCGAGGCCGAATTGCTGCAGTTGTTGCGCGAGATTGCGGGCGGGCGCCGTTTCGCTTTTCGCCATCCTCTCATCCAGGAGGTGGCTTACAGCACCCAGCTCAAGGCGCGACGGGCCAATCTGCACGCCGCGGTGGCCATGGCCATGGAGGCGCACTACAGCGCGCAACCGGGCGAGTTTGCCGCGCTGATCGCCTACCACTACGAAGCCGCCGGGCAACCGGTCAATGCGGCGCAGCACGAGGCGCGCGCGGCCAGGTGGACCGGGTCCACCAATTCCGCGCAGGCCATCAAGCACTGGCGCAAGGTGTGGACCTTGCTGGACGGGCAAGAGCGCTCGCCCCAGGTCAACAGCTTGCGGGCTCTCGCCGGCGGGCGGATCGTCTACCTTGGCTGGCGCGAGGGGCTGAGCCCTGAGGAAGTCCAGCTGATCATCCATGAGGCTATCGGCCATGCCAGCGAAGTCGACAGCCGGCTGGTGCAACTGCTGCTCTTCGCGCAGGGGCGAATCCTGCAGTCCGGCGGTGGGGCGGCGGACGACTATGTGGAATGCGTCCTCAAAGCCTTGTCCCTCACGCCTCCGGGCAGGGACGCCGGGCGGGTCGCGATGCTCAATGTGGCCTTAAGCCAGGCCTACGCCTGGGCCGGCCTGCTGGAGCAGGGCTTGGCGGCCAATGATGCAGCCATGGAGGGCGTCGCGAGCATCGACCAGTTCGACCGGGAGTTCATCGACTTCAGCATTGAACAATGGGTGCTTGGCATTCGCGCCCGCCTGCTGATCCGGATGGGGCGCTTCGACGACGCCAAAGAGTGCCTGCAAAAGATGCTGTCGGCCGACGAAGGAATGGACGATCCCGTGATCGGGCAGATCGCACATCACCTGTCGGTCGAACTCGCCGCCTGCTTCCAGAATGCCGCGCTGGCGCATGAGCATTCGGCAAAAGTCTCCAAGATCGCGCAGGAGCACCGGAGTCCTTACTCAAGGGTGTTTGCGCTGTGGTGCAATGGCCTGGCCGAGGTGACCAGGGGTGACCTGGAATCCGCGCAAGAAAGCTACTCGCAAGCGCTGGATCTCGTCATGGGGACGCGTGTGGCCGTGGAATTCGAAACCGAGATACGGGCCAGCCTCGCCGAGCGCCACTACAAGGCGGGCAATCTGGACGAGGCGCTGGTGATTGCGAAAGAGGCGGTCGCACTGTCACAGAAACGAAGCAATCGCCTGACAGAGTGCCGGGCGCTGATTGTCTGGGGCGGTGTGCTGCGCCAGGCGGCGGATTTGGGTTCGCTGCAAAGGGCTGTGGCGCTCTTTAACCAGGCGGAGCAACTGATCAAGCTGACGGGCGCCAGAATGTACGAGCAGGCGCTGGTCAGTGAGCGGGGCCAGCTGGCCGAGCTGATGGGACGTTGACAGGCGCCTAAGCCAAGCGCACCAGCAGCGTGAATTCACGCATCCCGTAGTCTTGCAGCACTTCAACCTGGGCGTGAAAGTTTTCTTCGCAGTAAGACTGCCACACGCCGGGAGGGGTCCTGTAGAGTTCCGGCTGGGTCGTCTCCCCCTGGGCCAACGGCGCGAGAAAATTCACCGCGAAGCCCCGCCGGCTGGCGGCGCGCATGGCGGTCAGAGTTGTCTCGACGAAATGCGTCCAGAGCGCCTCGCCTTGACCCAGTTTGACGTTGAAGATGCCGCTGGCCACCGAGTAGTCGGCCACCCGGGGGCTGGCATTCGCCTCGAGAAATTCGGTGTGCGGGCGCCGGACCCACAGGCGGCGGGCTTCGGCGATCATTGGCGCCGACAGGTCCAGGCCGAGATAGTCGATCTTCTTGCGCCGGTGCCGCTTTGCCAGGAATGCCAGCAAGGCCCCGTAGCCGCAGCCGAGGTCGTTGAGCGAAAACGATACCTGCGCTTCACATATGCGCAAGAGCTGCACAAAGCGCAACTCCTGCGTCGGTTGGCATAGCCAGGCCACCCCCAAAGGAGTGGCCCCGTGGAGCATTATTTTCCGGGAGTAATACCGCTCAATGTCCAGGTACAGTTCCGCCAGCTGATTTCCGGCGTGGAGGCTCCCGGTCATGATTCGCGGCCGGCCTGCTTACTTCTTTTTGGCCGCGGGTTTTTTTGCCGCGGGCTTGGGGGCCGATTTTTTGACGGCGGAGATCGGCTGCATCGGAATGGAAATCGTCAGGTAGTCCTGCTCCAGGTAATGGATGGGCTGGCTCTTGTCGATGATCTTGACTTCCGTGTTGGCCTTGTCACCTCGCATGTCATGGGAGGTAAAGAAAACCGGCAGCGGCGTTTTGGAGCTCAGGTTCTTGATGAGGGCGTCCACGATGGCGGCGTCGCCGTCCAGGCCCTTTTTGTTGGAACCGTGCCTGTACAGATTCCCCAGCAGGTTTTGCCAAAGGTTTTTGACCTCGTTGTTGCGGGCACCCAGGTTGAGGGCGGCGCAGCTCATTTTGAAGGACCGGCCCTTTTTGAAGAGCTTGAACTCTTTTTGCAGGGCGACCATCTCCAGGATGCCGCCGAAATGCGACTCCTTGCCCTGTGAGGGCGCAAAGCGCAGGTTCAGTTCATCCAGCATCGTTCCGATGTAGATGTCGTGTTCTTTCATGAAAAAGCCCATAAATTTCTCCTGATGTTTCGGTTGATGGAATGAATGCGGTACTTTTGTAACTCTGCCGTGAGCGCTGAACGCCTCTTGTCAGGAGCCTTGTTTCCCCGGAATCTGCCCGGTTCGGAGATTACGGAGAGCTCCTCTTTTTGAAGGATATCGTAAGCGAAGTAACAAACCATTACGCCCTCTTTTTGTAGGAGGCGTTACTTGCTAGGCAAAAGGGTTAACCCGGTTTGCCGCGCAGTGTTGCCTGAATGCTGAATTGGGTGCCTCTACGCGCCAGTCGTAGCAGTTCAGCCGGGATTATCCTTTCGTTGGTTCATGCACGTGGCTCGCGGTTGGGCGCGACCGGGCGGCGCGTGTGAAAAAAACCGCGCTAATAAGCCGCGTTGCCGCGCGACTTTCGGGGCAGTTGCCGACAAAATAAGAACTTGGACTCCCAGAAACACATTAGCGAGAGTTTGGTATGCCCTTGATCGTGGTGATTGATGATGACGCAGGCACACGCATGCTGGTCACCCAGGTGCTCAAGAAAGAGGGCCATGAGGTCATGGAGGCCGACGACGGCGCCAAAGGCCTGGAGCTGATCCGCGAATTCAGGCCGGACGTGGTGGTGAGCGACATCCAGATGCCCCAGCTGGACGGCTTCGAGGTGCTGGACAGGGTGCGCAATGACGACGCGCTGGCCACCATCGCCGTGATCCTGCTGACCTCGCTGCAGGACCGCACCCACATGCGCCAGGGCATGACCACCGGCGCCGACGACTACCTGACCAAGCCCTTCGCCCCACAGGAGCTGCGCGAAGCGGTCAACGCGCAGCTCAACAAGCTGACGCGCGCCGAAGCCATGCGTGCCCAGGTGGTGGACAAGGCCGTGCAACTGGCGCTGGTGGAGCAGGGCCAGAAGATCAGCGACCTTTATGAGATACGCATGGCGCAGTCGCTGAGCCAGCAGTGGCCTGAAACCGGCGCGGTGCAGGACAACGACAAATTCGCCAGCGCCACGGTGCTGTTCGCCGACATGCGCGACTACGGCCTGTGGACGCAGTGCCTGTCCGGCCCGGAGCTCAGCGACGTCGTCAAGCGGCTGTACAGCAGTGTCGGCGACACCGTCTACCTGTTCGGCGCGCACTACATGCAGTTCGTCGGCGACGGCATGCTTTGCGTGTTTGTGGACGCCGCCGACACCCATTCCGTCAACCACGGCCTGCGCGCGATGCGCGCGGCCCTCGGGCTGGCCGACGCCACCAAGCGCATAGACACCTATGTGCGCCAGCGCTTTCCGGAGCGCGGCCTGCCGAACTTCGCCCTGGGCGTGGCCCTGCACAGCGGCCCCGTCGCCTTTGCGCGCCTGGACGGCTTGATAGGCCGCTCCGGCCAGACCACGCCCATAGGCGACACGGTGGCCGCGACGCTCAGGCTGTTCCAGGGCAAGCCTCCGCTGGACTGGACCATCGCCGCCAGCGTGCAGGCCACTCGGCTGGTGACCGGCGCGGTGCGCACCGGCCGGCGAGCGCTGGTGCAGATCGCCGGGCGCGCCAAGCCGCTGGACACCGTGGAAATCGTGGGGCTGGCATGACGGCACGCCAGATGGGCGCCGCGGCAGGCAGCCTGCCCGGGCGCAGCTGGTCGCTGCGCGCGGTGCTGGTCACCAGCCTGCTGCTGTTTTCCATCGTGCCGGCCGCCACCGTGGGGTGGGTTCTGTACCGCAGCAACCTGCAAAGCGTGCAGACGCTGGCCGAGAAGACCGTCGACGGCGTGGCGCAACGGGTGCAGATCAGCACCCAGGAGCACCTGGCGCAGGCCCACGTCGTGCTCAACGGCCTGGTCCAGGAGCAGCCCGGCGAGGCCGGCGTGGCACGCGCGCGGCAGTTGATCCAGAACCCGACGCTGTTCGAGCAGACAGCGTTTGCCATGACCCGTATGAGCCCCCGTGTGCCCCAGATGGTGCTGGCGACACATCGCGGCGAATACCTGGGCGTGGAGGCGCTGTCGCAAAACGGCAATGGCGCCACGCAGGTCGCGGTACGCAGGGAAGGCGGGCAGGGCCGCAGCTATTTCTCGGCCGAATACCCGGGCGATCGCCGGCAGAAAGCCTCGGCCGATACCGCAAACTACGAGCCGCGCACCCGGCCTTGGTACCAGGCCGCCATGGAAAACAAGGGGCGCAGCTTCACCGCCGTGTCCCCCTCGGCGGCGCACAACCAGCTGCTGATCACGCTGGCGCAGCCGGTGTACGGGGCGGACGGCGGCTCACTGGGCGTGTTCGCGGTGGACCTGCACCTGGCGCAGCTCAAGGAATTGCTGCAGACCATGGTCTTCAGCGCCCACGGCACCGCCTTCCTGCTCGACGAGCGCGGGCTGCTGGTCGCCAACTCGACGATAGACCCGCTGTTCACCAGCGCCGGCGGCAAGCTGGAACGCAGCAAGCCGCTGGACAGCCGCAACCCCGTCATCCGCAGCGCCTACAACGAGGTGGCTCCCAGCCTGGGCCAGACCCTGCCCGACAGCGTGCAGCGCATCGCCTTCCTGCACCGTGTGCCCATGGGGGACGACACCCTGATCGTGGTGCTCAAGCCGTTCGGCGAAAGCCTGGGGCTGCGCTGGAGTATGGTCGTGGCGGCCCCCGAGAGCGACTTTGCCGCCGCCAGCCAGGCGGCCCTGCGCAACACCCTGGGCGTGATGGTCCTGGCGCTGGTGCTGGGCGCGCTGCTGGCTACCTGGCTGGCTTACCGCTTGAGCCGGCGCTTCCGGGCTTTGAGCGTGGCCGCCGGACAGCTGGCGCGCGCCGAAGTGCCACAGGTGCAGCAGAACGCCCGCATCACCGAGGTGCGGCAGCTGTCGCAGGCCATGCACGACAGCGCCGAGGAAATCCTGCGCAACCGCGCCGCCATCGACGCGCAGAACATCGCTCTGCAGGACGCCAACGAGACGCTGGAGGCTCGGGTTGCCAGCCGCACCGCCGAGCTGGCCGCCTCCCGCGAAGAGGCGCTGGCCGCGGCGCGCGCCAAGGCCGCCTTCCTGGCCACCATGAGCCATGAGATCCGTACCCCGCTCAACGGCGTGGTGGGCATGACCACCTTGCTGGCCGACACGCCGCTGGACCCCGAGCAGCGCGACTACCTGCACACCATGCGCGTCTCCAGCGACCAGTTGCTGGGCGTGATCAACGACATCCTGGATTTTTCCAAGATCGAGTCCGGCAAGCTGGACCTGGAAAACGAGCCGCTGAACCTGCTGGCCACCATCGAGGAGGCCTGCGACATCGGCGCGCCGCGCGCGCGCGAAAAAGGCCTGGAGCTGCTGGTCGACATGGGCGACGAGCTGCCCACCTGGGTGTGCGGCGACGTCACGCGCCTGCGCCAGGTCCTGCTCAACTTCGTCAACAACGCCGTCAAGTTCACCGAGCACGGCCAGGTCATCGTCTCGGCTCACGTGCTGGAGGACGCCACGCCCGAGCGCGGCGGGCTGATTGAATTCCGCGTCAAGGATTCCGGCATCGGCATCCCGCTGGACCGCCAGTCCGCGCTGTTCCAGTCTTTCACGCAGGTCGACACCAGCACCACCCGAAAATACGGCGGCACCGGCCTGGGGCTGGCCATCTGCAAGCGCCTGGCCGGGCTGATGGGCGGCGGCGTCGGGCTGGAGTCCGCGCCGGGCCAGGGTTCCACCTTCTGGTTCACCGCGCGGCTGGGTTATGCCGATGCGCCGGAGATCGCCAAGCTGTCTTCGCTGCACATGGTCAGCCTGGCCGGCAAGCGTGTGCTGGTGGTCGACGACACCCCCGTCAACCTGCGCATCCTCGACAAGCAGCTCAGGCGCTGGAGCATGGAGCCCGCGCTCTTTGAACGTGCCGCCGAAGCGCTGGACTGGCTGCGGGGCCAGCCGCCCGTGGATGTGGTGGTGACCGACATGCACATGCCCGAGATGGACGGCCAGACCTTTGCCCAGACCCTGCGCGAACGGTATCCGGGCAGCCGCATCGTGCTGCTGACCTCGGGCACCATGCCCACCGGCGAGCAGGCCAAGGTGTTCGACGCGCGCCTGCTCAAGCCCTACCGGCAGTCGCAGCTCTTCGAGGCGATCGCCCGCGTCACCTCGGCACCGGAAGCCGTCAAGGCCGTGGCCGAAGCCGGCAAGCCCGAGTCCCGCAACCAGTTCATCCTGGTGGCCGACGACAACGCAGTGAACCTCAAGGTGGCGCTGGCCATGCTGGCCAAGCTGGGCTACGAGGCCGCCACCGCCCTCAACGGGCGGGAGGCGGCGGACCGCGTGGCCGCCTCGCTGCGCCCTGAAGGCGGCGTGAGCAGCCGCGACGGCCCCCGGGCCTATGCCGCCGTTCTCATGGATGCCAATATGCCGGTGATGGACGGTTTTGCCGCCTCGCGCGAGATCATCGCCGCGCATGGCACCGCCGCGCCGCCCATCATCGCGCTGACAGCCTCGGTGCTCGAAGAAGACCGGCAGCGCTGCCTGGCGGCCGGCATGGTGGGCTTTCTGCCCAAGCCGCTGCGCATCGACGAGCTGTCGGAAGCGCTGGCCCGCTACGCCCGCAAACCCGAGGACGCAGGCGCCGCGAAAATCATGGCGGCCGAAGCGGCACTTGCCCAGGGCAATCCGCCGGGGGCCGAGGCGTCTTCGGTTGTCCTGATGGACTGGAGCCGCCTGGAGCAGTTCAAGGAATTCGACGACGAAGAGCGCAGCATGACGCGCGAGGTGATCGCGCTGTTCGCCAGCGACGCGCCGAACCGTATTGATGACATCCGCGAAGCGCTGTCTGCCTCGGACAGCGCCGAGCTCTCGCGCGCGGCGCATGCCCTCAAGGGCGCGGCGTCGAATGTGGGCGCCGAGGCGCTCAGCGACGCCTGTTTTGTGCTGGAGCAGTCCTGCCTGCAGGGCCAGTGGCCGGCCGATGCGGGGCCGCAGGTGGCGCGGCTTTGTGAGCTGGCCGAACAGACCCGGCACGCGCTCAACGGCTGGATGGCCAGCCCTGCTTAGGCCGCGGCGGGCGTCTGGGCCAGCGCCCGGTAGAAGGGCGTGAAGTCCGGCTCCGTCAGCCGCAGCAGCGCCTCAAAGCTGTCGATCACGAAATACTGCTGCTGGAAGCTGTCTATCTTGTAGGTCGACGACATGCAGCGCAGCAGGTCGGCATTGTCCTGCAGCGGGATGCGTTTCGGTTCCGCGGACTCTACGCTCCAGGCCAGCTCGCCCGGGCTGCTCAGGATGCCCGCGCCGTAGGCACGGACCTCGTCGCCACCCTTTGTTTCGCGCATCAAGCCGAACTCGATGGTGTACCAGTAGAGGCGCGAAAGCATTTCCACCGCGCCGGGAATCGGCTCTGTCCCATGTGTGCCGTGCTCCAGCGCATGCGCCTTCAGCGCGCCCTTGCCGTAGGCCTGGATGTGGTCGGCATAGCTCGGGTCGAACAGCAGCGGCACGTGGCCGAACAGGTCGTGGAAGATGTCGGGTTCGACGATGTAGTCGAACTCGGCCGGCGTGCGTATCCAGTCCGTCACCGGGAATTTGCGGTTCGCCAGCAGCGTGAAAAACGGCACCTCGGGGATCAGCCCCGGTACGCCCACCAGCTGCCAGCCGGTGGCCTTGAAGAGGCGCGCATTGATGTCTTCAAAACGGGGGATCGCGTCGCTCGCGCCCAGGCTGGGCAGGGCCTCGATGAAGGCGCCGCAGGCCCGTCCCGGCAGCAGGGCCGACTGGCGCGTGTACAGGCGCCGGTAGGTCTCGTGGTCTTCCGCGGTATAGGCCGCGTAGTTCTGCGGGCAGGTGTAGTCCGCGTTGACCTGGCCGCCACGCGCGTAATCGCCGCGCGGCGGTCGGTCGGACTGGCCGTACACCGCCGGCGGCGGCGTGCCGCTGCTGTTCTTGCTGTCGGCTACTTCAGCCATTGGCTCTCCACACGCTGGTATTCGCCGCTGGCGCGCGCCAGATGCAGCCACTGGTCGACGTAGGCCTTGAAGGGCACGTCGCCGCGCGGCAGCAGGTAGGCCATTTCGCCGTACTGCAGCGGCTTGTCGGGGTTGATCGCGCACAGGCCAGGTTTGAGCCTCTGCTGGGTGATGGCCTCGGCCGACTCGGTGACGAACACGTCGGCGCGGTTGGCCAGGATCTCGTCAAAAATCGTCAGGTTCTCGGGGTTCAGCCGCATCTGCGCCTGCTTGAAGTTGGCGCGGGCAAAACGCTCGTTGCTGCCGCCCGGGTTGAAGATCACGCGCGTGGCCGGCTTGTCGATGTCGGCCACCGTCTGGTACTTGGCGACGTCGGCGCAGCGCGCGATCGGTGTCTTGCCGTTGACCATATAGGGCGCGCTGAAGAAGGCCTTCTTCTGCCGCTCGGTGGTCACCGAGATGCCGCCCACCGCGATGTCGCACTTGCCGGCCGCCATATCGGGCATCAGGTTAGACCAGCTGGTCTTGATGTATTCGGGCTTCACGCCCAGGCTGGCCGTGAACGAGGTCATCAGGTCCACGTCTATGCCTTCGAACGCGCCGTCCGGCTTGTGGAAGCTGAAAGGCTTGTAGTCGCCCGGTGTGCAGATGCGCAGCACGCCGGCTTTCTGCACGGCGTCCAGGCTGGACGCCGGCATCATGCTGACGACCGTCTGGGCCGAGGCGCCGGCGCAGGCCAGCAGGGCGGCTGTGACGAGGCCGAGCATGGCCAGAGGGCGATGCGATTTCAAGCGAAGGGACATGGCAATCTCCGTGAGGGGTGGGTCAAAAGGAGCTTTATTGTGCGCCCGCTTTCCCGCCTGTCTTTCCGTCCGCCAGCACCCCGCGGCGCATCTGGTCGAGCTCAATGCTTTCGAACAGGGCCTTGAAGTTGCCTTCGCCGAAACCATCGTCGCCCTTGCGCTGGATGAACTCGAAGAAGATGGGGCCCAGCTGGTTTTCGCTGAAGATCTGCAGCAGCAACGCGCCCTTTTTGCCGTCCACCAGGATTTTTCGTTTCTTCAGGTCCGCCACGCTTTCGCCGTGGCCCGGGATGCGCTTGTCGACCAGCTCGTAGTAGGTGTCTATGGTGTCCAGCAGCTTCACGCCGCTGGCGCGCAGCGCGTCCACCGTGGCGAACAGGTCGTTGCTGCCCATGGCGATGTGCTGTATACCCTCGCCCTGGTAGCGGTCCAGGTACTCCTGGATCTGGCCGGCTTTCTCGTTGCCCTCTTCATTGATCGGGATGCGGATCTTGCCGCAGGGGCTGGTCATGGCCTTGCTCTTCACGCCGGTGACCTGGCCTTCGATGTCGAAGTAGCGGATTTCGCGGAAATTGAACAGCCGCTCGTAAAAGCCGGCCCACTCGTCCATGCGGCCGCGGTGCACGTTGTGCGTCAGGTGGTCGATGTAGGTCAGGCCGTGGCCGGCGGGATTGAGCGCGTCGCCCGCGATGCCGGGCAACGGCTCGAAGTCCACGTCGTAAAAACCGATGTTGCCGATGTCGCCGGGCTGCGCGCCGTTCTTGCCGCGCCATTTGTCGATGAAATAAATGATGGAATCGCCGATGCCCTTGATGGCCGGGATGTTGAGCTCGCCCGGGCCCGCCGTGTGGGCGTAACCCCAGGCGCCCAGCGCGATGGCGCGCTCATAGGCGAACTTGGCGTCCTTCACGCGAAAGGCGATGGCGCAGACGCTGGGGCCGTGCTGGCGCGCGAAACGCTGCGCGAATGAATCGGGTTCGGCGTTCAGGATGAAGTTGATGCCGCCCTGGCGGTACAGCGTCACGTTCTTGTGGCGGTGCTTGGCGATCGGCTTGAAGCCCATGCGTACGAACAGCGCGGCCATGGCGGCCGGGTCGGGCGCGGCGTACTCGATGAATTCAAAGCCGTCGGTGCCCATGGGGTTGTCCCAGGCCGCGCCTTGTTCAAAGTTCAGGGCGGCGTCGGTGCGTGCGTTCATGCGTGTCTCCAAAATGGTGGGCTATGCATTGGACTTTAGCGGCGTCCGGCATCAGTTTTACTGCGAAACAGGGCGTTCAAATTGCCTTTGACGCAGTAAACCTGCAAAATAAGCAGCATGGAAACACTCGACAAGCTCGATCGCCAGATCCTGCGCAAACTTCAGGACGACGGCCGCGCCACCTACGACCAGCTGGCCGACCAGGTGGGCCTCTCGCCCAGCGCGGTGCTCAGGCGCGTCAAGCGGCTGGAGGAAAGCGGCGTCATAGACCGCTATGTCGCACTGGTCAAACCCGAGGCCGTGGGCCTGGGTCTGACGGCCTACCTCAACGTGCGCCTCGAAAAGCACACCGAAAGCCACAAGCGCAATCCCATGGACCTGTTCCGCGCCAGCGTGCAGACCTGGCCCGAGGTCGCCGAATGCGCCGCGCTGACCGGCGAGATGGACTATTTGCTGCGCGTGCTGGTCGAGGACATGGCCCACTACAGCCGTTTCATCATGGACACCCTGCTCAAGCACCCCAGCGTGCAGGACTGCAAAACCAGCTTTGTGCTGGACCGGGTCAAGGCGACCACGGCCGTGCCTTTGTGAGAGCGTGAGGCGAGTCAGGCCTGCGTCAACAAGCGGGTAGCCAATGGCTATGTGCTGGATTTGGCAGGATCGCGGTTTGGATTGTGTTGCTGCATTGCAACATTTCCATCCCTGGCGCCAATTCGCTATGATTTTTATAGCTCCCCAGGTCCTGTTTTTGCGATAAATCGGCAATCCGGGGCGATTTTGGCAGGTCTCCCTATTGAAGGCCCCGGAGAAGCCCTTAGACTGGGAATTCTAGGGAAAACCCTTATATTGAAGCCATGGTTTCACCCAGCACACTGTTAAAAGCTTCCTACAACGCGAGCAAGGAGTTCTTCCGCCCGCCTGTAGCCGAGACGAGCGCGCCGCAGACGCCTGCCGCCCCGCGCGTCCAGCCCGTCATGGTTCCCATCCGCTCCATAGGCCCCAGCCACGGGGAACGCATTGCCGCCCACCTGCTGGCCCTGGATGAACACGACCGTTATCTGCGCTTCGGCTATTCGGCCAATGACGAGCAAATCCGCCGCTATGTCGACGGCCTCAACTTCGACCGCGACGAGATCTTCGGCATCTACAACCGCAAGCTGCAGCTGATCGCCATGGCCCATTTGGCGCATTCGACCGACCCGAATCTCAAGAGCTGCGCCGAGTTCGGCGTCTCGGTGCTGGCCCAGGCCCGCGGCCGGGGCTACGGTTCGCGCCTGTTTGACCGGGCCGTGATGCACGCCCGCAACGACGGCGTCGACATGATGTTCATCCACGCGCTCAGCGAAAACACCGCCATGCTCAACATCGCCCGCAAGGCCGGCGCCACCATCGTGCGCGACGGCTCCGAAAGCGAGGCCTACCTCAAGCTGCCGCCAGCCGACCTGGATTCGCGCATGACTGAAATGGTCGAAGAGCAGATCGCCCAGACCGACTACCGCCTCAAAGTCCAGGCCAAGCAGTTCTGGGACTTGCTGGGCGCGATCCAGGAAGTGCGGCAGGGCGTCCGGGAGGGGCGGGACCGGATGCCGATGTAATTCTCTGGTTCGGCGGGCTTGAGGAAGTTCGCCACCAAAGTTCAATCGACAGGCTTCTCTTTCTCTTCCTTGGTCACCAGCCAGATCCCATAGCAGACCAGCACCAGGGCCAAGCCGTTTTTCCACTCCAGGAAGCGCTCTTCCAGGAACATCGCCGACAGCATGGTGCCGAAGATCGGCACCATGAAGTTGAACACCGTGATCATGCTCACGCGGTTGTACTTCAGCAATATCGTCCACAGCGAAAACGCCGCCGACGACAGCACCACGAGGTAAACCATCAGCAGGGTGGATTTGACGGTAAAACCCGCCAAGGTGCCGCCGGTGGCGAAACCGATCAGCAGCAGGGCCAGGCCGCCTATGGCCAACTGCCAGCCCGTGAGCACCACGGAGTCCACGCGCTGTGAGACCTTCTTGCCGTAAATGCTCGCGGCGGACAGCACAAAGGCGGCGATCACCACAAAACCCTCGCCCAGCAGCGTGAAGTCAAAGCTCAAAAGGCTTTCGCTGAAGTTCACCACCATCACGCCCGCAAAACCCACCATGCAGCCCAGCACCTTGTTGAAGCTGAGCCTGTCGTTTTTGTAGATGTAGTGCGCCAGCAGCACGCTGAAGAAAGTGCCGGTCGCGTTCATGATGGAACTCTTCACACCCGTGGCGTAGGCCAGACCGATATAGAAGAACACGTACTGCACACTGGTCTGCGTCAGGCCCACCAGCGTGACCTGGCCGAAGGTGCGGCGGTCCAACTGGAACACCGGCTTGCGGCTGGCAAGGGCAAACACCAGCAGCACCAGCCCGGCAAAAATAAAACGCCAGCCCGCGAACACCAGCTTGGACGGAATGTCATCGGCGGCGATGTGGAACAGCGCATAGCCGTTCTTGATCGCCGGGTAGGCGCTGCCCCAGAGCAGGCAGCACAGCGAGGCCAGCAGGAAAACGACTTTGCGCTGGGTGAAAAACGTGGAGCTGTTCAAGACCTGAATCCCATGAAAGAAGAATGAGGAAAAAAGAAAGGTGCAAGCTGGAGCCAAGAGCTGCTCACAAAGCCCAGCGAAGCGGTCCTGGCTAGGCGCGCCGCCGCAGACAGTGCTACCCGCACGGCAAGGCGGCTGCAACAACGCCAGGAGGGCTTTTGAGCGGCTCTAAAGCAGGCGTGCCAGATACCGACCGGTGTGACTTGCCGGGTTGGCGGCAATGTCTTCAGGCGTGCCCACGCCCACCACGGTGCCGCCGCCAGCCCCGCCTTCGGGGCCCATGTCGATGAGCCAGTCGGCTGTCTTGATGACGTCCAGGTTGTGCTCGATCACGACGATCGTGTTGCCCGCGTCGCGCAGCTGGTGCAGCACCTTGAGCAGCAGGTCGATGTCGGCGAAGTGCAGTCCGGTCGTCGGCTCGTCGAGGATGTAAAGCGTGCGGCCGGTGTCGCGTTTGCTGAGCTCCAGCGCGAGCTTGACGCGTTGCGCCTCGCCGCCCGACAGCGTGGTCGCGGCCTGGCCCAGCTTGATGTAAGACAGGCCCACGTCGAGCAGGGTGTGCAGCTTGCGCGCGATGACGGGAACGGCCTTGAAGAACTCGGCCGCGACCTCGACCGTCATGTCCAGGATCTGCGCGATGTTCTTGCCCTTGTACTGGACCTCCAGCGTCTCGCGGTTGTAGCGCATGCCCTTGCACACGTCGCAGGGCACGTAGACGTCGGGCAGGAAGTGCATCTCGACCTTGACCACGCCGTCGCCCTGGCAGGCCTCGCAGCGGCCACCGGCGACGTTGAAGGAAAAACGCCCCGCGCCGTAGCCGCGTTCGCGGGCTGTGTTCATCTCGGCCATCAGCTCGCGTATCGGCGTGAACAGGCCGGTGTAGGTGGCCGGGTTGCTGCGCGGCGTGCGGCCAATCGGCGACTGGTCGACGTTGATGACCTTGTCGAAGTGTTCTATGCCTTCAATCGCTTCATGCGCGGCGGGTTCTTCGTGCGCGCGGTACAGGGTGCGGGCCACGGCGGTGTACAGCGTGTCGTTGACCAGCGTGGACTTGCCTGAGCCGGAAACGCCGGTCACGCAGGTCAAGAGGCCCACGGGAAACTCGACGCTCACGCCCTTCAGGTTGTGGCCCGTGGCATTGATCACGCGCAGCGCCTGCATGTCGCCCAGCGTGGCCTGGTGCACGGCCTCGCGCGCGGCGCGGCGTTCTGCAGCCGGGCTTTGCGGAAAGCGCGAGGCCTTTTTCTTCTCGGCGGTTTCCACCGCCTTCACCGTCGGCAGCCAGGGCGTGCGGCGCTTGGGCACGGCGATTTTCAGCGTCTGCGCCAAATACTTGCCTGTCAGCGAATCGGGGTTGTTCTTCACCTCGTCGAAAGTGCCCTGGGCCATCACGCGCCCGCCGTGGATGCCGGCGCCCGGCCCCATGTCGATGACGTGGTCGGCCGCGCGGATCATGTCCTCGTCGTGCTCGACCACCAGCACGCTGTTGCCGATGTCGCGCAAATGCTTGAGCGTGCCGATCAGGCGGTCGTTGTCGCGCTGGTGCAGGCCAATGCTGGGCTCGTCGAGTACATACATCACGCCCGTCAGACCGGAGCCTATCTGCGAGGCCAGGCGTATGCGCTGCGACTCGCCGCCCGAAAGCGTTTCGGCGCTGCGGTCCAGGCTCAGGTAATTGAGGCCCACGTCGTTGAGGAACTTCAGGCGCAGGCCTATCTCGCGCACCACCTTGGCGGCGATCTCGGCTTTGGCGCCTTCCATCTTGAGCACGTTGAAGTATTCAAAACTCTCGCGCAGGGTGGCGTGGCTGATCTCATAGATCGCCTTGCGCTGGGGCTGGGCGCCGTCCTCGGGCGCGCTCACCAGGTAGACGTGGCGCGCCTCGGTGCGCAGGCGCGTGCCCTCGCAGTCGGGGCAGGGCTGCACGCTGCGGTAGCGGGACAGCTCCTCGCGCACGGCGGCGGAGTCGGTCTCACGGTAGCGGCGCTCGAAGTTGGTGATCACACCTTCAAAGGGGTGCTTCTTGCTGATTTTCTTGCCGGCGAAGTTGCCCGAGTCCATCACGTAGCTGAACTTGATTTCCTCGTCGCCCGAGCCATGCAGCACGACCTGCTGTACGTTGTCCGGCAGGTCTTCGAAGGCCGTGTCGATGTTGAATTTGTAGTGCTTGGCCAGGCTTTCCAGCATCGAGAAGTAGTAGCCGTTGCGCCTGTCCCAGCCCTTGACGGCGCCACTGGCCAGGCTCAGCGAGGGAAAGGCCACCACGCGCGCCGGGTCGAAAAACTCCATGTGGCCCAGGCCGTCGCAGGTCGGGCAGGCGCCCACCGGCGAGTTGAACGAAAAGAGCCGCGGCTCCATCTCGCTGAGCGAATAGTCGCAGACCGGGCAGGAGAACTTCGCGCTGAACAGGTGTTCCTTGCCGGTGTCCATCTCCAGCGCGATGGCCTTGCCGTCGGCCAGGCGCAGCGCCGCCTCGAAGCTTTCGGCCAGACGCTGCTGCAAATCGGCGCGCACCTTGATGCGGTCTATCACCACGTCGATGTTGTGTTTCTCGGTCTTCTTGAGCTTGGGCAGGTCGTCGAACTCATAAGCCGTTCCGTCGACGCGAAAACGCACATAACCCTGGGACTGCATCTCGGCGAAGACGTCCACGAACTCGCCCTTGCGGTCGCGCGCCACCGGCGCCAGGATCATCAGCTTGGTGTCCTCCGGCAGGGCCAGCACGGTGTCGACCATCTCGCTGACGCTCTGCGCCTGCAGCGGCAGATCGTGTATGGGGCAGAACGGCGTGCCGGCGCGCGCGAACAGCAGGCGCAGGTAGTCGTGGATCTCGGTCACCGTGCCCACGGTCGAGCGCGGGTTGTGCGAGGTGGCCTTTTGCTCGATGGAGATCGCGGGCGACAGGCCCTCGATCATGTCCACGTCGGGCTTGTCCATCAATTGCAAAAACTGGCGCGCGTAGGTCGACAGGCTTTCGACGTAACGGCGCTGGCCCTCGGCGTACAGCGTGTCGAAGGCGAGGGACGACTTGCCGGATCCGCTCAGCCCGGTGATGACCACCAGCTGGTTGCGCGGGATGTCCAGGTCGATGTTCTTGAGGTTGTGCGTGCGCGCCCCGCGAATGCTGATGCGCTGGGCCGCCAGGGCTTGCGCCAGGTAGCGGCCCTGGGCGGGCTCCGCCACGTGCCGACCTTCTGCGGCCTGGGAGGCGAGGTATTTGCTGTCGTCGGGAGAGTTCAAGATGTGGCAGCCGCAAAACTCTCCATCATAGACCGAAGCATCGTTTCAAGCACAATAGCTGTCTGGACAAGGTCCGGGCGGCGGGGCTTGTCGCGCTCCGGCGGCCCAACGCCCCGATTCGCCCCGGCTTTGGCCATTTATTCCGTTTTTTTAGTCTTTTTGCCTGTTTTATTCCCGTGCCCGCGCCATCCTCCCCCGTGTCCTTTCCCATGACCGCCACCGAGCGGCGCGCCAGCGCCTCGCTGGCGTCGATTTTTGCGCTGCGCATGCTGGGGCTGTTCCTGGTGCTGCCGGTGTTCGCGCTTGAGGCGGCCAAATACCCCGGCGGCGATGATCCGGCGCGTGTCGGCCTGGCCATGGGCATTTACGGGCTGACGCAGGGCCTGCTGCAGATTCCCTTCGGCATCGCTTCGGACTGGTGGGGCCGCAAACCAGTAATTATTTCCGGCCTGCTCATATTTGCCCTGGGCAGTTTCATCGCGGCCTGGGCTCCGGACCTGAACTGGCTGGTTGCCGGCCGCGCGCTGCAGGGCGCGGGCGCCATTTCGGCCGCCGTCACCGCGCTGCTGGCCGATTCCACGCGCGATGAGGTGCGCACCAAGGCCATGGCGCTGGTGGGCGGCAGCATCGCGCTGATGTTCGCGCTCTCGCTGCTCATCGCGCCGCTGCTTGCGGCCTATATCGGCCTGCACGGCCTGTTCGCCCTGACCGGCGCGCTGGCGCTGGCCGGCATCGCGGTGGTCGCCTGGTGGGTGCCGCCCGAGCCAGTGGAGCACGTGAATCGACCGCGCGGCAGCCTGCTCGAAGTCCTGAAAGACCCGGCCCTGCTGCGGCTGGATTTCGGCGTGTTCGTGCTGCATGCGGTGCAGCTGGCCATGTGGGTGGCGATTCCGGCGCTGCTGGTGGCGTCCGGGCTGGACAAGGCCGGCCACTGGCAGGTCTACCTGCCGGCGGTGCTGGCCTCTTTTGTCGTGATGGGCGCGGTGCTGTTCCCGCTGGAGCGGCGCGGTTACCTGCGGGCCGTGTTCCTGGGCGCCGTGGGCCTGGTCTTTGTGGTGCAGCTGGGACTGCTGTGGGTGGCCTCATCGGCCCCGGCGCCGCACGGCCTGGCCGCATTGGCTGCGCTGCTGTTCCTGTTTTTCTGCGGTTTTAACGTGCTGGAGGCCACCCAACCCAGCCTCGCGTCCCGGCTGGCGCCGGCGCATGCGCGCGGCGCGGCCCTGGGGGTGTACAACACCCTGCAATCGCTGGGGTTTTTTGCCGGTGGCGCGGTCGGCGGCTGGGTCACCAAGGCGCACGGCGCCCAGGGGCTTTTCCTGCTGTGCGGCGGCCTGATGCTGGCCTGGCTGCTGGTTGCCTGGCCCATGCGGGCGCCCGGGCGCCATGCGGCTACGGAGCCCTCGGGCGGCGAGGCCTTGCCGGGCCAGCCAGTTAAACTGTAGTCATTCATAAATAGCAGGGCCCTCGCTCTGTAGATCAGCTCAGGAGAACCCCTCATGGCATCCGTCAATAAAGTCATCGTCGTCGGCAATCTGGGCCGCGACCCCGAAATGCGCAGCTTCCCGAGCGGCGACCAGGTCGCCAACGTCACCATCGCCACCACCGACAAGTGGAAGGACAAGCAGACCGGTGAAATGAAGGAAGCCACTGAATGGCACCGTGTGGTGTTCAACGGCCGCCTGGCCGAGATCGTCGGCCAGTACCTGCGCAAAGGCTCGCAGGTCTATGTGGAAGGCTCGCTGCGCACGCGCAAGTGGACCGACAAGGACGGCATCGAAAAGTACACCACCGAAATCCGTGCCGACCAGATGCAGATGCTGGGCAGCCGCCAAGGCATGGGCGGCCCCGGCGGTGATGACGGCGGTGGCGGCGGCTACGAAGCCCCGCGCCAGTCGGCACCGGCGCGCGCACCGGCGGCAGCCGCACCACGGCAGGCGCCCGCGGCGTCCAAGGCGGCCAGCGGCTTTGACGACATGGACGACGACATCCCGTTCTGACCCGCAGGGCGCAAGTCGCCAACGAAACAAAAGGCCCCAGGCGTTGACGCCTCGGGCCTTTTTTCTTTCAGGCCCGGCGGCCCGGCTCCCGCGCCGCGCTGCCTTCCAGCGCAATGAAGACAGTGTGGCGGTCAGTGATCTCGCAACAGCCGCGTGCGCGCCTGGCCCCTGCCGCCGCGTTGCGCGCCAGCGCGGCGAAGCCACGCGCCGCCATCCAGGCCAGGAAGGCCGCGCCGCTCAAGGGCAGGGCAAACCAGGCGCCGGTAAAACCCGCGCGGCGGGGTTCCCAGCGCAGGATCACGCCCTGCGAGCTTCCGGCCGGTTCGATCACCGCGTTCTCATGGTCGCCAAGGCGCACGCGTTGGCCAACGTCGATGAAGTGGTCGCCGGGATCGTTGTTGCGCGTGAGCCAGAGCCGGCCCCGCAGCACCGTCAGTTCGCCACCGCGCCGGGGCAGGCGCAACGCCTGGCCGGGCACCAGGTGACGGGTTGCGCCGTGACGCACGGCGCCCTTGGATTTTGCATTCATCGTGAGCCTTTTGAGGTGTTGCCGCGCAGGAGTGGCCGCGCCGTTGCCGTGTCAAAGCCCGGCCAGGGCGTGTAGCGCGGGGTTGTCGATCTGGCCGGCGAGCAGCTTCGCCGCGGCCGCGCTCGCGCTGTCGCCCAGGGCGGCGCGATGCAGGCAGGCGCGCACCGTGAGTTCGCGCATGCCGCTGCGCGCGGCGAGGTCCTGCAGTTCGTTGACCCAGGCCGAGGCCTGGGGCATGGCCTCTGCCACCGCGACGCCGCACAGCGCGTCGAGCGCATAGCCCTTGCCCCACAGGTAGGCATCGGGCAGGCGTACGCAGCGCGCCAGCGCGTCGACCAGGATCTCGGCGGCGCGACGGGGTTCGCCGCGCGCCATCGCCACGCGTCCCAGCCCCCGGCCGGCAATGCCTTCCCAGCAAGGGTCGCCGATCTGGCAACCGAGCGCGAAGGCATGCTCGAAACGGTTCGCGGCGCCCTCCACGTCGCCGCGCAGCAGGTCGACTTCGGCCCGCAGCGATTGCGGCCAGGGCACAAAAGCGGTCCAGCCCGGCTGGGCCAAAGCCACCGACCGGTCCAGGGCGTCGGCGGCGGCGTCCAGCTCGCCGTGCAGCAGCAGGGCGCGCCCCAGCATGGACAGCGCATAGGCGCGCTGCCTGGGGTCACCGGCGGCGGCGCCCAGTGCCTCGGCCTCTCGTAGCAGGGCTATGGCGGGCGCGTAGTGCGCGGTGTCGCTGAGCGCGGAGCCGTGCACGGTGGCGATGCGCGCCTGCTCCGCGCGGTCGCCGCCGGCCAGCGGCGCCGCGCGCTGCAGCCAGGCCAGCGTGCGCTCGTAGCGGCCGCGCAGGAACTCGACGTATCCGAGTTCACGGCAGGCCGCCGCGGCCAGCGCCGGCGAGGCATCGCGGCCGACTTCCAGCGCTTCGTGAAGGGCCGTGGCGCCTTCCTCATCGCGCCCGCGCGCGGCATGCACCAGCGCACCGCCCAGGGCGACGCGGGCACGCGCGCGCAGCGCCGCGTCGCCGGTGGCGTCGGCCTCGACGATGGCGCGGCGCAGGCATTGAAGCCCGGCATCGAGCGCGCCGGCGCCGATCGCCGCCTCCCCGGCTTCCAGTTGCGCGAGTGCCGCGGCGCGCCCGGTGGCGGGCCGTGCGGTGGGCGTCGCGGTGGCCGTGCGCAGGGCGGCATCCAGCGCGGCACCGGGCTGCACCCCGAGTTCGCGCTGGAACAATTCACGGCAGGCGGCGGCCTGGCGCGCCGCGCCGACCCCGTCGCCCGAAGCCGCGAGGCTGCGCACCAGCAGGGCCTGGTAGTTTTCGTCGAGCGGGTTGTGCCGCACCAGCCGGCCGGCCAGTCCGGCCGCCTCGGCCATGGCGCCGGCGGCCATGCGGGCCAGGGCGGCTTCGCGCAACACGGCTTCCGCGGCGGCCTGGAGATGGCGGCGCTCCGCGGCGAGCCAGACCTCGAAGGCCGGGCTGCCCGAGAAGTTCATGCCCTCCAGCAGTTCGCGGTCCAGGCCGGGCACGCACAGGGCTTGCGCCCAGCTCCCCGACAGCACGGCCCTGAGGTCGACATAACTGGCCGGCGTCAAAGGCAAGGCGATCAGTTCGCCGCGCAGTTCCGCATGGCCGAGCAGGCGACGCAGTTCGCTGAGGTTCCAGCGCAGGGCAGCCAGCGGGTCTTCGGCATCCTCGAACAGCAAACCCGCCAGGTGTTTGCGGCTGACCGGCGCATCGCTGCGCACCAGGTAGGCCAGCAGGCCCCAGGCCTTGTGCCCGCGCGGCGCCGGCACGGGCTGGCCGCCGCGCTCCACACGCGGCGGGCCGAGCAGGTGGACGGCAAGCCCCAGGGGTGGCGGCAGGCTTGAGGTTTGCGCGTCCACCGGCGGGCCTCAGGCTTCGGCGGTGGTGGGGTCGATGACGCCGGTGACCCGCGCGACGGAGTCCGCCGGGAAGCCGCCCCTGCGCGCATGCTCCCTCACGAGTTCTTCGCTGGCCGCGTTGTAGATGCAGTACATCTTGCCCCCCGTCAGGTAGCTTTTGACCCACTGCACTTCGGGGCCCAGCTCGCGCAGCACGCCGCACGATTTCTGGGAGATGGAGTGCAGCTCGGCGGGCTTGAGGGCGCCGAGTCCGGGGATGGCACGTTCGATCACGAATTTGGGCATAACAGGCTCCGTAAAGTTGAAGGAGACCCGAAGATAGGCAGTGTACGTGTGAGCTGCCGTGTGAGGAAATGGGTTCAGAGGGCATGCCGGCCTAGCCCATTTGTGCCTTTTTGCTTACAAGTTGAACGGGCCGGGGCGCGCCTTTCATGGATAGCATCTGGGTGTTCGTGGTGCCCTGCCTGGCGGCAGCACTTTCCAACAGCAGATTTCCTTCAAAAAAATGACGAACCTGATCTCCGCGCCGCGCAGCTTCCTTCTGGGCGCCACCTTTGCACTGGGCAGTCTTTGCGGCCTGCAGCCGGCCCTGGCCGGCGGCAACACCGAACCTCTCACCGACATCCTCTCGACGCCCGGCAGCGCGGGGCTGGGTTTTGTGACGCGCGTCGAGCGCTCCCCCTACAAGGATGCGGGCACCCGCTACGACCTGCTGCCGCTTTACCTTTACGAGGGCGAGCGGCTGTTCCTGCATGCCAACCGGGGCGGCGTGAAGCTGCTCAACGGCAGCGAGCGGCGGCTGGACCTTTTTGTGGAGCAGCGCCTGGAAGGCTTTCCCACCGAGCGCCTGCCGGCCAGCCTGGCCGGCATGTCGGCGCGTGACTCCGCCATCGACCTCGGCCTGGCCTACCGCTGGCGCCAGCCCTGGGGCACGCTGCAGGCCGAGCTGGTGCACGACATCGGCAACACCTACAAGGGCAATGAATTCCGCCTTGGCTACACCTACGACTGGCGCTCCGGCCCCTGGATGCTGCGCCCCAGCCTGACAGTGGCGTTTCGCGACGCCAAGCTCAACAACTATTACTACGGCGTGCAGCCCGGCGAGGCCACGGCAAGCCGTCCCGCCTACGAGCCCGGCGCGGGCGTGCAGACTTCGCTGGGCCTTTACGGCTCCTATGACGTCACGGAACGCTGGCGCCTGCTGGCCGGCGTATCAGCGACGTTTCTGGGAAACAAGGTCAAGGACAGCCCCATCGTGCAAAAAAGCGTGCTGCCCGCGGTCTATGTGGGCGCGGCCTACGACTTCGGCGGCCACAAGCGCGAGTGGGCCGAGGACGGCTCGCCCACTTACTTCAAGGTGCTGTACGGCAAGTCCACCGAAGACGGCTGCCACCTGGCCAAGATCATCACGGCGCAGTGCCTGTCGACGGCCAAGACCAACCCGACCAGCATCAGCGGCGTGCAGATCGGCAAGCCTTTCATCAACAACGTGAACGGCTGGCCGCTGGACTTCATCGGCTATGTGGGCCTGACGCACCACAACGACCGCGGCCTGCAGCCCAACGGCCTGCAACTCGACCTGTTCATGAAAGCCGTGTATTCAGGCTTTCCCTGGAGCGACCGCGTGAAGACCCGGCTGGGCTTGGGGGTTGGCGTGTCGATGGCGCAGCGGGCCCCTTACATCGAGTCCTCCAGCCTGGCGGCCAACGGCAAGCCGGCCTCGCGCATGCTCAACTTCCTGGACCCGACCCTCGACGTGAGCCTGGGCGACCTGATCGGCTACCGGCCGCTCAAGGAAACCTACATCGGTTTCGGCGTGTCGCACCGCTCGGGGATTTTTGGCTCGTCGCGCCTGCTGGGCAACGTCAACGGCGGCTCCAACTACATCTACACCTACGTCGAAACGGCGCTGTGACGCGCCGCGCCGGTGTGAGGTGACACCGCGGGCTGGTTCTGCACATTGCTGGCGGTGATCACGCCGCCGCCCAGGCAGACCTCGCCCTGGTAGAGCACGGCCGATTGCCCCGGCGTGACTGCCCATTGCGCATCGCTGAACGCCAACTCACAGCCGGCTATGGAGGACTGGCGAAGTTCGCAGGGCGCGTCGGTCTGCCGGTAACGCGTCTTGGCCGCCATGGCGCCCGGCGCCGGTGCGTTGCCGGCTACCCAGCTGCAGTCCTGCGCCGTCAGCACCGTCGATTGCAGCCAGGGATGCTCATGGCCTTGCACCACCCACAGCGTGTTGGTGTCCAGGTCCTTGCGCGCCACGAACCAGGGCTCGTGTTCGCCCACGCCGCGCAGCCCGCGTGCCTGCGCGGCCTTCAAGTCGGCGCCTTTGGCTTTCACGCCGCCTATGCCCAGGCCCTGGCGCTGGCCCAGCGTGTAGAAGGACAGGCCCACGTGTTCGCCCAGCACGCGACCCTTGTCGTTTTTGATGGGGCCGGGCGCCTTGGCGATGTAACGGTTCAGGAAATCGCGGAAAGGCCGCTCGCCGATAAAGCAGATGCCGGTCGAGTCCTTCTTCTTCGCATTCGGCAGGCCGATCTCGTCGGCGATGCGGCGCACTTCGGTCTTGTGCAGCTCGCCGACCGGGAACAGCGTTTTCGAGAGCTGCGCCTGGTTCAGCCGATGCAGGAAATAGCTCTGGTCCTTGGCCGGGTCCAGGCCCTTGAGCAGCTCATGCAGGCCGTTGATTTCGTTTTTGCGCACGCGCGCATAGTGCCCGGTCGCGATTTTTTCGGCCCCCAGGCGCATGGCGTGGTCCAGGAAGGCCTTGAACTTGATCTCGGCGTTGCACAGGATGTCGGGGTTGGGCGTGCGGCCGGCCTGGTATTCGCGCAGGAATTCGGCGAACACGCGGTCCTTGTAGTCGGCCGCGAAATTGACGTGCTCGATCTCGATGCCGATCACGTCGGCCACGGCGGCGGCGTCGACAAAATCGATGTTGGACGAGCAGTATTCGCTGTCGTCGTCATCTTCCCAGTTCTTCATGAAGATGCCGATAACCTCGTGGCCCTGCTGTTTGAGCAGGTGCGCCGTCACTGCGGAGTCCACGCCTCCGCTCAAACCCACGACGATCCGCTGCGCGGACTTGCCTTTTTGACCCATGGGGCAATTATCCCCGTAGCCCCAAACACCGGGGGTTTGCGGGGATGATGGCGCGCCCGGGCGCGGCTCGCCGGAGCAAACCGCCGGGTTTGCTGAGCCGTTCGGACTATTGTCGATAGTTGCACGGCATCTTCGCAGGTGTTTCCCGCACAATGGAATGCCCTTTCTTGCAGGAGCTGCCACTTTGCAACGACGTCAATTTCTTTCTCGCACCGGGCAGGCCGTCACAGCCGCCGGCATGGCCACCGGGCTGCCATGGCTTTCGTCGCTGGCCCAGGCCGCCGGCCTCAAGCCCGTGGGCAAAGCCCAAGCCTTCGACTACGCGGTGCTCAAGGGCCAGGCGCGCGACTTGTCGGCCAAACCCTTCCAGTCCCGGTCGACGGCCTTGCCGGCCGGTATTTCGGACTTGAACTGGGACCAGCACCAGGCCATCCGTTTTCGGGACGACCATGCCTTGTGGGGCGATGACAAGCTGCGCTTCGTGGCCAAGTTTTTCCACCTCGGCCTGTTCTTCAAGGCACCAGTGCGCATGCATGAAGTGAGCAACGGCCAGGCACAGGAACTGGCCTATGACCCGGCGATGTTTGATTACGGGAAAAGCGGCGTGCGGGGCGACAAGCTTCCCGCCGATCTCGGTTTTGCCGGTTTTCGGCTGAATTTCCACACCGATCCGGTGCGTGACGTGGCGGCCTTCCTCGGCGCAAGCTACTTTCGCGCGGTGGGCGGCGAATGGCAGTATGGCCAGTCGGCGCGGGGCCTGGCCATCGACACGGCGCAAACTTTCCCGGAAGAGTTCCCGGATTTCATCGGCTACTGGCTCGAAAAGCCGGACCCGAAAGCCGCTTCACTGACCGTCTACGCCCTGCTGGACTCGCCGAGCGTCAGCGGCGCCTACCGCTTTGTGATCACGCCGGGCGACACGCAGGTCATGGACCTGGACGTGGCGCTGTACCCGCGTAAAACCATAGCCCGCCTGGGCATCGCGCCATGCACCAGCATGTTCCAGACCGGCGAAAACGACAGGCGCATGGGCTGGGACTGGCGCGGCGAAATCCACGACACCGACGGCCTGGCCATGCACAGCGGCACGGGCGAATGGCTGTGGCGCCCATTGACCAATCCGGCGCAGCTGCAGTTCAACGCCTTCCAGGACGACAACCCGCGCGGTTTTGGCTTGATGCAGCGCGACCGCAACTTCGACCATTACCAGGACGACGGCGTGTTCTATGACAAACGCCCGAGCCTGTGGGTCGAGCCCAAAACGGGCTGGGGCGCGGGCTCGGTGCAACTGGTGGAAATCCCGACGGTGGACGAAACCTTTGACAACATCGTGGCCTTCTGGAACCCCAGGGACAAGCCGCAGGCAGGGCAGGAGTTGCTGTTTTCCTACCGGTTGCATTGGGGTGGCCAGCCGCCTGCGGCGCAAGGGCCGCTGGCGCGCTGTGTGGCCACGCGCACCGGCCTGGGCGGCGTGGTCGGGCAAAAGCGCACAGCCTATGCATGGCGTTTTGCCGTCGATTTTGCGGGCGGCGACTTTGGATTACTGAGCGCCAAGGCCCAGGTCAAAGCCGTGATTACCGCCTCGCGCGGCACCATTGAATTGACGTCGGCCCGGCCGTTGGATGCCATCAGGGGCTGGCGCGCCATGTTCGACCTGCGCCCCGATGGCGACAGCACCGCACCCATCAACCTGCGCATGCATTTGCAGGTCGACGGCCAGTCATTGACGGAAACCTGGCTGTACCAATGGACGCCGCCGCCCGTGGCGCAGCGGACTCTTTACTGAGGACTGCCCTGGCCCAGCGGAGCATGCACGCTGGGATCCGTTGTCACCAGATTTAGCGGGTAACGCTTGCCGGCCAGGTAGTCTTCCATGCAGGTCAGCAGCAGGGGGCTGCGGTGCATGGGGACGCTGGCCCGGATCTCGTCGGCCGTCAGCCAGACGGTGCGCACAATGCCTTCGTCCAGCGCCTGGCCGGGCACGTGCTCGCCGAGTTCGCCGCAGAAGGCGAAGCGCAGGTAGGTGATGTCCAGCGCTTCGTCCTGCCCGGGCACGGCCCGCTCGAAGCGCGACAGGTAGACGCCGACGATGGCGGTGGGCTTGAAATGGAAGGCGGTCTCTTCCAGCGTCTCGCGGGCGCAGCCCTGCACCGGGCTTTCGCCCGGGTCCAGGTGGCCGGCGGGGTTGTTGAGCTTGAGGCCGTCCCGGGTTTCCTCTTCCACCAGCAGGAATTTGGGGACGCCGTCGATTATTTTTTCTATCACCGCAGCGACCGTGACGCTGGGCTTCCATCGATTGTTCATGGCCGTGATTATCCGTGGCGCGGGTGACAGTTTCTGTGGGTATTTTTTTGCTCCTTCCCCCATTGGGGGAAGGTTGGGATGGGGGCCGCCGGCGATTGAAGTTGCGCCGGTGGTGTTTTGAGGCCGTCGGCCCCTACCCCAACCCTCCCCCAGCGGGGGGGGAGCAAGAGGGCTTGCACCGAACCCGCGGGCAAAACTCTCGCGCAGATGCTCGACAAAATACTGCACGGCCTTGGGCACCTGGGCCGACCAGGGCCGCAAGGCATAGATGCGCTCGCCGAAGAAGCCTTGCACCTGCCAGTCGGGAAGCACATGAACCAGGGATGGGGACTGGCCGGAGGTCGCGGGCACGCTGAAGTCCGGCAGCAGGCCTATGCCCAGGCCGGCCACCAGCGCCTCGCGCAGCACTTCGCTGTTGTTGGCTTTCAGGGTGCCGGTGATGTTGACTCCGACCTGTTCGCGCGATTTGCGCTTTCCGCTGCGCACAAAGGTCCAGCTCGCGGTGTTGTGGCTGCCGAGATAGAGCAGGCAGTCGTGCGCGGCGAGTTCCGACGGCTGTGTGGGCACACCGCGCCGCGCCAGGTAATCGGGGCTGGCCAGCAGGATGGAGCGTGTCTCGCACAGCACCCAGGCCACATGGGTTTCGGGCGGCGCGTTGGTGTGGCGTATCGCCAGGTCGAAACCCTCGTTGGCCAGGTTCACGAAGCGGTCGGTCAGCTCAAGCTCGATGTGGATCTCGGGAAAGCGCTTGAGGAATGCCGCCACGCAGGGCGCCAGGTGCTGGCGTCCCAGCGCCACCGGCGCGGTCACGCGGATCAGCCCGCGCGGCGTGCCGACCAGGTCTTTCACCGCCGAATAGCTTTCGCTGATGCGGTTGAAGGCCGGCTGCATGCCGTTGACCAGCTGCTGGCCGGCCTCGGTCAGGCCCACCGAACGTGTGGTGCGCCGTACCAGCGTCACGCCGGCGGCGCGCTCCAGCTCGCTGATGCGCATACTGGCCGAGGCCTTGGAGACGCCCAGGCGGCGCGCCGTCTCGGTAAAGCTGCGAGTGGCGGCCAGCACAGTCAGCAGGTGCAGGTCGGCCACCAGGGGAGAAAGCTGGTCGGAGGACATCGGTAAAGCGCCTCAGGCGCCTGATTGTTCAAAAATATGAACAATGTAATCACAAATGAGGGAGTTATCAATCCGGCCTTGCGAGCCTAGACTGCCATTAAGCCGACCTTTTCGACGCTTGCAACCCGCCGCCAGACCACTCCCAGAGGATTCCCCATGTCTTTATCTCCCGCCGCCGCCGCTCCCCAGGCCACCATAGGCCATTACCTGCAAGGCCGCGTCGCCGCACCGGCCTCGGGCCGCATCCAGGAAGTCTTCAACCCCGCAACCGGCGCGGTGTCGGGCCACGTCGCGCTGGCCAGCACGGCCGAGGTCGATGCCGCCGTGGCGTCCGCGCAGGCGGCCTTTCCGGCCTGGGCCGACACGCCGCCGCTGCGCCGCGCGCGCGTGCTGTTCAAGTTCCTGGAACTGTTGAACCTGAACAAGGACAAGCTGGCCCACATGATCACCGCCGAGCACGGCAAGGTGTTTACCGACGCGCAAGGCGAAGTCTCGCGCGGCATCGACATCGTGGAATTCGCCTGCGGCATCCCGCAGCTGCTCAAGGGCGACTTCACCGACCAGGTCAGCACCGGCATCGACAACTGGACGCTGCGCCAGCCGCTCGGTGTGGTGGCCGGCATCACGCCTTTTAACTTTCCGGTCATGGTGCCGATGTGGATGTTCCCGGTGGCGATTGCCGCCGGCAACTGCTTTGTGCTCAAGCCCAGCCCCATAGACCCCAGCCCCAGCCTCTTCATGGCCGACCTGCTCAAGCAGGCGGGCCTGCCCGACGGCGTTTTCAATGTGGTGCAGGGCGACAAGGAGGCGGTCGACGCGTTGCTGGTGCACCCGGACGTGAAGGCCGTGTCCTTCGTCGGCTCTACGCCGATCGCCAACTACATCTATGAAACCGGCGCGCGCCACGGCAAGCGCGTGCAGGCCCTGGGCGGCGCGAAGAACCACATGGTGGTCATGCCCGACGCCGACCTCGAGCAGGCGGTGGACGCGCTGATAGGCGCGGGCTACGGCTCGGCCGGTGAGCGCTGCATGGCGATCTCGGTGGCCGTGCTGGTCGGCAATGTGGCCGAGAAGCTGATGCCCATGCTGGAGGCACGCGCCAAAACCCTGGTCATCAAGAACGGCGTGGAACTCGACGCCGAGATGGGGCCCATCGTCACCTCGGCCGCGCACCAGCGCATCACGGGCTACATAGACACCGGCGTGAAAGAGGGCGCCAAGCTGCTGGTTGACGGGCGCGGCTTCACGGGTGCCCAGGCCGGCGCCGGCTGCGACAAGGGTTTCTGGATGGGCGGCACGCTGTTCGACCACGTCACGCCCGACATGCGCATCTACAAGGAAGAAATTTTCGGCCCGGTGCTGGGCTGCGTGCGCGTGAAAGACTTCGCCGAAGCGGTGAACCTCATCAACGCCCATGAGTTCGGCAACGGCGTGAGCTGCTTCACCCGCGACGGCCATGTGGCGCGCGAATTCAGCCGGCGCATCCAGGTCGGCATGGTCGGCATCAACGTGCCCATCCCGGTGCCCATGGCCTGGCACGGCTTCGGCGGCTGGAAAAAGAGCCTCTTCGGCGACATGCACGCCTACGGCGAAGAGGGCGTGCGCTTCTACACCAAGCAGAAGTCCATCATGCAGCGCTGGCCCGAAAGCATAGGCAAAGGCGCCGAGTTCGTGATGCCCACGGCCAAATAACACAGGGCACGGCAGGCTGCGACAGCCCCGTCAACCGCATGGCGGCTGGCGGGGCTTATTTTTTTGGCCGGCGTTGGAGCAGGCAAAAACTATAGACTGCCCTGACAAAAAATCGCAAAAATCTCATGTAAGCTTCATGACAGGTACAAACACACACGCAGAAGACAGATCGCGCACAAGCCCGCCCGCGGGCTGATGTCCACCAAGCCCATACCAACGTACTGAGGAGAGACCCATGCTGATTGGGGTACCCGCCGAAATCACGGCCGGAGAAACACGCGTCGCCATCACGCCCGAAACGGCCAAAAAGCTCAAGGCCCAGGGGCATACCGTCCGGGTGCAGTCGGGCGCAGGCGTCGCCGCCAGCGTTCCCGACGAAGCCTACACGGCCGTCGGTGCGGAAATCACCGACGCGGCGGGCGCCTACGGCGCCGACATCGTGCTCAAGGTGCGTTGCCCGCTGGACAGCGAAATGAGCCTGGCCAAAGCCGGCGGTGTGCTGGTCGGCATGCTCAATCCTTTTGACGCCGCCGGGCTGCAGCGCCTGGCCGCGGGCAAGCTGACCTCCTTCGCACTCGAAGCCGCACCGCGCACCAGCCGCGCGCAAAGCATGGACGTGCTGTCTTCCCAGGCCAACATCGCCGGCTACAAGGCCGTGATGATGGCGGCCGACCGCTACCAGCGCTTCTTCCCCATGCTGATGACGGCGGCCGGCACGGTCAAGGCCGCGCGCGTGGTGATCCTGGGTGTCGGCGTCGCCGGCCTGCAGGCCATCGCCACGGCCAAGCGCCTGGGTGCAGTGATCGAAGCCAGCGACGTGCGCCCCAGCGTGAAAGAACAGGTCGAATCGCTGGGCGGCAAGTTCATCGACGTGCCCTATGAAACCGATGAAGAGCGCGAAGCCGCCGTCGGCGTGGGCGGTTATGCCAAACCCATGCCGCCCAGCTGGCTGGAACGGCAAAAGGCCGAAGTCGCCAAGCGCGTGGCGCAGGCCGATGTGGTCATCACTACGGCGCTGATCCCGGGCCGCGCGGCCCCGGTGCTGGTCACCGAGGACATGGTCAAGGCCATGAAGCCAGGCAGCGTGATCGTCGACCTGGCCGCGCCGCAGGGCGGTAACTGCCCGCTCACCGAAGCCGGCAAGACCGTGGTCAAGCACGGCGTGACCTTGATCGGTGAAACCAATGTGCCGGCCCTCGTCGCGGCCGATGCCAGTGCGCTTTACGCGCGTAACCTGCTGGACTTCCTCAAGCTCATCATCACCAAAGAGGGTGAACTGAAGATCGACCTTGAAGACGACATCGTCGCGGCCTGCCTGATGACGCAGGGCGGCGAGGTGAAGAAAAAATGAGTGTCAGGCTGCTTTCGCTGGTGATGCTGGCAGCCGCAATGGCTGCTTCGCCCGCGCATGCCGAAACCGTCAAGGTGGGCAGGGCCAGCATTGAACTGCCGGAAGGAAACTGGAAAGCGCTGGCATCCCGCGATGGGCAAGACACGGTGGACGGCAATGGCACGGGTGGTGCGCTGCCGACCGAAACCCGCTCGTTTGCCTTCATCTCGGGCGGCCGCGTAATGGCCATCCTTTACGTGGACTCGTCAAAGGGCGGTGGGCTTCGCGTCAACTGGGCCAATACCTGCACGAGCAACCAGAACGTCCATGCACTGAACCTGACGAAAGACCCCAATGCGCTCGAATGCGTCCGGGCGTCAATCCCCTTGAAGGCGGAGCTGTATCTCAAGCGTGCCATGCCCGAGGTGTTGAGCGCCATGGAAAGCCAGGGCTTGGCGGTGCCCCCGGCGATTCAAGCCATTGGTGTGACGGTCGGCAGCTCCGGCGGCACCAGCATGCACGTGAATCTGCTGGCGGTGCCGGGCTTTCTCGGTTCGCAGGGCGAAGAAGTTTCAACACTTCCGGCATCCCTGAAACCCGGCCAGCTTGTATGGGCGCGCCAGCTGGCGGCGGCTGTCAAGGGCAGCGTCTACTCCCTGAGCGGCAACATGGCCCTCCCGCCCCTGGCCTTCGCTCCCCACCTTACTTCATCAACTTCTCAATAGGCGATCATGGAAGCAGTTTCCCCCACCATCATCAACCTGATTATTTTTGTCCTGGCCATCTATGTGGGCTACCACGTGGTGTGGACCGTCACGCCGGCCCTGCACACGCCGCTGATGGCGGTGACCAACGCGATTTCGGCCATCGTGATCGTGGGCGCCATGCTGGCCGCCGCGCTGACCGAAACGCCGCTGGGCAAAACCATGGGCGTGCTGGCCGTGGCGCTGGCGGCCGTCAACATCTTCGGCGGCTTCCTGGTGACGCGCCGCATGCTGGAGATGTTCCGCAAGAAAGAAAAGAAAGCCGCTGCGCCCGCTGAAGGAGCCGCCAAATGAGCATGAACCTCGTCACGCTGCTGTACCTGGTAGCCTCCGTCTGTTTCATTCAGGCGCTCAAGGGCCTGTCGCACCCCACCAGTTCGATACGCGGCAACCTGTTCGGCATGGTCGGCATGGCCATTGCCATGCTGACGACTGCCGCGCTGATCGTCGAAATCTCGGGCGGCAAGGCACTGGGCATGGGCTATGTTCTGTTGGGTCTGGTGATTGGTGGGGGCTACGGCGCCTGGCGCGCCAAGACGGTCGAAATGACCAAGATGCCCGAACTGGTGGCCTTCTTCCACAGCATGATCGGTTTGGCCGCGGTCTTTATCGCCGTGGCCGCCGTGGCCGAGCCCTATGCTTTCGGTATCGCGGCCAAAGGCAATCCCATCCCCACCGGCAACCGGCTCGAGTTGTTCCTCGGCGCGGCGATTGGCGCCATCACCTTCAGCGGCTCGGTGATCGCTTTCGGCAAACTGTCGGGCACCTACAAGTTCCGCCTGTTCCAGGGCGCGCCGGTGCAGTTTGCCGGCCAGCACAAGCTGAACCTGGTCCTGGGCCTGCTGACCATAGGCCTGGGGCTGGTGTTCATGTTCACCGGCAGCTGGCCAGCCTTTTTCGCGATGCTGGCGCTGAGCTTCGTGATGGGCGTGCTGATCATCATCCCGATCGGCGGCGCCGACATGCCGGTGGTGGTGTCCATGCTCAACAGCTATTCGGGCTGGGCGGCGGCCGGCATCGGTTTTTCGCTCAACAACTCCATGCTGATCATCGCCGGCTCGCTGGTCGGCTCATCGGGCGCCATCCTCTCGTACATCATGTGCAAAGCGATGAACCGCTCCTTCTTCAACGTGATCCTGGGCGGCTTCGGCGGTGAGCCCGGCGCGGCCGCCGCGGGCGCCAAAGAGCAGCGCCCCGTCAAGTCGGGTTCCGCCGATGACGCCGCCTTCATCCTGGGCAATGCCGAAACCGTGATCATCGTGCCCGGCTACGGCCTGGCGGTGGCGCGCGCGCAGCACTCGGTCAAAGAGCTGGCGCAAAAGCTCATCGAGAAGGGCGTCAACGTCAAGTACGCCATCCACCCGGTGGCCGGCCGCATGCCGGGCCACATGAACGTGCTGCTGGCCGAGGCCGAAGTGCCTTACGACCAGGTGTATGAAATGGAAGACATCAACGCCGAGTTCGGCCAGGCCGACGTCGCCATCATCCTGGGTGCCAATGACGTGGTGAACCCCGCCGCGCACGTCAAGGGCAGCGCCATCTACGGCATGCCCATCCTGGAGGCCTACAAGGCCAAGACGGTCATCGTCAACAAGCGCTCCATGGCGGCCGGCTACGCGGGCCTGGACAACGAGCTCTTCTACATGGACAAAACCATGATGGTCTTCGGCGACGCCAAAAAGGTCATTGAAGACATGGGCAAGGCCATCGAGTAAGCAATAAGCGCCGGCCGACGGGTTTTTCCGCGGCCCCGTGCCGCTCCCTCTGATTTAGAGGAGCTTCCCTTCTGATTTCCCGGGTTTCCTAGGGAAAACGCAATAGCCACGAAGAGGGCGTGCCGTGAGAATCCATGGCTGTAAGCAAAACGTAATGGAGAAGACAAACATGAATGCAGCGACCATTGACCGCCCTTGGCTCAAGGCTTACCCGCCGGGCGTTCCCACCGACATCGACGCGTCGCAATACCCGTCGCTGGTGGCCTTGATGGAGGAAAGCTTCAAGAAGCACGGAAGCCGCGTCGCTTACAGCTTCATGGGCAAGGACGTCACCTTCGCCCAGACCGACAGCCTCTCGATGGCCTTCGGCGCCTACCTGCAAAGCCTCGGCCTTGCCAAAGGCGACCGCGTCGCCATCATGATGCCCAACGTGCCGCAGTATCCGGTGGCTGTGGCCGCCATCCTGCGCGCCGGCTACGTGGTGGTCAACGTCAACCCGCTGTACACGCCGCGCGAGCTCGAGCACCAGCTCAAGGATTCAGGCTCCAAGGCCATCGTCATCATCGAGAATTTCGCCAACACGCTGGAGCAGTGCATCGCCGCCACGCCGGTCAAGCACGTGGTGCTGTGCGCCATGGGCGACCAGCTCGGTATGCTCAAGGGCGCGCTGGTCAACTACGTGGTGCGCAACGTCAAGAAGATGGTGCCGGCCTTCAACCTGCCCGGCGCCGTGCGTTTCAACGACGCTGTGGCGCAGGGCACGCGCGCGACGCTCAAGCGCCCCGACATCAAGCCCGACGACGTGGCCGTGCTGCAGTACACCGGCGGCACCACCGGCGTGTCCAAGGGCGCGGTGCTGCTGCACCGCAACGTGATCGCCAACGTGCTGCAGTCCGAGGCCTGGAACGGCCCGGCCATGGCCAGCATGCAGGCCGGCCAGCAACCCACTTACGTTTGCGCGCTGCCGCTGTACCACATCTTCGCGTTCACCGTGAACATGATGCTGGGCATGCGCACCGGCGGCAAGAACATCCTGATTCCCAACCCGCGCGACCTGCCCGCCGTGCTCAAGGAGCTCTCCAAGCACAAGGTCAACAGCTTCCCGGCGGTCAACACGCTGTTCAACGGGCTGGCCAACCATCCGGACTTCAACACCGTGGACTGGTCGCACCTGAAGGTGTCGCTGGGCGGCGGCATGGCCGTGCAAAGCGCGGTGGCCAAGCTGTGGCTTGAAAAAACCGGCTGCCCGGTCTGCGAGGGCTATGGCCTGTCCGAGACCTCGCCCTCGGCCAGCTGCAACCCGACCAACAGCAAGGCCTTCACCGGCACCATAGGCGTGCCGATTCCCGGCACTTACTTCAAGCTGCTCGACGACGATGGCAATGAAGTGCCGCAAGGCCAGCCCGGCGAGATCGCCATCAAGGGCCCGCAGGTCATGGCCGGCTACTGGCAGCGTCCCGACGAGACCGCCAAGGTCATGACGCCCGACGGCTACTTCAAGTCCGGCGACATCGGCGTGCTCGATGAAAACGGCTTCTTCAGGATCGTCGACCGCAAGAAGGACATGATCCTGGTGAGCGGCTTCAACGTCTACCCGAACGAGATCGAAGACGTGGTCGCCAAGCTTGACGGCGTGATGGAATGCGCCTGCGTGGGCGTGGCCGACGAAAAATCCGGCGAAGCCGTGAAGCTGGTGATCGTCAAGAAGAACCCGGCCCTCACCGAAGCCCAGGTGCGCGAGTACTGCAAGGCCAATCTGACCGGCTATAAGCAGCCCAAGGTGGTGGAGTTCCGCACTGACCTGCCCAAGACACCCGTCGGCAAGATCCTGCGCCGCGAGCTGCGGGACAAAAAATAAGCCGCCGGCTAACAAGTTTTTAGAGCCTGCAAAGGTTTTCTAAGGGCGGCGCGAGTCGCCCTTTTTTGCGTCTGTGCTTTGTGGGCACAATCCTGCCATGCCGACTTCCCAGACCGCTTCAAACACCCCGCCCCCTATTGCCATCCTCAGCGCCCTGTTGCAGGAGCAGCAAGGCCTCATGGAGCTGCTGCACCAGCCGCGCAAGGTGACGCACGCCGGCCGCGATTTCTGGCTCGGCGACCTGCACGGCCGGCCCGTGGTGCTGGCCTTGTCGAGAATCGGCAAGGTGGCGGCCGCCACCACGGCGACTGCGCTGATCGAACGATTCGGCGTGCGCCGCATGGTGTTCACCGGCGTGGCCGGCGGCCTGGGTACGGGAGTGAATGTCGGCGATGTCGTGGTGGCCAGCTATTTTGTGCAGCATGACCTCGATGCCTCGCCGCTGTTTCCGCGTTATGAGGTACCGTTGTACGGCCGCAGCCGCTTCGAGGGTGATGCGGTGCTCACGGCCCTGCTGTTCAAAGCGGCCTCAGCGGCGCTGGGT
Organism: Polaromonas sp. P1_F2; assembly: GCF_056405735.1. Classification (NCBI taxonomy): domain Bacteria; kingdom Pseudomonadati; phylum Pseudomonadota; class Betaproteobacteria; order Burkholderiales; family Comamonadaceae; genus Polaromonas; species Polaromonas sp. P1_F2. The sequence continues at coordinate 315,001 of NZ_JBFUBN010000005.1, read as the reverse complement.
GGCGGCGGTGATGGCGGCGCGAGCGCGGCCTTTCCGGGCGCGCGCGTGCACCTGGGCTTGATCGCCAGCGGCGACCGGTTTGTCTCAGGCGCTGGCGAGTCGCGCAGCCTGCATGCCGTGCTCACGGGCGCCGGCCACGAGGTGCTGGCAGTCGAGATGGAGGGCGCCGCCGTGGCGCAGGTCTGCCATGACTACGGCGTGTCCTTTGCGGCTGTGCGCACCATCTCGGACCGCGCGGACGACAGCGCGCATGTGGACTTCCCGCGTTTTGTCGAGGAAGTGGCCAGCCGCTATGCGCACGCCATCATGCAGCGGCTGCTGGTGTCGCTGGAGCGGTAAGCGCAGCGGGATCACCCCGCGCCGTGGCACTTCTTGTATTTTTTCCCGCTGCCGCAGTGGCAAAGGTCGTTGCGGCCCGGCGTGGCCTCAACCCGCACCGTTTCCACCTTGGGCCCCAGGGTCTTCCACAGCTCGCGCAGGTCGTACACCGCCCAGATGGCTTCGCCGAAGGCGTTGAGCCGGGCAATGCTGGTGCTGGGCGCGCCGTCTTCGCTCAGGGGTGAAACCTCGGGCGTGGCCGTGTCGTCCTCGGTCATGGCGACCACGGCCTGTAGCGCACCGTCCAGCCACTTGGCGGCATCCTTGTCGCGCGGGGCCATCCATTCGTCGGGCCAGCTCTCGACCGCGAACATAAAACCCAGCGCCCAGACCTGGGCAAAGGCCGGCAGGTCTTCCCCCTTGAAGGCGGCGCGCTCTTCGGGCGCCATCTCGGCCACGGCGCCGCGTATGTCCATCACTTCGGGGTGGTAGCAGTTGTCGTCTTCCAGCGAATCGACTTCGGCATCGAGCGCGGTTTCGACTTCCTGCCAGCGCCGGTTCCACAGCGTGAGGAAGCGCCCACCTTGTTCGGCGCTCGCGAAGGAGCCGCCCTCCGGGTCCGGCGCCTCGCCTTCGGCGGGCACGGCCAGCAGCACAGGCAGGTACTCGTCGGCGGCGATGGGGCGGCGCGAGCAGACCACGGCGGCCATGAAACCCTCGCAGAATTCCCACTGCGGCGTCTCGTCGTAGCGGGCGCGCAAGTCGTCGAGGATGGCGTCGAGCTCGTCAAAGTCTTCGGCTTCAAGGAAAGCCGGCTCCGCCGAGGATGCTGGGGAGGAAGTGGTTTTAGGGGTGGGCTTCATGAAAAACAGTCCTGAGCGTCACGCGAGGCTCTTATGATGCAAAGTGTATCTGCCGCATCGCGGTTATTTTGCCCCTCTCCCCACGGAAGCGCCATCATGTTTCTCCAGCGTCTGGATGCCCGGTTCCCGGTCCGTTACACCTTCATGGCACTGTGCGCATTGGGTGCCTTGTTGGCGCTGTTCAGCCTCATCGCCTTCGGCGTGGGCTGGCTGGCGCTGCTGGCCTGCACCGCGCTGGTCGGGGTGGGTGTGCGCGACCTGCGGCAGACCCGGCATGCGGTGCTGCGCAACTACCCGGTCATAGGCCACATGCGCTTCCTGTTCGAGTTCATCCGGCCCGAGATGCGCCAGTACTTCATCGAAAGCGACAGCGAGGCCACGCCCTTCTCGCGCGCCCAGCGTTCGCTGGTCTACCAGCGCTCCAAGGGCGAGCCCGACAACCGGCCCTTCGGCACGCAGCTCGATGTGGGCGCGCAAGGCTATGAATGGGTCAACCATTCGATGTCGCCGACCAAGCTGGCCTCGCACGACTTCCGCGTCTGGATAGGCGGCTCGCCCGACCATCCCTCGCCTTCGGTCGAGCCCTGCACCCAGCCCTACCATGCCAGTGTCTTCAACATCTCGGCCCTGAGCTTCGGCTCGCTCTCGGCTAACGCCATCATGGCGCTCAACAAGGGCGCCAAGCTCGGCGGCTTCGCGCATGACACGGGCGAGGGATCCATCTCGCAGCACCACCGTCTGCATGGCGGCGACCTGATCTGGGAAATCGGCTCGGGCTATTTCGGTTGCCGCAACGAGGACGGCAGCTTCAGCGAGGAGCGCTTCGCCGCCAATGCGCGCGACCCGCAGGTCAAGCTGATCGAACTCAAGATGAGCCAGGGCGCCAAGCCCGGCCACGGCGGCATCCTGCCCGGCCCCAAAGTCACCGCTGAAATCTCGGCGGCGCGCGGCGTGCCGCAAGGCAAGGACTGCATCTCGCCCTCCAGCCACAGCGCGTTCTCCACGCCGGTCGAGATGATGCATTTCATCGCCAGGCTGCGAAAGCTCTCGGGCGGCAAGCCCACCGGTTTCAAGTTCTGCATAGGCCATCCCTGGGAATGGTTTGCCATCGTCAAGGCCATGCTGGAGACCGGCATCACGCCGGACTTCATCGTGGTGGACGGCGCCGAGGGCGGCACCGGCGCCGCGCCCGTCGAGTTCACCGACCATGTGGGCGCGCCGCTGCAGGAGGGCCTGCTGCTGGTGCACAACACGCTGATCGGCGTGAACCTGCGCAGCCGCGTCTCCATAGGCGCGGCCGGCAAGGTGGTCAGCGCCTTCGACATGGTGCGCCTCATGGCGCTGGGCGCCGACTGGTGCAACGCCGGGCGCGGCTTCATGATGGCGCTGGGCTGCATCCAGGCACAAAGCTGCCACACCGGCAAATGCCCGACCGGCGTGACCACGCAGGACCCGGTGCGCCAGCAGGCGCTGGTGGTGCCCGACAAGGCCGAGCGGGTGCGCAACTTTCACCGCAGCACCCTGCACGCGCTGCAGGAGCTGGTGCAGGCCGCGGGCCTGTGCCACCCGCGCGAGGTCAACGCCCACCACATCGTGCGGCGCCTGACCGACACCGAGGTGCGGCTGCTCAGCAACCTCATCATGCAGGTGGAGCCCGGCGCGCTGCTCGGCTCGCTGGAAAAACAGAACACTGTGTTCAGCTACTACTGGCCGCTGGCCAGCGCGCACAGCTTTCGCGCCAATGGCGCCGCCATGCAGGCGCCGGCCGGGCCCGATGGTGCCCTGGCGTCAGGCGCCGCCGTCGCGGCGGCCTGAATACGCCTGGCCGCCTGCCGCCGCTAAGCCCGCATCGCGCTTTGCGCCCTGACGCCGAGGCTGCCGAGCCGCTTGGCCATGGACAGTACGTGCCGATCCTTGCTCAGCAGCAAGGCTTTGGCCGCCACGGCCAGATCGATGAACTTCTGGTCGTCGGCATCGCTGCAGGTGACGCTGGCCTTGGCGGCCACCTCCAGCAGGCGGGCGTGGCGGTCAAAAGCCGCGAGCACATCATCCACGCCCAATTGGTAAAACGCCAGGCGCGGCGCGATCTGCGGGTAGGCCAGCACGCGTTCAAGCTCATCGCGCATGGCCTGCGTGGCCAGCCAGTCGAGCTCGCCGGCTTCCAGCGCCTGCCTGAGCGGCTGCGCCGCCGCATCGTTGAACACAAACACGTCGAGGACGATGTTGGTGTCCAGGACGACGGGCTGGCGCGCCCCGGCCGTCACGATGCCGGCTCGCGTGCCGTGCCCGCGGCCCCGGGCTTGCCGCGCGCGGAGCCGGCCACCATGTCGAAGCGGAACAGCCGGCATTCGATCGGGCCGTTCCACATGGGCACGCGGCGCGATTCCTTCAGTCGCATCTTGCCGGGAAGCTTGAGGTCGGGCGTCAGCACGTGGGCCGTCCATCCCGCGTAGTTTTTCTTCCAATGCGCGGCCAGCTGCGGAAAGAAGTCGGCCGCTTCCTCACCCCAGGCGTTCTGCGCCTGCTCGCGGCCCGGGTTGGCCGAGCGGTCGCGCGAAGTCTCGAAGGCGGGCTCTTCGCGGCTGTCGCCGTCATCCTGGTTTAGCGGCTGACCGAATTCGTCGATGGGCTGGTTGCGGTGGTCGTGCTGGACGTCCCGGCTCTGCTGGCGGCGCTGGTCGCGGCCCTGCACGCCGGTGATGCCGGCCACACCGGCCACGTCGATACGTTCGCCATAGGGCGGGTTCACCAGCATCACGCCCGAGGGCGCGGGCGGCATGCGCTGCAGCGCGTCGCCGCCGCGGAATTCCACCGCGTTGGCCACGCCGGCGCGCTCGGCATTGCGTTCGGCGAAGTCGACCATGCGGAATGACACGTCGCTGCCGAACACCGGCGCCGTGGGTTCGGTGATGGCGGCTTCGGCCTGGTCCAGCAGACCGTCCCACACATGGCCCTGGAAGGGCAAGTATTTCTGGAAAGCGAAGCGTCGGTTGATGCCGGGCGCGATGTTGCAGGCGATCTGCGCCGCCTCGATGGCGATGGTGCCCGAGCCGCAGCAGGGGTCGTAGAGCGGCACGCCGTCCTTGCACAGCTGGTCCCAGCCGCTGGCGGCGATCATCGCGGCGGCCAGGGTTTCTTTCAGTGGCGCATCACCTTTGTCCTCGCGCCAGCCGCGCTTGAAGAGCGGCTCACCCGAGGTGTCGATGTAAATCGTGACGGTGTCCGTCGTCAGGTGCACATAGACGCGCACGTCGGGCCAGCGCGTATCGACGCTGGGCCGCACGTCGTCGAACTTGGCGCGAAAGCGGTCGGCGATGGCGTCCTTGATCTTCAGCGCCGCGAAGTTCAGGCTTTGCAGCGGGCTGTGCTGGGCGGTGATCTCGACCTTGAAGGTCTGCTTGGGCGTGAACCAGATTTCCCAGGCCACGTTGGCCGCGGCGTTGTAGAGGTCTTGTTCACTGCGGTACTGGTTGTGCTGCAACTCAATCAGCACGCGCTGCGCCAGTCGGCTGTGCAGGTTGAGCTGCAGGGCATCGCGCCAGGAGGCCTGCAACTGCACGCCGGCGCGCCAGGCTTTGCCGTCGATACCGGTGACACGCTTGACCTCGGTGGCCAGCAGGGCCTCAACGCCGGCGGCGCACGGTAAAAACAATTGGAGCTGGTTCATGTCGGACTCTTGAAAGGGCTTACAACGACTTGCGCAAATTAGCCGGTGCGATGCGTAGGGCCTCGCGGTATTTCGCCACGGTGCGGCGCGCGCATTCGATGCCCTGCTCCTTGAGCATTTCGGAAATCTGGTTGTCGCTGAGCGGCTTTTTCAGGCTCTCGGACGAGACGAACTGCTTGATCAGCGCGCGCACCGCGGTGCTGGAGGCGTTGCCGCCGGTTTCGGTGCCGAGGGCGGAGCCGAAGAAATACTTCAGTTCAAAGGTGCCGAAGGGCGTGCCCATGTACTTGGCGGTGGTCACGCGCGAAATCGTGGACTCATGCAGGCCCAGCTCGTCGGCGATCTCGCGCAGCACCAGCGGGCGCATGGCGAGTTCGCCGTGCGTGAAGAAGTTTTTCTGCCGCTCGACGATGGCGCTGCTCACGCGCAGGATGGTGTCGAAGCGCTGCTGGATGTTCTTGATGAACCAGCGCGCCTCCTGCAGCCGCTGCTGCAGCGCCTGGCCGCCCTGGCCCTTGTGCTGCTTGAGGGCGTTGGCGTAGATGTCGTGCACACGCAGGCGCGGCATCACGTCGCCGTTGAGCGAGACCTTGAAACCCCGGCCCGACTTCACGACGATGACGTCGGGCACGATCAGGTTGCGCTCCACGTTCACGAAGCGGCGGCCGGGTTTGGGGTCGAGCCGGCCTATCACGGCAATCGCACCCCGGACGGCGGCTTCGGTGAATCCGCACAGGTGCGACAGGCGCTTCAGGTCGCGTTTGGCCAGCAGTTCCATGGGCTGCTTGCACATGGCGATGGCGGCGCGGGTCTCCTCGCAGTCTTTGCAGTCCAGCAGCTGCAGGCCCAGGCATTCGGCCAGGTTGCGCGCGCCCACGCCGGCCGGCTCCATGTGGTGCAGCAGCTTGAGCGCCATGGCAAAACGCTGCTCGAGGTCTTCGGCCTGTTCCAGGTCGTCCCCGGCCAGGCCCGCCGCGAGCGAAGCCAGGCTGTCTTCGAGGTAGCCGTCGTCATTGAGCGACTCGATCAGGAAATGCAGGGCCGCGCGGTCCTCTTCGGACAGGCGCAGGCCCAGCGACTGGCGGTGCAGATGGTCTTGCAGCGACTCGTGGGCACCTGTCAGGTCGGAGGCCTCGGTGTCGCCCTCGTCGTTATTGTTCTTGCGCGCCGGCGCATCGCTGCCCCATTCGCTGTCGTCGGGCGTGGTCTCCACCGTGCCGTCGCCTTCCCAGCTTTCCTCGAGCTTGGGTTCGGCGCTGACTTCGGCTTCGCCTGCAGCTGAAATGCCAGCGTCCTCAGTGCCGCCGCTCGGCGACTCCGCCGCGGATTCAAACTCGCGGCTGTCCTGGCTGACCGGCGTGTTGAGGTGCTCCAGGCCGAACTCCTCTCGTACAGCGGTTTCTTCCGCCACCTCGAGAAACGGGTTTTCGTCGAGCATCTGCTCGACTTCCTGGCTCAGCTCGAGCGTCGACAGCTGCAGCAGCCGTATCGACTGCTGCAGCTGGGGCGTCAGCGCGAGGTGCTGCGAGACGCGGAGTGACAAACCCTGCTTCATGTCAACGGTCTCTGATGAGCGCGAAGAAGGAGTTCGAGCAGGGGCCGCGGAACTGGCTTTGCCAGGCCGCAGGCGCCGTCCCCGGAGGGGGAGAGGGAGCTACACGAAGTGAGCGACAACAGGGGGGAACCATCTCTACATCTTGAAGTGTTCACCGAGATAGACGCGGCGTACGTCGGCGTTGTTCACGATCTCGGAGGGCGTGCCTTGGGCCAGCACGTGGCCGTCGCTGATGATGTAGGCGTGGTCGCAGATGCCCAGCGTTTCGCGCACGTTGTGGTCGGTGATCAGCACGCCGATGCCGCGCGACTTCAGGAAGCCGATGATGCGCTGGATCTCGATCACGGCGATCGGGTCAATGCCGGCAAAAGGCTCGTCGAGCAGGATGAAGCGCGGCTGGGTCGCAAGGGCGCGGGCGATCTCGACGCGGCGGCGCTCGCCGCCCGACAGCGCCGGGGCCGGCGAATTGCGCAGGTGGTCCACCCGCAGGTCCTGCAGCAGGCCGTCCAGCCGCGACTCGATCTCGGCGCGGCCCAGCGGCTTGCCGTTCGCGCCCAGCTGCAGTTCCAGCACGGCGCGCACGTTTTCCTCCACCGTGAGCTTGCGGAAGATCGACGCTTCCTGCGGCAGGTAGCTCAGGCCCAGGCGGGCGCGCAGGTGAATCGGCATGTGCTCGACCGACTGGCCGTCGATGGAGATCTCGCCCGCGTCGGCGCGCACCAAGCCCACGATCATGTAGAACGAAGTCGTCTTGCCGGCGCCGTTGGGGCCCAGCAGGCCCACGACCTCGCCTTTTTGCACGGCCACCGAGACGTCCTGAACGACCTTGCGGCTGCCGTAGGATTTTTGCAGCCCTTGCGCAACGAGGCGGCTGGGGGTCGCGGCCGGGGCCGCCGAAGTGTCAGTCACCACATCCATCTGTGAAAGGTTCTTTCTAGTTCTTTTCAGTGCCCAGCGTGGTGCTGGGGCGCAAGGCGGCGGGCGGGGCCGCGGGTGCGGTGGCCGGGGCCGACGCAGCGGCGCGCGGCGAGAGCATGGCGCGTATCCGGCCGCTCGGATTGGCGGCGGTCTGGTTCTGCGCGCCGCCGTCCACGGTGAAGACGTCGGTGTTGTTGTCGTAGACGATCACGGCGCCTGTGGTTTCGTCCACCAGGGTGGCGCCGTTGTAGCGGCGCACCACGGCCCGCTTGATGAATTTGACGAGGTCGGCGCGGCTGTCGTATTCGATGCGCTCGCCTTCGCCTTCGATGTATTCGTCCACGCCGTCGCGCTTTTTGCGGTAGAAGGCCAGCTTGCCGGGCGCCGCGATGGAGACCGCCTGCTGGTAGCCCTCGGGGTCCTGCATGACGTCGACGCGCGCGCCGCGCACGATGGTCGTGCCTTTGGTGATCACCACGTTGCCGGTGAACACGCTGGTCTGCTTGAGGTCGTCATAACGCAGGGCGTCGGCCTCCGCGTTCATGGGCTTGTCCCGGTCGGCTTTTTCAGCCCAGGCCGGAAACGCCGCCCCCAGCGCCAAAGCGGCCGGCAGGATGAGGAAATAAAGGGGGTGTTTCATAAGGCACGAATCTTGCTGCTTTGGGGTTCGGCCATTGTAGCCATGCAAGCCGCGGGAATGGCTTGCACGGGGAATATTAGGGGCATAAAAAAACCCGCCTGGAATGAGGCGGGTTTTGAAGCGGCGAGCCGCTACGGGCCCGGAGCGTCTTATTTGCCCTTGCCGCGCGACTGCGCGATCAGCGCATCCGTGACCTGCAGGGCACGGCCCATGCTCTGGGCCAGGGTGGCCGAGGTGTAGTAGCGCCCGGCAATGCCCAGCGCCGGCACGCCGTCGACCTTGTAGATGTCCTGCAACTGCGTGGCCTTGCGGGCTTTGGTGGTGACCGTGAAGGAGTTGTACATCTCGACGAACTTGGCTTTGTCGATGCCCTGCTTTTCGGCCCAGGTGGTAATCGAGTCGGCATTGGCGAGCGCGAATTTTTCCACGTGGATGGCGTAAAACACCTTTTTGTGGAGCTCCTCGACCTTGCCCATGGCCTCCAGCACGTAAAAAAGGCGTTGCTGGGGTTCGAAATCGGGGCGGAAGGCCACCGGCACGCGCCGCACGGTCACATCCTTGGGCGCCTGCTTCATCCAGGCCTCGAGCTGCGGCTCAAAGGCGTTGCAATGCGGGCAGCTGTACCAGAAGAACTCGACCACCTCCACCTGGCCGGCGGGGACTTCGGTGGGTGCCGGCTTGTCCAGCGTCAGGTAATCGGCGCCGTCCTTGAAGGCCTTGGCCTGGGCTTGCGCCATGGTGGGCAGGGCGATGCCGCCCAGGGTGGCGACGGCAGCCGAGGCGGCTGTAAAGGAAAACTCACGGCGTTGCATCAGATTCTTCTCCTGGTATGACAGAAATGGTGGGTAAGCCGCCCCTCCGGACGGCGGCCCTCAGGGTGCGGGGCACAGGGGTTTGTACACCAGCCTCGTGAAAAGTTCAGCCTATCGTCAGCGCTGCACGCGGACCAGCGCGGTTTCGATGGAATTGTTGTCCAGCCGCTCCTTGGCTTTGTCAGCGTCTTCCTTTTTGTCGAAAGGCCCGAGACGCACGCGGTACACGGTGCGGCCGGCCTGTTCGCGCTCGGTGACCTTGGCCTGCATGCCCAGCAGCATCAGCTTGGCGCGCTGCTGTTCGGCGTCTTCGGGTGTGCGGAAGGCGCCGGCCTGGATGAAGTAGCTGAAAGGGTCCACGCCCGGGCTGGATGACAGGCCTTCGACCTTGGCCTTGGCCAGGTCGCCCAGCGGATCGGCCGCGGGTGCGGGCTTGGCGGCGGTTCTGGCGGGCGCCGAGGCGGCGGCCTTGGGGCCGGCGGACGGGTCGGGAACGGCGACGCTGGGTGTTTCGGCGGGGCCCTGGGCAGGCGCCGGCGGCTTGGGCTGGTTCTTGCCGGCCAGCGGCGCGTTCGGGTTCCAGTCCTTGTTCTTCTTGGCTTCCGCGGCATCGCTGTCGGGGCTGCGTGCCTGGCTTTTGTTCATGAAAGGCACAGGCACCTTGGTGATGTAGACCGCCACGGCCAGCGCGGCGCCCAGGCCGATCAAGGCGCCAATCACCAAACCCAGCAGGGTTCCGCCTCTTTGAGTGTTCATTCCCTTGCCCACGTTCATTGTCTTGTCCTGAAAATTAGGGTGCTATCGGCATGCTTGCATTACATCTTGCGCGGGGCGCTCACGCCCAGCACCGCGAGGCCATTGTGCAACACCTGCGCGGTCGCCGCGACCAGCGCCAGCCGGGCGCGCTTGACGGCCTCGTCATCGACCAGGATGCGTTCGGCATCGTAGTAGCTGTGGTAGTTCGCGGCCAGCTCGCGCAGGTAGAACGCGACGTCGTGCGGCGCCAGGCCGGCCGCCGCATTGGCCAGCATCTCGGGGTATTTGGCCAGCAGCAGCATCAGCGCCTGGGCCTGCGGGCTGTCCAGGGCCGAGAGGTCAGCAGACTTCAGGCTGGCTTCGTCGCCGCCCTGGCCGGCCCAGGTGGTCAGGATGGAGCAGATGCGCGCGTGCGCGTACTGCACGTAGTACACCGGGTTCTCATTGTTCTTGGCCAGCGCCAGGTCGATGTCGAAGATGTACTCGGTGTCGGGCTTGCGGCTGAGCAAAAAGAAGCGCACGGCGTCGGCGCTGGTCCATTCGATCAGGTCGCGCAGGGTGACGTAGCTGCCGGCGCGCTTGGAGATTTTGACCTCCTCGCCGTTGCGCATCACGCGCACCATGGTGTGCAGCACGTAGTCGGGGTAGCCCTGGGGGATGCCCTCGCCGGCGGCCTGCAGCCCGGCGCGCACGCGGGCGATGGTGCCGTGGTGGTCCATGCCCTGGATGTTGATCGCCTTGCCGAACCCGCGCTCCCATTTTGCCAGGTGGTAGGCCACGTCGGGCACGAAGTAGGTATAGCTGCCGTCGCTCTTTTTCATCACGCGGTCTTTGTCGTCGCCGTAGTCGGTCGACTTCAGCCACAGCGCGCCGTCCTGTTCGTAGGTCTTGCCGGCGTCCTTGAGTTTGGCCACGGTGGCGTCGACGCGGCCCGAGCTGTACAGGCTGGACTCGAGGTAATAGTTGTCGAACTTCACCGAGAAAGCCTTGAGGTCCAGGTCCTGCTCGTGGCGCAGGTAGGCCACGGCGAACTGGCGTATCGAGTCCATGTCTTCCACGTCGCCCGAGGCGGTGAATTCGCGGTCATCCGAGCTGACCGTCTTTTTCGCCAGGAAGTCGGCCGCGATGTCGGCGATATAGTCGCCGTTGTAGGCCGACTCGGGCCAGCCGGTGTCGCCGGGCTTGAGGCCCTTGGCGCGCGCCTGCGTGCTGCCGGCCAGGGTCTGGATCTGCACGCCTGCGTCGTTGTAATAGAACTCGCGCCACACCTGCGCGCCCTGGGTGGCGAACAGGTTGCAGATCGCGTCGCCCAGCGCGGCCTGCCTGCCGTGGCCCACGTGCAGCGGCCCGGTCGGGTTGGCCGAGACGAACTCGACGATCATGCGCCGTCCGCTGTCCGCGGCTTGCGTGCCGTAGGCGGCGCCGGCCTGCAGCACCTCGCGCACGGTTTCCTGCTTGGCGGCGGGCTTGAGGCGGATGTTGATGAAGCCGGGGCCGGCGATCTCGATGGCGTCCACCCAGCGTTCAAAGGCCGGGGCCTTGAGCAGGATGGCGCGCAGGCTTTCGGCGACTTGGCGCGGATTCAGTTTGAGCGGCTTGGCCAGCTGCATGGCGGCCGTGCAGGCGAGGTCGCCGTGGGCCGCAACCTTGGGGGATTCAAATGCGGCCTTGTCGCCCGCGCCGGGGGAAAGTTCTTCCAGGCCCGCGGCCAGGGCCGTGAGCAGGTCTTTTTTAATCGAGAGCATCGGCTGATTTTACGGTTAAGCCATGCGCCGCCTGGGGCCCGCAGATACCCGGTCATCGAATTTGCCCGGCCCGGCGTTATGTGTTGGAATTCCAGCCGGAACTCAATCCCGATTCCCAACCCATGGAGCCATCATGAAAAAGCTGTTATCCCTGACCGCCTTCGCATTTGCCGCCGCCGCCATCCTGTCCCCGGTGGCGCATGCCCAGGACGCTCCCGCCAAGACCGCGCAGCAGACCAAGATGGGTGCCTGCAACAAGGACGCAGAAGGCAAGAAGGGCGATGAGCGCAAAGCCTTCATGAAGGAATGCCTGAGCGCCAAGAAGGCGACGCAGCAAGACAAGATGAAAACCTGCAATGCCGACGCCAAAGGCAAAAAAGGCGACGAACGCAAGGCCTTCATGAAAGAGTGCCTGAGCAAGTAAACCAGCCAGCCTCACTCAAGCAGCCTGCCACGGATCCCCTGGCAGGCTGTTTTTTTTCCGCGTCAATCCTGCAGCAACTGCGCCTTCGCTGCCTGCTTGACGGCCTGCGTGAGCCTCTGTGCCGCCAGCGGTTCGCGCGCCCAATGCTGCCAATACAGCCGCACGTCGACCGCGCAGCCCGGCAACACTTCCTGCAGCGGCGGGCGGTGGGTGCGCGCCGCCAGCAGGATGTCGGGCACCATGCCCCAGCCCATGCCGAGTTCCAGCGCGAGTTCGAAGGCATCGACGGCCGGCACGAAGTGGCGCGGGTAGAGCGCATCACGCAGCTTGAAGTGCTGCGCCAGGAAGGCGTCCTGCAACGCGTCCTTGCGGTTGAAGATCACGGCCGGGCTGGCCAGCAGGCGGTGGGCCAGGCGATTCGGTCCCGCCGCCTTGCCTACTGCGGGCTCGCTCCACTGCGCAACCAGCGCCGGCGAGGCCATGCAGCGGTAGCGCATCACGCCCAGCGGCTCGGCCACGCAGCCGCGCATGGCCTGGGCCAGCGTGGTCACGCAGCCGGTGACGTCGCCGCTTTTGAGCGCATCGTGGGTGTGGTCCTGGTCGTCCACCACCACGTCCAGCAACAGGCCATGCTCATGCAGTACCGGCGCCACGCCCGGTAAAAACCAGCTGCTCAGGGAGTCCGCATTCACCGCCACGCTGAGGCTTTGCAGGCGCCCGGCCTTGCCGCCGCCTTGCAGGCCTGCCAGCAAATCGGACTCCATCAGCCGCAGTTGCCGCACATGGCCGAGCAGTGCCTGGCCGGCCGGCGTGGCGCGCACCTGCTTGCCCCGCACCAGCAGGCGCTGGCCCAGCGCGTCTTCCAGCGATTTGATGCGCAGGGACACGGCGGCCAGGGTCAGGCTCAGGGCTTTGGCGGCATCGCCGAAGCCGCCGTGTTCGATCACGGCGGCCAGGGCGTCCAGTTGTCGGGCATCGAACATGGTTGATTTATCAAGTATTAATTGATCGAAGCTAATTTTAGTTAACTTTGTTTAATCATTATCGGCTTTGCGGGACACTGCGTACAGAACCGACATCTATTCAAAGAACCGCCATGAACCCCCTTGCCGCCCCCGCTTTCCTGACCGGTATGGTCCTGAGCCTGTCGCTGATCATGGCCATAGGCCCGCAAAACGCCCACGTGATACGCATGGGCCTGTTGCGCCAGCACCTGTGGCTCACGGTCGCCGTCTGCGTGCTGACCGACGTGGCACTGATCGGCCTGGGCGTGATGGGGCTGGCGCAACTGGGCGGCCTGTCCGACAAACTGCTGGGCGCGATGACGGGCGCGGGTGCGCTGGTGCTGATGGTTTATGGCGCGCAGGCGATGCGGCGCTTTTTGCAGCCGGCGCCGCAGGCGGCCGACGGCGCACCGCTCGCCGACCAGGCCATTTCGCGCCGCAAGGCCATCGGCCTGGCGCTCGCGCTTTCCTGGCTCAATCCCCATGCCTGGCTGGATACGGCGGTGGTGATAGGCACGGCCTCGCTGGCCTATGCGCAGCCCGACAACGCGGTCTTCGGCCTGGGCGCCATCACCGGTTCGCTGCTGTGGTTCACCGGCCTGGGTGTCGCCTTGTGGTGCGTGGGGCGACGGCTCAATTCACCGGTGGTGTGGCGCGCCATGGATTTGCTGGTCGCGCTGATGATGTGGGGCACGGCGTTCTGGCTGGTGCGCGGCCTGCTTTAAAAGGTAAGGCGGCACTGCGCACGATACAGTGTGAGTCCCTGGTCACAAATAGGAAGCGTATGGGGGTGTTCAATTGGTTGAGGAAAGCCGTCTTCAATGCAGGGACACAGGCGAGCCCTGTTAAAGCACTGGAAGGTGCGCACGGCACATCGACGGCAATCGATCAAACACCGCCGGGCGATATCCTCAGGCGTCGCGGAAATGCCTTTCTTGCTGAAGGCAAGCTGGACGAGGCCTCAAGCAGCTACCGTGAAGCGATTGCCCTCAACCCGCAGGACGCTGATGCCTGCCTCAATCTTGGGGTCGCCCTCGGTGAACAACAGCGTTATCAAGAAGCGGAGCACGCGCTCCAGCGGAGCCTGGACATCAACCCGGGACAGGCTGACGCTTTTTATTTTCTCGGTTTGATGGCCAAAAGGCAGGGCAAAGCAGAGATCGCCATAGAAAACTTCGTTCGGGTGCTCGACCTCAAGCGGGACTTCGAGCTTGTGTGTGGCGATTTGTGCCAGGTGCTGGTGGAAAGCGGGCAAATCGGGCGCGCCAAGGAAATTGTCCTCAAGGGAATTGCCGCATGCCCGGAGATGATGGATCTTCACGCGCAGCTCGGCAGCCTGTATGCGTACGAAAACGATCTGGAGCGGGCCATTCATTGTTTTCAGGAAGCGTTGAAGCTTCAAGCGGATCATGCGCAGGTTCATGGCCGGCTGGGAGAAGTGTTCCGCAGGTCCAACAGGTTTGAGGATGCGTTGGCGAGTTATGACAAGCTGGTCGCTCTGGACCCGAACTCTGCGGAGGCATTCAACAGCCGCGGCATTGCGCTTGGCGGGCTGGACCGGCATGAAGACGCGGTGGCCTCCTTTCAGCAGGCATTGGCCCTGGAGCCGCGGCATGCGAATGCCTTGGGGAATCTTGGTGCGATGCTGGGTTGCTTGCGCCGGCACGATGACGCTGCACGTGCCTTTGCGCGATTGCTCGACATCGAGCCGGAATATCCCCATGCCATCGGAAACCTGATTGGCTCGAAAAGGCATTCGTGTGATTGGTCGCAGTATGCGTCGGACCTGGAGCGATTGAACAGTGCGGTCATGGCGGGGAAAAAAGCGGCCGAGCCATTCACGCTGCTGGCAGCGACTGGGTCAGCGGCCGCGCTGTTGCAATGCGCGCGGACACATGCCGCCGAGGCGTGCCCGCCCTCGGACAGACCCTTGTGGAACGGTGAGCGCCATGCGCATGACAGGATTCGGGTGGCCTATCTTTCCGCGGATTTTCATGACCATGCCACGGCTTATTTGATGGCCGAACTGTTTGAACTTCATGATCACGAACGCTTTGAGATCGTCGCGCTGTCGTTTGGCCCCGATTCCCAGGGGGCCATGCGGCAGCGCCTGTTGCGTTCGTTTGACCGGTTTGTCGACGTTCGAACAAAGAGCGACCGGGAAGCGGCCGCTTTGCTCAGGGAAATGGAAGTCGACGTCGCAGTTGACCTGAAAGGATTCACCACGGATGGCCGGCCGGGAATTCTGGCCCACAGGCCCGCGCCTGTCCAGGTCAATTACCTGGGCTTTCCCGGAAGCATGGGCGTGGATCATGTCGACTACATCCTTGCGGACCGTCATGTCATTCCCGCTGAGCACGAAGTTTTTTATTCTGAAAAAGTAGTCCGGCTGCCGGACAGTTACCAGTCCAACGATGCGAAGCGGCAGATTGCAAAAACAACGCCTGGCCGGGCGGAATGCGGCTTGCCGGCGTCTGGTTTTGTTTTTTGCTGTTTCAACAACAACTACAAAATCACGCCCGATGTATTCGACGTCTGGATGCGACTGCTGACCGGGGTCGGCGGCAGCGTATTGTGGTTGCTCGAAGACAATGCAGCCGTCTCTCGGAACCTGCGTTCCGAGGCCTTGCGGCGCGGCGTCGCAGCGGAACGGCTGGTCTTTGCGCCGCGGGTCGAGCTGGACAAGCATCTGGCGCGGCACGAACTGGCGGATTTGTTTCTGGACACACTTCCCTACAACGCGCATACCACTGCCAGCGATGCCTTGTGGGCCGGGCTGCCTATTCTGACTTGTATGGGTACGACATTTCCCGGCCGGGTGGCCGCCAGTTTGTTGAATGCGGTGGGATTGCCGGAGCTGATCACTGAATCCTTGACGGACTATGAGGCCTTGGCCCTCAAGCTCGCAAAATCCCCAGATCTGCTGTCCGGTATTCGTGCCAGGCTATCGCGCAACCGGTCTGAATGTCCCCTGTTCGACACGAAGCGCTTTTGTTCCCATATGGAGTCCGCGTACACATTGATGTGGGAACGGAGCCAGCGTGGGGAGGCGCCGGCCAGTTTTGCGGTTCCCTCCCTGCCTTAGCCAAAACCCCGTGCCAGGAACACCGCCGCCAGCGGAATAAACGGCAGGATGTGCGCCTGCACCATCACCAGCCGGCGTGCCTTCTTGATCTCGAGCGCGTCGGGCAGAGCGCCGCTGGCGCGCAGGGTGCGCCGCCAGCGCACAAACATCAGGGTCGGCTTGATCGAGACCAGGCCTATCACCAGGAACATCGCCAGCTTCACATAGAGCAGGGGGTTGTGGGCATACCAGGCCGCGCCCTTGCTGCCCAGGAACACGCGCGCCAGGCCGGTCAGCAGGACCAGGCCCGCGGAGATGCCGTACACCATGTCGATCTTGCCGAGCCGCTCGACCACGGCTGCGTTCAGCCACTCGACGCGGCACAGCGCCGCTTCGCTCGCGAGAAAAACCACCATGGTGAGGATGGCCAGCAGGTGGGCATAGGCCAAGAGGGATTCGAGAGTCATCGGAAGATCCTTTTTCAGTCTCGTCGGGTTGGGATGGTCAGGCTTTGGGGACGGCGGGGGATGCCGGGGTGCGCCAGAACTCCGCCTGGCTGTAGTGGTGCTTCAAGAAGTCTACCCACAGGCGCACTCGCAGCGGCAAATGTTTGCGCTGCGGGAACACTGCGTAAATGCCGTTGGGCGGCGCGGCGAAGTCTTCCAGCACCGCCGTCAGCCGGCCGGCGGCGATCTCCGATTCGACCTCCCAGGTGCTGCGCCACGCGATGCCGCAGTCGGCCAGGCACCAGTCGTGCAGAACCTGGCCGTCGGAGCAATCGAGCGGCCCGCCCGGTTTGAGGTGCACCAGCTCGCCGCCCACCTGGAAGGCCCAGCCCCGCGTTTGCGAGGCGTCGCTGGACAGCGTGAGGCAGTCAAAGCGCGCCAGTTCGCTGGGGTGCTGCGGCGTGCCGTGGGTTTTCAGGTAGCGCGGCGTGGCCACGCACAGGCGCCGGTTGTCGGCCATGCGCACGCTGACCAATGATGAATCGGGCAAGTCGCCCACGCGCACCGCGCAGTCAAAGCCCTCGCCCGCCAGGTCCACCACGCGGTCGCTGAGGTTCAGCGAGATGGTGACGTCGGCATGCTGCTCGCGGAAGCGGGTCACCAGCGGCGCGACGTGGCGCCGCCCGAAGCCCGCCGGCGCCGTGACGCGCAAATGGCCGCTGGCCTTGACGCCGCCGGCCGACACGCTGGCTTCGGCGTTGGCCAGGTCGGCCAGCAGGCGCTGGCAGTCCTCGAGGAAGGCGCTGCCTTCATGCGTGAGCGCGATGCGCCGGGTGGTGCGCACCAGCAGCTTCACGCCCAGCCGTTCTTCCAGCGCATCCAGCCGCCGTCCCATGATGGCGGGCGCCACGCCCTCGGATTTGGCGGCCGCCGTCAGGCTGCCGCGCGCCACCACCGAGACAAAGGATTCCAGCTGCTTGAGTTTGTCCATGCATGTTCATTATGCGCATGAATGTCAGTAATCAACAGAGAATCCCTGCTTATTCCGTCATCTATTTTGGTGTGCCGTGCGAATACAGAGCCTGGCCTTGCGCAGGCAGCTCCGCCGTCAGCACGCTGCCGGTCTGTGATTCCGTCATGAGCAGCTCGCGTGTACCCGGCCGGAAGGCGGCATTGGTGACGGTCGCGCCCACGGGGCTGCGCACGAAATGGGTCAGCTCGCCGCGCGCATTGAGCACAAAAGCGCCGTCCAGGCTGGCATGCGCGACGACCAGCCGGCCTTCCACGTCCAGCGCCATGCCGTCGGGGCCGCTGCTGCCGAAGAAGGTCTGGAAGGCGCCCATCTTGGAAATGGAGCCGTCGGGCAACAGCGGCGCGCGCCACACCGCATTGCCGCGCGTCACGGCCACAAACAACACCTTGCCGTCGGCGCTCAGCGCGATGCCGTTGGGGCTGGGCGCGTTGCCCAGCAGCAGGTCGAGCTGGCCGTTTTCGCGCAGCCGGTAGACGCGGCCCGTGGCGTCGTGCAGGCCGGTCTGCCCCTGGTCGGTGAAATAGCACTGGCCCTCAGCGTCGAAGGTGAGGTCGTTCACGCCCTTGAAGGCTTCGCTGTTGCGGTGGCCCAGCAGCGTGTCCACGCGCCCCGTGGCCGGGTCCAGCCTGAGGATGCCGCGCTGGTAGTCGGCGATCCAGACACTGCCATCCTGGTGCACGGCCAGGCCGTTGGGCCAGCCCTCGTACTGCGCGACCTGCGTCCATTGAAGATCGGGGCTGACGCGGAAGATGCGGCCGTAGGGAATGTCGGTGAGGTAAAGGTTGCCGGCGCGGTCGAAGGCCGGGCCTTCAAGAAAGCTGTCCATGACGTGGCCGGGTTTGTTGGCGTCCACCCAGGCCGTGGGCCGGGGCTGGCGCATGCTGTCCGGCAGGCGGGTCAGCACCCGGGCTTCAATGATTTGCGGCGGCGTGAAAGACAGATTCCACATGGCGGGCCTTACTCGGGTTTCACGCCGGCCAGCCTCGCCACAGCGCCCCAGATCACGGTTTCCTGCTTGATGAAGCCGGCAAAGTCGGCCGGCGAGATGCCGCCGGGCTGTGCGCCTTGCTGGGTCAGGCGCTCGCGCAGGGCCGGGTCGGCCAGCGCTTTTTTGACTTCCGCCTGCAGCTTGTTGACCACCTCGGGCGGCGTGCCCTTGGGCGCCACCAGGCCGAACCAGTTGCTGACCGTGTAGCCGCGCAGGCCCGCTTCCTTGAAGGTGGGCACGTCGGGCAGGCTGGGCAGGCGTTTGTCACCGGTGATGGCCAGCGCGCGCAGCTTGCCGCCCTTGACCTGCGGGATCGCCGTCGGGCTGGCGGTCACCAGCACATCGACCTGGCCCGACACCACGGCCAGCATGGCCTCGCCGGCGCCTTTGTAGGGAATGTGCGTCATGAAGAGCTTGCCTTCCTTCTTCAGCAGTTCTGCCGACAGGTGGGTGGAGCTGCCGGGGCCGCCCGAGCCGAAATTGAGCTTGCCGGGATTCTTCTGCGCGAAGGCCAGCAGCTCGGCCAGTGTCTTGTACGGTGAATTCACGCCCACCACCAGCACCACCGGCGTCTGTGCAATCGTCGTCACCGGCACCAGGCCATTGGCATGGTCCCAGGGCAGCTTGCTGAACAGCGAGGGCAGCATGGCATAGGTGGTGTCGTTGGTCAGCAGGGTGTAGCCATCGGGCGCGGCCTTGGCCACCAGGTCCGTGCCTATGGTGCCGCTGGCACCGGCCTTGTTCTCGACGTAGAAGGACTGTTTGGTTTGCTCGGTGAGTTTTTGCGCGATCTGCCGCGCCGCATAGTCGGTGGTGCCGCCGGGCGCATAGGGCACGATGATGCGCACCGGCTTTTCCGGCCAGGCGCTTTGCGCACATGCCGGGAGCTGGGCGAGGCCCAGGCCGGCAACGACGAAAAAGGTTTTCAGGTGTTTGTTCATGCTTGTCTCCGTTGATATTGATATGGATGTCGTGTGGCTGGGTTCGTCCAGCCGGGGGGCGCTGAACAGGACGGCTCAATCCGGCTTGACTTTTGCCATCTGGATCACCTTGCCCCATTTCTCCTGCTCGGCACGCTGGAACGCGGCCAGTTTCTCCGGCGGGCCGCCGACAGGTATGGCGCCTAAATCCGTCAGGCGTTTTGCCACCGTAGGCTGTTTGAGCGCCGCATCCACCTCGGCGGACAGTCGCTTGACGATGTCGGGCGGCGTGCCGGCGGGCGCGTAGAGCGCATACCAGGACGAGGCCTCGAAGTCCTTCATGTTGAGGGCTTCCGCCACCGTCGGCACGTCGGGATATTGCGGGAGGCGCTGAGCGGTGGTGACGCCCAGCATTTTGAGTTTTCCGCTTTTCACAAAAGGCGTGCTGGTCAGCAGGGTGTCAAACATCAGCTGCACCTGGCCCGCCACCACGTCGCTGATGGCGGGGCCAGAACCCTTGTAGGGAACATGCGTCATGAAAGTGCCCGTGCGGTACTTGAAGTACTCAGGCACCAGATGGGAGGAGCCGCCGTTGCCGGCCGACGCGAAATTGATCTTGCCGGGATTGGCCTTGAGCTGCTCGACGAGTTCCGGCAGGGTGCCCACCGGCAGCACCCGCGGATTTGCCACCACCACGATGGGCACGGTCACCACCAGGGACACCGGCGCGAAATCCTTGTTGGCGTCGTAGGGAATCTTCTCGTGCAGCCTGGGGTTGATGGCCATGGTCCCTATGCTGGCCATCATCAGGGTGTAGCCATCCGCCGGCGCTTTGGCAGCCTCGCCCACGCCAATGAAACCGTGGCCGCCCGCCTTGTTTTCCACCATCACGGGCGTCTTGAGCGACTCGCCGATGGCTTGCCCCACGACACGCGCCGTGATGTCAGTCGGCCCGCCCGCCGGGAAGGGCACGACGATGCGGATGGGTTTGGCCGGCCAGGTGGTTTGCGCCCATGCCGTGAGCTGGACGAGGCCCAGGCCCGCGGCCAGCAAAACCGTTTTCAGGTTTTTGTTCAATCTTGTCTCCGTTGATGTTGTTGTGTTTTCTTTGCTTTGAAATGCTCAGCGCGTGACGCCGGCGGCCTTCAAGCCCTCAATGGCGTCATCGGCATAGCCCAGCTCCCGCAGCAGTTCCTGCGTGTGTTCACCCAGCCGGGGCGGGTTCATGCGCACGCCGGGGCGCTCACCGCCCAGCGTGAGCGGCAGCAGCACGGTGGACGTGACCTGTCCCGCGCGCTCGCCGTCGGACAGGGTGATGGGCGCCAGGCCGCCGGTGGCTTTCAGGTGCGGGTCTTCGAACAGGTCTTGCGGCCGGGTGATGGGCGCGAAGGGCAGCGCATGCATTTCAAACACGGCGGCCAGTTCGGCGGCGCTGTGCCCGGCCAGGTGCGAGCGCAGCAGCGGCATCAGCCAGTCGCGCGCGCGCACGCGGTCGTTGTTGCTGTGCAGGCGCGGGTCGGCGCGCAGCTCCTGCAGGCCGAAGGCCTCGCAGAAAACCGCCCACTGCGTGTCGCTCACGACAGCCAGGAAAATCTGCTCGCCGTCCCGGACCGTGAACACGTCGTAAACCGCCCAGGCCGAAATGCGGCTGGGCATGGGCGCGGCGGGCTGGCCGGTCACGGCGAACTGCATCATGTGCTGTGCCACCAGGAAGACGTTGTTTTCAAACAGCGCGGACTGCACTTCCTGGCCTTTACCGGTTTTCTCGCGCGCGGCCAGCGCGGCCATGGCGCCTATGGCACCGAACATGCCGCCCATGATGTCGTTGACGCTGCTGCCGGCGCGCAGCGGGTCGCCGGCGCGTCCCGTCATATAAGCCAGGCCGCCCATCATCTGCACCACCTCGTCGAGTGCCGTGCGGTGGTCGTAGGGGCCGGGCAGGAAACCCTTGTGGCTCACGTAAATCAGGCGCTCATTGAGTTGCGACAGGCTGGCGTAGTCCAGGCCCAGCTTCTTCATGGTGCCGGGCTTGAAGTTCTCGCTGACCACGTCGGCCGTCGCGACCAGCTTGAGCACCAGCTCGCGCCCTTCGGGTTTTTGCAGGTCCACGGCGATGCTTTTTTTGTTGCGGTTGAACATGGGGAAAAATCCCGCGCCCGAGCCGATCAGCTTGCGGGTGTTGTCCCCGGTGATCGGTTCGACCTTGATGACCTCGGCACCCAGGTCGGCCAGCAGCATGCCGCAGGTCGGCCCCATGACCATGTGGGTGAACTCGACGACGCGCAGCCCTGCATAGGGTAGGGGCCTGGTTGTGGAGTCGGCTTCAGGCATGCGTAGCTCCCTGTACAAAACCCTTGGGCAAACCCGCCTCGGGCGTCATGCCGTAAATCGGCTCGCCCGGCAGGCCGGTCCGCAACGGCTCACGCGCGGCCATCAGCCGGCCCAGGTCCACGCCGGTTGAAACGCCCATGGCCTCGAACATGAAGACCAGGTCCTCGGTGACCACGTTGCCCGACGCGCCCGGCGCATAGGGGCAGCCGCCCAGGCCGCCCAGCGAGGCATCAAAGGTGCGCACGCCTTCCTCATAGGCGGCCAGGCAGTTGGCCAGGCCCAGGCCGCGCGTGTTGTGCATATGCGCGGCGCCGGCGTGCTCGCCGATCTCCGCGCGCAACCGCCTGAACAGGCGCCTGACCTGCGCCGGGTTGGCATAACCCGTGGTGTCGGACAGGCCTGATTCGTCGGCGCCCACGGCAATGCACTGGGCCGCCAGGCGAATGACGTCATCCTCGGCGACCTCGCCCTGCAAGGTGCAGCCGAAGGCGGTGGAAATGCCGGCCTCGACCTTCACCTGCGGCGCGGTATCGCGCCGCAGCGCCGCAACGGCGCGCACTTCCTCGACCATCTCTTCACGCGTTTTTCGCACATTGGCCAGCGAATGCGCGGCGCTGGCCGACACCGGCAAGGTCAGCTTGTGCACGCCGGCCGCCAAGGCCGCCTGCGCGCCGCGAAGGTTGGGCACCAGCGCCATGACCGTGAGGCCCGGCAAGGTGAGCGCGTGCCGCACCACCTCGGCCGCGTCGGCCATCTGCGGCAGCAATCTGGCCGGCACGAACGATGCGACCTCGATCTCGCGCAGGCCGGCATCGTAGAGGGCTGTGATCCAGCGCAGCTTGTAGTCCGTCGGCATGACGGCTTTGACCGACTGCAGCCCGTCGCGCGGGCCGACCTCGCTGACCAGCACGTCCGGGCGGGTAAAGTGGGCAGGGCTTGTGTTCATGCTAAATGTTCTGTAAGATAGAATAAAGTTCTTTCTTATGAAATGTTCCGCGTTAACCGCCGGCTTGTCAAGCCGCGCGGCGCGCAAGCCTTGAAAGGTGGCCATGCCCCGCAAAGCCCAGATCGAATCCCTCGCCGACAGCCATGCGGCGCCCGGCGGCGCGGCCGCGGTGGACCGCGCCCTGACCCTGCTGTCGGCTTTTCGCGCGGGCGACACTTCGCTGGGCCTGGCGGAACTTGCGAGCCGCACGCAGCTGTACAAAAGCACGGTGCTGCGCCTGCTGGCCTCGCTCGAGCACGCGCGCCTGGTGCAGCGCCTGGACGACGGCAGTTACGGGCTGGGCAATGAGGTGGCGCGCCTCAACGCGGTGTACGCCGCTTCGTTTTCGCTGGACCGCGTGGTGCTGCCGGTGCTGCGCGAGCTGGTCGCGGCCACCGGCGAGAGCGCGGCCTACCACGTGCGCCAGGGCGAGGCCCGCCTGTGCCTGTACCGCGTGGACTCGCCGCAGCCGATCCGCGACCACATCCGGGCCGGTGACCTGCTGCCCGCTGATCGCGGTACGGGCGCCCGCGTCCTGATCGCGTTCGACACCGGCAGGGCAAGGGCCGCCGCACGAAAAGACCATCAGCTTTACGCCAGGATCCGCGAACAGGGTTACTACACGGCTGTTGGCGACCGGCTGGCCGAGGTGGCCGGCATTTCAGCGCCGGTGTTCAAGGCCGACGGCATACTGGCGGGCGCGGTGACGCTGACCATGCCCGCCAACCGTTACAGCGAAACCCATGTCAAGCCGGTACTTGAGGCCGCCCGCCGTCTGACAGGCCAGGTTTAAGAACCTGTCTCGGTTCAGCCCTGCGCGGCAGCGGCTTCGATGCGCCACTGGATGTTGAGTGAAAACTGCTCCCCGGGTCCCAGCACACGCAGGCCGGGTTGCCCCGGCAGGTGGAAGGCATCGATGGGCTGCGTGATCGGCTCAAAACAAAACGCAGGCCCTTGCGGCGGCCGGTAGACCAGGCAAAAGTGCTGCGCCGCGCCGCCGTCGTCCTCGAAGTCCGGCATGCGGGCCGTGAGTTGCAGGCCCAGCTCGGGCCAGCTGATGCGGGCTTCGCCGCCCCAGCCGGTGTAGCCGTTGTCGATGAGCGGGCCGTTGGCCGGTGCGCCTTCGTTCAGGTTCCAGCCGGCAGGAAAGTCCGTCGTGTGCCCAATCGGCAGCGGATCGTCGCCGCAGAGCCAAACGCCTTGCACAGGCGCGGTAATCCGCGTTTGTGGGGTGCGGGGGAACCAGGGGTGCACGCCCAGGCCGTAGGGCAGCGGTGTGACGCCCAGGTGGCGCACCTGAACCCGCTGGTCCAACCCGCCGTCTACCAGCCGGAAAGTCTGCACGGCCTCGTAGTCATACGGGTTGCCATCGAAGCCATACGACACCAGCGTCATCACCAGTGTGTCGGCGGCAGGCTGCGAAAGCTGCCAGGGCTGCAGCCAGCCGTCGCCATGGATGGGATAGGGTTCGCCTTTGCGGTTGGGCCGCATCGCGTGAAACTGCCCTGCATGCGTGAAGCCGCCACTGCTGATGCGGTTGGACCAGGGCACCATGGCAAATGAAGCGGTCTGGTAGAGGTCTTCTGTCTTGCCGTCCCAGGGCCGCCAGAGGTCCAGCGGCCCTTGCGGACGCTCAAGTTGCCAGGCGGCCACGCTGCCGCCCAGCGAGGGCAGCAGCCCCAGGCGCTGGCCGGCGTGGCGCAGCCAGGCAACAGGATGCGCGGAGTCGGTCATGGTGATCTTTCTCGGTTGGGGTAGTCCATGGTGCTGTCGTCCATGCCATCAGCCGCCGAACAAACCGGCGGGCAGGCCCGGGCTTTCCATGGCCACTGCGAACAGGCCGCCGGCCAGCGGCTGGTCGGCGAGCTGTTCCGGCGTCAACCCGGTCCGGGCGGTGCTGATAAAAAGCGTGCGCATGTCCGGCCCGCCAAAGGCGCAGTTGGTCACATGGCTTGTCGGCAGCGTCACGCGGCACAGCTCCCTCGCGGTGACCGGGTCATGGCAGCTGACGCAGGCGCCGCCCCAGTGGGCAATCCACAGGCGGCCCGCGGCATCGGTGGTCATGCCGTCGGGCACGCCGTCACCCGGCGCAAAGGCCAGCCAGAGCCGTTTGTTCGACAAGCTGCCGGCGCCGGTATCGAAGTCGTAGGCATAAATACGGCCGTTGACCGTGTCGTTGAAATACAGGGTGCGCGTGTCGACGGACCAGGTGGGGCCGTTGGTCACCGCAAAACCTTCGTCGTGGCGCGTGCATCGGCCGTCGGGGTCATAGCGGTACAGCGCGCCGGTCGGCGCCACGCAGTCAAAGTCCATGGTCCCTGCCCAGAAACTGCCTTGCGCATCACACTTGCCGTCATTGAAGCGATTGCCCGGCAAGTCGGCTTCGGGCTGGTGCAGGTAGGTCGGCCCGGTGTCCGATGCAGGATCAAACAGCGCGAAGCCGCGCCGCAGGGTCACGATCAGGCCGGGCGCATAAGCCCGTTCGGCCAGCGCGGAAATTTCCTCGTCAAAAGACCAGCTGCTGCGCGCGCCGGTGGCCGGGCGGAAGCGGTGCAGGCGGCGCCCAAGGATGTCCACCCAGTACAGAGACTGCTCGCGCGGCGACCACAGCGTGCCTTCACCGAGCAGGGCCCCGGCCGGATGAACGCAATGCGCCCTGTCGGGCGCCGCCAGGGTCGTGGGCGTGTCCAGAATCGATGTCACTGATGTCCCCTGTTGTTGCGGGCCGGTGTTGAGCACCGCAGCCTCTTGCTCTTGACGCGATGGATAATATCAATGCATAGTGATGTTGAAAACTTATTATTTATAAATTCATTGATACATAAATTGCAATGTCAAACATTTCCAGCCCCCTTCCCATGCGCACCGCTCCCGCCGCCGGCACCCTGTCCGTTTTCCCCAGCCTGAACCAGCGCTCAGTGTTTGTCACCGGTGGAGGAAGCGGCATAGGCGCCGCCATCGTGACGGCGTTTGCGCAACAGGGCGCGCGCGTTGGCTTTATTGATGTCGCCAAGGAGGCCAGCGAAGCCCTTGCGCAGCAGCTCGCGGATGCGGGGCACACCCGCCCATGGTGGCGCGCTTGCGACGTGCGGGACGTGGCCGCGCTGCAAACCGCGATCGCCGAGGCGGCGGGCGCACTGGGCGATTTCTCGGTGCTGGTCAACAACGTTGCCAGCGATGACCGCCACAGCCTGGAGTCCGTGACCCCCGCTTACTATGACGACCGCATCGCGATCAACGAGCGGCCGGCTTTTTTTGCGATCCAGTCGGTGGTGCCGGGCATGCAGCGGCTGGGTGCCGGCTCCATCATCAACCTGGGTTCCACCGGCTGGCAGGGCAAGGGCACCGGTTACCCGTGCTACGCCATCGCCAAGTCTTCGGTGAACGGCCTGACGCGCGGGCTGGCGAAAACACTGGGCCGCGACCGCATCCGCATCAACACCGTATCGCCGGGCTGGGTCATGACCGAGCGGCAGATCGAGCTCTGGCTGAATGCCGAAGGCGAGAAGGAGCTCGAGCGCAACCAATGCCTGCCCGACAAACTGCTGCCCCACGACATCGCCCGCATGGTGCTGTTCCTGGCCTCCGATGACGCCGCCATGTGCACGGCGCAAGAGTTCAAGGTGGATGCCGGCTGGGTTTGACTTTTTGTGCCTAATCCGCTTCGAGCTTGCGCCCATACAGCGTGAAGCTCGCCGTCTTCAGCGCTTTCATCATGACCTTGGCGGCGGGCGAAGGCAGGCGGTCGGTGCGGGTGATGATGCCGAAGGCGTCCATGTGGCAGGGCATGTCCAGCGGCAGCACCGAGACGAGGCCGTGCGCGGCGTAATACCGCGCCACGTCGGCCGCGACCACGGCCACCATGTCGCTTTGCTGCAGCATGCGCGTGATGAAAAGCAGCGCTGAGGACTCGACCACGTTGATGGGCGGCGCCAGCCCGTCTTCCTGGAACATCAGCTCGAACCGGTGCCGCAGCACGCTGCCCGCGGGTGGCACGATCCAGGCGGCCGCCACCACGTCGCGCAGGGTGAGGCCCGACACGCCCAGCAGCGGATGCCCCGGCCTGGCCATGGCGCAGACCGGTTCCTCGACCAGGGGCTCATAGCGCAGATTCGTCTTGTCGTGCTCGGCAAACAGGCGTGCCACCAGGATGTCGAGCCTGCCCTGCTCCAGCCGCTCCAGCAGGACCGGGCTGGTCTCGATGTCCAGCGAGATACGCAGGCTGGGGTGCTCCTGTTTGACCACGGCGACCGCGGACGGCAGCAGGGCCAGCCCCGGCGAGGTGATCGCGCCGATACCGACATGGCCGAAGTGCCCGGTTTTGAGCGCGGTGAGCTCGTCGTGCGCCTGGTTCAGGCTGGCCAGCGCCATGCGCGCGTGGCGGATCATGGTTTCGCCGTACCAGGTCGGCCGCATGCCGCGCGGAAGGCGCTCGAACAGCGGGACTTCCAGCACGTCTTCCAGGTCCTTGAGCAGCTTGGACGCGGCCGGCTGCGTCATGCTCAGAACCTGCGCCGCGCGGTGGATGTTGCCTTCTTCGGCGAGCGCCACCAGCAGCAGCAGTTGCCGGGTTTTGAGCCGCGCGCGTATGAACCAGTGGTTGTAGGTGCTCATGGGGTTTTCCAGAATGCGTAGAACGATATCTATTTTGTCAAAAAAACGATTAGATCGATATCAAAATGAATCATAGACTGCAGCGTGATGAAAAACGAGGCTTTCATGAAATTCGGCGAACTGCAGCAAAGCGCCCGGCACTACATCAACGGGCGCTGGGAAACCGGCACCACCACGGGCACCAGCACCAATCCCTCGGATACCCGGGAGGTGGTGAGCGAATATGCGCGTGCCGACCGTAACCAGACCGAACTCGCCATCCGGGCCGCTTCCGAGGCCTTGCCGCATTGGAGCCACAGCACCCCGCAGCGCCGCGCCGACGTACTCGACCAGATCGGCAGCGAGATCCTGGCGCGCAAGGATGAGCTGGGCATGCTGCTGGCGCGGGAAGAAGGCAAGACGCTGCCCGAAGGTGTGGGCGAAGCGGCGCGGGCCGGCCAGATTTTCAAGTTTTTCGCGGGAGAAGCGCTGCGCGTCCAGGGTGAGACCATGGCATCGGTGCGGCCCGGCATCCAGGTCGACGTGACACGTGAGCCCGTCGGCGTGGTGGGAATCATCGCGCCCTGGAATTTCCCGCTGGCGATCCCGGCCTGGAAGATCGCACCCGCATTGGCCTATGGCAACACGGTGGTCTTCAAGCCGGCCGAGCTGGTCGCCACCTGCGGATGGGCGCTGGCCGAAATCATCAGCCGCTGCGGCTTGCCCGCGGGCGTGTTCAACCTGGTCATGGGCAGCGGCCGGGAAGTCGGGCAAACGCTGGTCGACCATCCCCTGGTGCATGCGCTGAGCTTCACGGGCTCGGTGTCGACCGGCGAACGCATTCTCCAGTCCGCTGCCGCGCGCCGCGCCAAGGTGCAGCTTGAAATGGGCGGCAAAAATCCGCTGGTGGTGCTGGCCGACGCCGATCTTGACCGGGCCGTCGACTGCGCGGTGCAGGGTTCGTATTTTTCGACGGGCCAGCGTTGCACCGCGTCCAGCCGCCTCATCGTGGAGGCGCCCGTGCACGACGCCTTCGTTGCCCGGCTGCGCCACCGCATCGCCGCGCTCAAGGTGGGCCACGCGCTGGAACAAAGCGTCGAAATGGGGCCCGTGGTTGACCAGGCCCAGCTTGACCTGAATCAATCGTATCTGGAGATAGGGCGCAACGAGGGCGCCGAGCATGTCTGGGGCGGTGAACTGCTCGAACGCCCGACACCGGGGCATTACATGAACCCGGCGCTTTTCCTGGCCCGGCCGGAGCACCGCATCGCGCGCGAAGAGATTTTCGGGCCCGTGGCCTGCGTTCTGCAGGCCGATGACTTTGACCACGCGCTGGCCCTGGCCAACGACACGCCTTTCGGCCTGTGCGCGGGCATCTGCACAAGCTCCCTCAAACACGCCATGCATTTCAAGCGCCACGCCGAAGTCGGCATGACCATGGTGAACCTGCCCACGGCGGGTGTCGACTTTCACGTGCCCTTCGGCGGGCGCAAGGGATCCAGCTACGGCCCGCGCGAGCAAGGCCGTTACGCCGCGGAGTTTTACACCACGGTCAAGACCGGCTACGTGCTGGCTTGAGCCGTATGAAGATGACGCAAGATCACGGAAGAGCTGTCAGTTCGATTTCAACCAAAAGGAGACAACATGAAAATTAATCGCCGTACCCTCGCCGCCGCGCTCGCGTGCGCCCCTCTTGCCGGCTTGCTGCCGGCTTCGGCCTGGGCGCAAAAACCCATCGTGCTGGGATTCAGCCAGGTGGGCGCGGAGAGCGAGTGGCGCACCGCCAACACCGAGTCCATCAAATCGGCCGCCAAGGACGCCGGCATCGAGCTCAAATTCTCGGATGCACAGCAAAAACAGGAGAACCAGATCAAGGCGATCCGCTCTTTCATCGCGCAAAAAGTGGACGTGATCGCGTTCTCGCCCGTGGTGGAGTCGGGCTGGGAAACCGTTCTGCGCGAGGCAAAGGCCGCCAAGATTCCGGTGGTCCTGACCGACCGCTCCGTCAACGTCAAGGACACCTCGCTGTATGTCTCCTTCATGGGCTCGGATTTTGTGGAAGAAGGCCGCAAGGCGGGCCGCTGGCTGGTCGAAAACATGAAAGGCACCAGCGGCCAGGTCAACATCGTCGAGCTGCAGGGAACCGTGGGCTCCGCACCGGCCATCGACCGCAAAAAGGGTTTCGAGGAAATCATCAAGGCCGACCCGAAGTTCAAGATCATCCGTTCGCAGACGGGCGACTTCACCCGGGCCAAGGGCAAGGAGGTCATGGAAGCCTTCCTCAAGGCCGAAGGCAAGAAGATCAATGTGCTCTTCGCGCACAACGACGACATGGCCATAGGCGCGATCCAGGCGATTGAAGAGGCGGGCATGAAGCCGGCAAAGGACATCACCATCATCTCGATCGATGCCGTCAAGGGCGCTTTTGAAGCCATGATGGCCGGCAAGCTCAATGTGTCGGTGGAATGCAGCCCCCTGCTGGGCCCGCAACTGATGGCTGCGGTCAAGGACATCAAGGCCGGCAAGGCGGTGCAGAAACGTATCGTTACCGAAGAAGGGATTTTTCCGATGGAAGTGGCCGCCAAGGAGTTCCCCAAGCGTAAATACTGATTTGTGCATTCAATAGCGCACGGATACTGAAAAATTCATTCATAACACTCTAGGAGACAATTTCATGAAGCGTACTTTTCTGAAGACATTGCTGGCCGGCCTGGTTCTGGGCGCCATGGGTATTGCACCGCTGGCATACGCGCAGGACAAGGGCAGCATCGGCATCTCGATGCCGACCAAGTCCTCGGCCCGTTGGATCGCCGACGGCGACAACATGGTCAAGGTACTCAAGGAGCGCGGCTACAAGACCGACCTGCAATACGCCGACGACGACATCCCGAACCAGCTTGCCCAGATCGAGAACATGATCACCAAGGGCGTGAAGGTCCTGGTGATCGCGTCCATCGACGGCACCACCTTGTCCAAGGCCCTGCAAAACGCGGCCGACAAGGGTGTCAAGGTCATCGCCTATGACCGCCTGATCAAGGGTTCGAAGAACGTGGATTACTACGCCACCTTCGACAACTTCCAGGTCGGCGTGCTGCAAGCCACTTCCATCGTCGACAAGCTGGGCCTGAAGCAGGGCAAGGGTCCTTTCAACATTGAACTCTTCGGCGGTTCACCCGACGACAACAACGCCTTCTTCTTCTACGACGGCGCCATGAGCGTGCTCAAGCCCTACATCGACAGCGGCAAGCTGGTGGTGCGCAGCAAGCAGATGGGCATGAACAAGGTCGGCACGCTGCGCTGGGACGGTGCGGTCGCGCAGGCGCGCATGGACAACCTGCTCTCGGCCTACTACGGCAAGGACAAAGTCCACGCGGTCCTGTCGCCTTATGACGGCCTGTCCATCGGCATCCTGTCCTCGCTCAAAGGCGTCGGCTACTGCTCGGCGCAGCAGCCTTGCCCGGTGGTCAGCGGGCAGGACGCCGAAATTCCTTCGGTGAAGTCCATCCTGAAAGGTGAGCAGTACTCGACCGTCTTCAAGGACACGCGCGAGCTGGCCAAGGTCACGGCCAACATGGTGGACGCCATGCTGTCCGGCAAACAACCCGAGATCAATGACACCAAAACGTACAACAACGGCGTGAAGGTGGTTCCCTCCTACCTGCTCAAGCCGGTGGCTGTGGATGCCTCCAACTGGAACCAGGTTCTGATTGGCAGCGGTTACTACAAAGAGTCGCAAATCAAGTAACCCTGGTTGAAGCTTGAAAGCACGACGGTCTCGTGCCCTGGGGGCACGGGACTGTTTACGCCCATGGGTGCCCATCACCTTTGGGGCGATTTTTGTACCAAAAGGACAGGCATTGGAAACGATTCTCGAGATGCGCGACATCCGCAAAACCTTTCCCGGGGTGGTCGCGCTGAACAAGGTCAACCTGCGCGTGCGCGCCGGGGAGATCCACGCCATCGTCGGTGAAAACGGCGCCGGCAAGTCGACCTTGATGAAGGTGCTTTCCGGTGTCTACCCGCACGGCTCTTACAGCGGCGACATTGTTTACGAAGGACAGGAGCGCCGCTTCCTCGGTATCCACGACAGCGAACAGCTGGGCGTCATCATCATCCACCAGGAGCTGGCGCTGGTGCCGCTGCTGTCCATTGCCGAGAACATCTTCCTCGGCAACGAGACCGCGCAGCGCGGCGTGATCGACTGGATGGCCGCGCACAGCAAGACGCAGGCGCTGCTTAAAAAGGTGGGCCTCAGGGAATCGCCCGCCACGCTGATCACGGACATCGGCGTGGGCAAGCAGCAGCTGGTGGAAATCGCCAAGGCCCTGTCCCGGCAGGTCAAGCTGCTCATCCTCGACGAACCCACGGCCAGCCTCAATGAAGGCGACAGCCAGGCGCTGCTGGACCTGCTGCTGGAACTCAAGGGCCAGGGCATCACCTGCATCCTCATTTCGCACAAGCTCAACGAAATTTCACGCGTGGCGGACGCAATCACCATCCTGCGCGACGGCAGCACCGTGGAAACCCTGGACTGCCGCGCCGACGCCATCAGCGAAGACCGTGTGATCCGCGGCATGGTGGGCCGCGAGATGGCCGACCGCTACCCGCCGCGCCAGCCGGAAATCGGTGAAACCGTGTTTGAAGTGCGCGACTGGAACGTCTACCACCCGCTGCACACCGACAGGCAGTTCATCAAGGGCGTCAACCTGCAGGTGCGGCGCGGGGAAATCGTCGGAATTGCCGGGCTCATGGGCGCGGGGCGCACGGAACTTGCCATGAGCATCTTCGGCCGTTCATGGGGGCGCCGCATCAGCGGCCAGGTCCTGCTCAACGGCCAGCCCGTCGACGTGGGCACCGTGGAGAAAGCCGTCCGCCACGGCCTGGCCTATGTGACCGAAGACCGCAAAGGCAACGGCCTGGTGCTCAGCGAAGACATCCAGTTCAACGTCTCGCTGGCCAATCTCAAAGGCGTCTCAAGCGCCGCCGTCATCGACAGCGGCCGCGAATACCAGGTCGCGCAAAGCTACCGCGAAAAACTCCGCATCCGGTGCTCAAGCGTCGGCCAGAAAGTCCTCAACCTCTCGGGCGGGAACCAGCAAAAAGTGGTGCTCGGAAAATGGCTGTTCACGAGCCCCGAAGTGCTCATCCTCGACGAGCCCACGCGCGGCATCGACGTGGGCGCCAAGTACGAGATTTACACCCTGATGGCCCAGCTCGCAGCCGAAGGGAAATGCATCATCATGATTTCCTCGGAAATGCCCGAATTGCTCGGCATGACGGACCGTATCTACGTCATGAACGAAGGCCGCTTCATCGCCGAGATGCCGACGGCCCAGGCCTCCCAGGAAAAGATCATGCGCGCGATCATGAAAGCAAGCTGAAATGAACAACGAGTCTTCCAACACCACCACGATTGCCGCAAAAGCCGCCGCTGCAAGCGACAAATCGCCGCTCGACTACCTGAAGCACAACTTCCGCGAGTACGGCATGCTGATCACGCTGGTGGCCATCATGGCGTTTTTCCAGTACATGACCGAGGGCACGCTCATGCAGCCCCTCAACCTCACCAACCTGGTCCTGCAGAACAGCTACATCGTCATCATGGCGCTGGGCATGCTGATGGTGATCGTGGCCGGCCATATCGACCTGTCGGTAGGCTCGGTGTGCGGCTTCATAGGCGCGCTGGCGGCCGTGCTGATGGTGGAGTACGGCTGGCATTTTGTGCCGGCCTCGCTGGTGTGCCTGCTCTGCGGCGCGCTGATAGGCGGGGTTCAGGGCTGGTTTGTCGCCTTCTTCCGCATCCCTTCTTTTATCGTCACGCTGGCCGGCATGCTGGTGTTCAAGGGGCTGGCGCTGGCACTGCTGCAAGGCCAGTCGGTCGGCCCCTTCCCCGATTCATTCCAGATGCTCAGCTCGGGTTTCATGCCCGACCTGCTGAGCAGCGAAGGCCTGCGCATGACCTCGCTGCTGCTGGGCGTGGCGCTGGCCGCCATACTTGCCGTGGCCGGCATACGCGCGCGGGCCAAGCAGCTCAAGCACGGCATCCAGGCCGAGCCCGCCGCCATTTTCTTTGTCAAAACGGCGATGTTCTCGGCGCTCCTGATCTATTTCAGCTACCTGCTGGCTTCCTACAGGGGGCTGCCCAATGTGCTGATCGTGATGGCCGCGCTGATTTTCCTGTTCCACTTCATCACGGGCCGCACCACCATCGGGCGGCGCGTCTACGCGCTGGGCGGCAACGAAAAGGCCGCCAAGCTTTCGGGCATCAAGACCGAGCGCCTGGCCTTCTACACCTTCGTGAACATGGGCGTGCTGGCGGCGCTGGCGGGCCTGGTGTTCGCCGCGCGCCTGAATACCGCGACGCCCAAGGCCGGCCTGGGCTTTGAACTCGACGTCATCGCCGCCTGTTTCATCGGCGGGGCCTCGGCCTCGGGCGGTGTCGGCAAGGTCATGGGCGCGGTGATAGGCGCGTTTGTGATGGGTGTGATGAACAACGGCATGTCCATCCTGGGCATAGGCATCGACTACCAGCAGGTCATCAAGGGCGTGGTGTTGCTGGCCGCCGTGTTTGTCGACGTCTACAACAAGAACAAGGCATGAACCACCCGGCCGTTCTGAGGGCGAATACCGCGGCGCATGGCGCGAAGGCCGCTCCATGACCGTGGCCGACGCCGCCCCCGTGCTGGAGCTTGCGGGCATCCACAAACAGTTCGCGGGTATTCCGGCCTTGCAGGATGTGCGCTTGCGCCTGTATCCCGGTGAAATCCATGCCCTGATGGGGCAAAACGGCGCCGGCAAGTCCACGCTGATCAAGGTGTTGACCGGCGTGCTGGAAGCCAGCGGCGGCCGGATGCAGCTGGACGGACAACCGGTATGGCCCGACTCTCCCCTGGCCGCGCAGCGGCTGGGCATCAGCACGGTCTACCAGGAAGTCAATCTCTGTCCCAACCTTTCGGTGGCGGAAAACATCTTCGCGGGCCGCTATCCGCGCTACGGGCTCGCGCAGGGATTTCGCATCGACTGGACCACCGTGAACCGCCGCGCGCGCGAACTGGTCGCGCGCATGGGCCTGGACATCGACGTCTCGCGCCTGCTGTCCAGCTACCCCGTCGCCGTGCAGCAACTGGTGGCCATTGCGCGCGCCATCGGCATTGAATCCAAAGTGCTGATCCTCGACGAGCCGACCTCCAGCCTCGACGACGACGAGGTGCAAAAACTCTTTGAAGTGCTGCGGCGCCTGCGCGGCGAGGGGCTGGCCATTGTTTTTGTCACCCACTTTCTGAACCAGGTGTACGCGGTGTCGGATCGCATCACCGTGCTGCGCAACGGCAGCTGGGTCGGCGAGTGGCGTGCCAGTGAACTGGGGCCGCAGGCACTGATCGCGGCCATGCTGGGCCGGGAACTGGCCGCGCAATCCACCGCCGCCGCCGTGTCCCCGGAATTTGACGATGCCGCGCCGGCGCTTCTGCAAGCCGAAGGCCTGGGCCAGGCCGGCCAGTTGCAGGCCGTGGACCTGCGCGTGCGCGCCGGCGAAGTCGTGGGCCTGGCCGGACTGCTGGGCGCGGGCCGCACGGAACTGGCGCGCCTGCTGTTCGGCCTGGAGAAACCGGACCGCGGCGTGCTCAGCATCGACGGCCGGACGGTCACTTTTTCCAACCCCGTCGACGCGATCCGGCAGGGCCTTGCCCTGTGCCCCGAGGAGCGCAAGACCGACGGCATCGTGGCCGAGCTCTCGGTGCGGGAAAACATCGTGCTGGCGCTGCAGGCCCGCATGGGCATGCGCCGGTTTTTGTCGCGCGCCGACCAGACCATACTGGCCGAACGCTTTGTCCAGGCGATGGGCATCAAGACCGCGAGTGTGGACACCCCCATCGGCCTGCTGTCGGGCGGCAACCAGCAAAAGGCCATGATCGCGCGCTGGCTCGCGACCGAGCCGCGCCTGCTGATCCTGGACGAACCCACGCGCGGCGTCGACGTGGCCGCGAAGCAGGAAATCATGGAGCAGATCCTGCGCCTGGCCCAGGCCGGCATGGCCGTGATTTTCATCTCGTCCGAAATGAGCGAGGTGGTGCGCGTGGCGCACCGCATCGTGGTGCTGCGGGACCGCCGCAAGGTGGGTGAGTTGCCCGCCGGCAGCAGCGAAGACACCGTCTACGAGCTGATTGCGGCTGAACATGTCTGACGCTTCCCACTCCCCCCTGACAGCGCTGCTTCGGCACCGCCTGGCCTGGCCGCTTATTACGCTGTTCCTGCTGCTCGCCGTGAACACGGTTTTCAATTCCAGTTTCCTGCACGTCGAGTGGCGCGACGGCCATCTGTACGGCAGCCTGATCGACATCCTCAACCGTGCTGCGCCGCTGGTGCTGGTGTCGCTGGGCATGACCCTGGTGATCGCCACCCGCGGCATCGACATCTCCGTGGGCGCCGTGGTGGCCATCGCGGCGGCGGTAGCCGCCTGGATGATTGGCGGGTCGGTGGCGGGAAGCGTGAGCCGCTTCCCCATGCCGCTGGCGATCCTCGCGGCGCTGGGCATCGCGCTGCTGTGCGGGCTGTGGAACGGACTGCTGGTTGCCAGGGTGGGCATGCAGCCCATCATCGCCACGCTGATCCTCATGGTGGCGGGTCGCGGCATCGCACAGCTCATCACCGGCGGGCAGATCATCACCATTTATTACGCGCCATTTTTCTTCCTGGGCAGCGGTTACCTGCTGGGCCTGCCTTTCTCGCTGTTTATCGTGGCGCTGGTGTTTGCCCTGCTTTACCTGGCAGTGACGCGTACGGCCCTGGGCCTGTTCATCCAGGCCGTGGGCATCAACCCGACCGCTGCGCGCGTCGCCGGTGTGCAGGCGCGGCGGCTGGTGGTTGCGGCCTACGCCTTCTGCGCTGTGTGCGCGGGCATCGCGGGCTTGCTGATCAGCTCCAACGTCAAAAGCGCCGACGGCAACAACGCCGGCCAGCTGCTGGAACTCGACGCGATCCTGGCGGTCACGCTGGGCGGCACGGCGCTCACCGGCGGCCGTTTCAGCCTGGTGGGCAGCGTGATCGGAGCCCTGATCATCCAGGCCCTGACTTACGCCATCTATTCGCTGGGCGTGCCGCCCGAGATCAACCTGGTGGTCAAGGCCGTGGTGGTGTTTGCCGTGATGTTGCTGCAGTCGCCTGAATTCCGGGCCGAGGTCGGTATCTGGATGCGGCGGCCGACAGCGCGGGGGATGCGGCCATGAGCCGGGTGCTGGCCAATTCCGTAGGAGCCGCCGCGCCCGTGCCACCGGCAGCGCCGGCGCCGGTGTCCCGTTTCAATCCGAAATACCTGCCGCTGGCGGCCACCATCTCGCTCTTCATCGCCATGGCGACCCTGGGCTCGGTGCTCTACAGCGGTTTTTTCTCGGCGCAGGTCTTTCTCAACCTGCTGATTGACAACGCCTTCCTGGTCATCATCGCCGTGGGCATGACCTTTGTCATTCTCTCGGGCGGCATTGACCTGTCCGTCGGTTCCGTGATTGCGCTGACCACCATGGTGTCGGCCGCGCTGGTGGAGCACCACGGCTGGAGCCCGGCCGCGGTGATTCCGCTGGTGCTGTTCATGGGCACGGCTTTCGGCGCCTTCATGGGATTTCTGATCGAGCGCTTTCGCCTGCAGCCCTTCATCGTCACGCTGGCCGGGATGTTTCTCGCGCGCGGCCTGTGTTACCTGATCAGCGTGGACTCCATCAGCATCACCAACGAGTTTTATTCGGACGTCTCGCAACTGCGTATTCCCTTGTGGGAGGACGCTTCGCTTTCGGTCAGCGCCGTCATCGCCATGGTGGTGCTGTTCGCCGCGGTGTTCATCGCGCACTGCACGCCCTTTGGGCGCGCCGTGTATGCCGTCGGCGGCAACGAGCAGTCGGCCTTGCTGATGGGCCTGCCGGTGCGCCGCACGCTGGTGGGGGTGTACACGCTTTCGGGTTTTTGCTCGGCGCTGGCCGGCGTGGTCTTCACCTTCTACATGCTCTCGGGCTACGGCTTGCACGCCACCGGCATGGAGCTTGACGCCATTGCCGCCGTGGTGATCGGCGGCACGCTGCTCAGCGGCGGCGTGGGATATGTGGCCGGCACCCTGTTCGGGGTGCTGATGCTCGGGATCATCCAGACCCTGATCTCTTTTGACGGCACCCTCAGTTCCTGGTGGACGCGCATTGTCGTCGGCGTGCTGCTGTTTGTTTTTTGCCTGTTGCAAAGGCTGCTGGCAAACCGCGGCCCCAAATCTTCCTGAAACCTCATCTACCAGACACTCCCCATGACAGACCCCAAACGAAAATTACGCTCCACCGCATGGTTCGGCTCGGCCGACAAAAACGGGTTTATGTACCGCAGCTGGATGAAGAACCAGGGCATTCCCGACCATGAGTTCGACGGCCGGCCCATCATCGGCATCTGCAACACCTGGTCGGAACTCACGCCCTGCAATGCCCACTTCCGGAAAATCGCCGAGCATGTGAAGCGCGGCATCTCCGAGGCCGGTGGTTTTCCGGTTGAGTTTCCGGTGTTCTCCAACGGCGAGTCCAACCTGCGGCCCACCGCCATGCTCACGCGCAACCTCGCCAGCATGGATGTGGAGGAAGCGATTCGCGGCAACCCCATTGATGCCGTGGTGCTGCTCACCGGCTGCGACAAGACCACCCCCGCCTTGCTGATGGGCGCGGCAAGCTGCGACATTCCGGCCATCGTGGTCACCGGCGGGCCCATGCTCAACGGCAAGCTCGAGGGAAAGAACATCGGCTCGGGCACGGCCGTGTGGCAATTGCACGAGTCACTGAAGGCCGGCGAAATCCAGTTGCACCAGTTCCTGGCGGCCGAGGGCGGCATGTCGCGCTCCGCCGGCACCTGCAACACCATGGGCACGGCTTCCACCATGGCCTGCATGGCCGAAGCGCTGGGCACTTCGCTGCCGCACAACGCGGCGATCCCCGCGGTGGATGCGCGCCGTTATGTGCTGGCGCAGATGTCGGGTGCGCGTGCCGTCGAGATGGCCCGCGAAGGCCTGACCTTGTCGAAAATCCTCACCCGCGAAGCCTTTGAAAACGCGATCCGCGTCAACGCCGCCATTGGCGGCTCCACCAACGCTGTGATCCACCTCAAGGCCATTGCCGGCCGCATCGGTGTTCAGCTGGACCTGGAGGACTGGACGCGTATCGGACGCGGCACACCCACCCTGGTCGACCTGCAGCCTTCCGGCCGTTTCCTGATGGAAGAGTTCTACTACGCCGGCGGCCTGCCGGCCGTGTTGCGCCGCCTGGGTGAGAACAAGCTGCTGCCGCATCCCGACGCGCTCACCGTCAACGGCCGGTCGATATGGGACAACGTGCGCGAGGCCCCGCAGTACAACGACGAAGTGATCCGGCCGCTCGACAACCCGCTGATCGCCGACGGCGGCATCTGCATCCTGCGCGGCAACCTGGCGCCGCGCGGCGCGGTGCTCAAGCCCTCCGCGGCCTCGCCCGAACTGCTCAAGCACCGCGGCCGTGCGGTGGTGTTCGAGAACCTGGAGCACTACAAGGAGCGCATCGTCGACGAGAACCTCGACATTGACGCGAGCTGCGTCATGGTCATGAAAAATTGCGGACCCAAGGGCTACCCCGGCATGGCCGAGGTCGGCAACATGGGCCTGCCGCCCAAATTGCTGCGCCAGGGCGTCAAGGACATGGTGCGTATCTCGGACGCCCGCATGAGCGGCACCGCCTACGGCACCGTGGTGCTGCACGTGGCGCCCGAAGCCGCGGCCGGCGGGCCGCTGGCCGCCGTGCGCGACGGAGACTGGATAGAACTGGACTGTGAAGGCGGCCGGCTGCACCTGGACATCAGCGATGCGGAACTGGCTGAACGCCTCGCGGCCCTGGATGGCAAGGCCCCCGCGGGCATGCAGGGCGGCTACCAGCGCCTTTATGTGGATCACGTGCTGCAAGCCGACGAGGGCTGCGATTTCGATTTCCTGGTCGGTTGCCGCGGCTCCGAGGTTCCTCGCCACTCCCATTGACACGCTCACTGAATCACCCACCCGCCCCTACCATGAACACCTCCCGCCGGCCGCGCTACCGTGGCATCTTCCCTGTCGCCCCCACCACCTTCACCGAGTCCGGCGAGCTGGACCTTGAAAGCCAGAAGCGCTGCATCGACTTCATGATCGATGCCGGCTCCGACGGCATCTGCATCCTGGCCAACTTCTCCGAGCAGTTCGTGCTGTCGGATGAAGAGCGCGAAACTCTGACCCGTTGCATCCTCGAACACGTGGCCGGGCGTGTGCCCGTCATCGTGACCACCACCCATTACGGCACGAAGATCTGCGCTGAACGCAGCCGCCGCGCGCAGGACATGGGCGCCGCCATGCTGATGGTCATGCCGCCCTACCACGGCGCTACCTTTCGCGTGAGCGAGCCCCAGATTTACGAGTTTTACGCGCGCCTGTCGGATGCGGTCAACATTCCCATCATGATCCAGGACGCCCCAGCCAGCGGCACGGTGCTTTCGGCCTGCTTCCTCGCGCGCATGGCCCGCGAGATCGAGCACGTCGCCTATTTCAAGATCGAGACGGCCGGCGCGGCCTCCAAACTGCGCGAACTGATCCGCCTGGGTGGCGATGCGGTGGAGGGGCCGTGGGACGGCGAGGAGGCCATCACGCTGCTGCCCGACCTTGATGCCGGCGCGACCGGTTCCATGACCGGCGGCGGCTACCCCGACGGCATCCGCCCCATCATCGAGGCACACCGCGCCGGTGACCACGACAAGGCTTACGCGCTTTACCAGCAGTGGCTGCCCTTGATCAATTACGAAAACCGCCAGGCGGGGCTGCTGGCCGCCAAGGCCTTGATGAAGGAAGGGGGCGTGATCGCCTGCGAGGCGCCGCGCCATCCTTTCCCGGCCATGCACCCGGACACACGCGCAGGCTTGCTGGCGACCGCCAGGCGGCTTGATCCGCTGGTGCTGCGCTGGGCGCGGTAGGCAAGCCTGCCTGAGGCAGGCCTACGCGGCTTTCAAGGAGGCGTTCCGGACCCGGCCTGGCGCGCCAGGTGAACCTGGTGCAGCGTGATCTTGCGCACCTCGGCCTGGCTGGTCTCGATATGGGCGCGCAGCAGCATGGCGGCCTGGTCGCCGCGTTTGGCCTGGACCGCCTTGAGGATCTTGGCGTGTTCTTCATAGGTCGCGTCGACACGCGGCTGCTTGATGAAGTCGAGCCGGCGGATGATGCGGATGCGGTCTGTCACGTCGCGGTGCACGCGGGCCATCTCGGCATTGCCGGCGGCCGCCACCAGGGCGCAATGAAAGGCTTCATCCCACTGGGCCACCTGCACGTGGTCGGCGCTGCGCAGGGCCGCCGGCACCAGCCAGATGGCGGCCAGTTCGTCGAGTAGCGCCGTGTCCACCGCCTGGCTGCCGGCGCACAGGCGCTGCACGGCCGTGGTTTCCAGCACCATGCGCAGGTCGTAGAGCTGCTCGAACTTGTCGAAGTCAAAGGGCAGCACGCGCCAGCCGCTGCGAAACAGCACCTCGACGAAACCTTCCTGCTGCAGGCGAAACAGCGCCTGGCGCACCGGCGTGCGCGAGACGCCCAGGCGCTCGCTGATCTCGGTTTCGGTGAAACGGTCGCCCGGCACCAGCTTGAAGGCGGCGATGTCGCGCTTGAGTTCGGCATAGGCCTCGTCGGCGCGCGAATGAAAGGCCGCGCCGGCAACAGGTGATGACGGTGCGCGGCTCATGCCAGCAGGCTCACGTGGGCTGCCACCACGCGCCAGCCGTCCGGCGTGCGCA
Source organism: Polaromonas sp. P1_F2 (assembly GCF_056405735.1). Lineage (NCBI taxonomy): Bacteria > Pseudomonadati > Pseudomonadota > Betaproteobacteria > Burkholderiales > Comamonadaceae > Polaromonas > Polaromonas sp. P1_F2. The sequence continues at coordinate 274,154 of NZ_JBFUBN010000005.1, read as the reverse complement.
GCCAGGTCTGGCTCTGGCGGCCGGTTTTTTCGCTGCCGGCGCGTACGAACTCGGTGTTCGCCGTGGCGAAGTCGCGGCCATAGGTGGTGATCACGGTGGTCAACAGGGTGCGGGCCAGCCCCTGCGAGGGCCGGCCGGCGCGGAACGCGCGTATGGCGTCGTAGCCGTAGAGGTTCTCGGTGGCGCCGTAGCGCAGCGTGTGTTCGCTGCGCCAGAACAGCTCGTCAAGCACTTCCACGTTGTTGCTGACCAGCGCGTCTTCGTAACGGGCGAACACGGCCGCCACTTCGGCATGAACGTCGGGCAGGTTGATGGTGTCGGTCATGATTCCCCGATTGTCAGCGAAGCCAGCGGCGCGCGGGCGATGCCGGCGGCCTCCAGCACCGCCGCCGCGCGCAGCGCCAGGTCTTCGCGCCAAGGTGCGGTGATCAGCTGCACGCCTATGGGCAGGCCCGCTTCAGGCCACACCGGCACCGCGCAGACCGGCAGGCCTATGCAGGAAAAGGGCTGGGTCAGCAGGCCCATGCTGGGGCGCAGCGGCAGGCGTTTGCCGTTCAGCTCCAGCCATTGCGCGCCTATGGGCGTGGCGGCGCATGGGGTGGCGGCGGCCAGCAGCACGTCGAAGTGTTCGAAGAGGCCGGCCACGGCCTGCGCGTACAGGCGGCGCACGCGTTGGGCGCGGTCTATCCAGGCGGCCGGCAGCAAGGCGCCAGCCAGGAAGCGGTCGCGCGACAGGGGCTCGAAGTCGCCGGCGCGGCGGCGCAGGTCGTCCAGGTGCAGGGCGCCGCCTTCAGCGTTGGTGATCAGGAAGGCAGCGGCGCGGCCGGCCTCGACCATGGGCAGCTCCACCGTGTCGCGAGCGCCCAGCGCCTTGGCCACGCGCTGCACGGCGGCCCAGGCCTGGGGCTGCGCATGGTCCTGGAAGTAGCCGCCCAGCACGCCCACGCGCAAGCCGTCCATGCCTCGCGTCAGCGATGGCAACGCCGGCTCGGCGGTGCGCTGCGCGCAGCCGGCGTCGCGGCGGGCTGACGGCCCGGCGGCTTCGGGGCCTTGCATGAGGTCATAGGACAGGGCCAGGTCGCGCACCGAACGCGCGAACGGCCCCAGGTGGTCCAGCCCGGAAATAAAAGGGTAGCTGCCGGTGCGCGGCAGCCGGCCGAAAGTCGGCTTGAGGCCGAACACGCCGCATAGCGAGGCCGGCACGCGGATGGAGCCGTTGGTGTCGGAGCCCAGCGCCAGCGGCACCTGGCCCGCGGCCACCGCGGCACCCGAGCCGCCGGACGACCCGCCGGCGATGCGCGTGAGGTCGTGCGGGTTGCGGGCCGGGCCGGCATGGCTGTTTTCGGTGGTGAAGCCATAGGCGTATTCGTCCATGTTGAGCGCGCCTACCAGCACCGCGCCTGCGGCCTCCAGTCGCTGCACCAGCAGCGCGTCGGCTGTGGCGGGTGCACGATCCCGTTCGATGGCAGAGCCTGCCAGGGTGGACACGCCCTGGATGTCGAACAGGTTCTTCACGGCAAAAGGCACGCCCAGCAGGGGTTGCGCCGCCAGGCCCGGCGAGTCGTCGGCGAGTTGACGGTCCAGCAGGGCCGCGCGTTGCCGTGCACGCGAAGCGGTGACTTCAGTGAACGCGTTGATGCGGCCGTTGGTGGCCTTGATGTGCGCGAGGCTGGCTTCGACCAGCGCGCCGGCGCTGACCTCGCGCGTGCGTACCGCATGGGCCATGGTTGTCGCGTCGCCGCGCAGGTACTCGGCGGCGCTGCTCATCCGGCGGCCTCGGTGAAGGGTTCAACAGGCACAAATACCGGCGCCGGGTCGTCATGCGCATCCAGCGGCACGGCCTGCAGCTGCGCGGCAAAGCCGGCGGCCAGCGCGAAGAACTGCAGCATGCCGGGCCGGTGTTCGGGACTCAGCGGCAAGTCCAGCGCGGCCGCGGCGGCATCGACATAGGCCTCTATTTGCGCGGGGGTCATGCGGTTCAGCGCCTGACTTCGCGCTGGAAGATCTCCAGGCTCAGTTTCTTGGTGCGGATGAAGCTGGCTTCGGACAGCGTCTCCACCGTGCGCGGGCGCGCATCGCCGTAAGGCAGGATTTCGGCCACGCGCGTCGGGCGCTTGGTCAGCAGCAGCACCTGGTCAGCCAGGTAGACGGCTTCCTCCAGGTCGTGCGACACCAGCAGCATGGTGGTGCCGGTCTGCATGAAGACCTCCTGCAGTTTTTCGCGGATGAACAGTGTCATCTCGAAATCCAGCGCCGAGAACGGCTCATCCAGGAACAGCACCTCCGGATTGGGCGCCAGCGCCCGCATGATGGAAGCCGTCTGTTGCTGCCCGCCCGAAAGCTCGTAAGGGTAGCGGTTCAGGTCGAACTTCACGTCGAACGACGCCACGAGCTCGGCCATGCGCCTGTCCACCTCGGCCTTGGATTTGCCTTCGAGCTTGAGCGGGTAGGCGATGTTGTCGATGGTGCGCATCCAGGGGAACATGGCTTCGCGGTAGTTCTGGAAGACGTAGCCGATCTTGGTGTCCTTGAGCGACTTGCCGTCAAACAGGATTTCACCCGCGTCGATGGGGATCAGCCCCGCGATCATGTTGATCAGCGTGGACTTGCCGCAGCCGTTGGGCCCGAACACCGAGACGATCTTGTGCTTGGGAATGTCCAGGTTGAAGTCTTCATACAGCGGCCAACCGGCGAAATACTTGGTCAGGCCGCGAATCGTGATGTGCGTGCCGGCCGGGCCGGGCTGGAATTCACGCACCGGGACGTCGGCATACACGCCGCCAGGGATGGTGAGAACTTCAGTCATCTTCCACTCCAGTGAACAATGCGGCGCTCGGCGATCAAGAAAAGAATGTTGAGCGCATACCCCAGCGCGCCGGCCGCCAGGATGGACGCATACATGTCCTTCACGTTCATGACCTGCTGCGAGTTGATGATGCGGTTGCCCAGGCCGGAGTCGGCGCCTATGAACATCTCAGCGACGATCACGATGACCAGCGCCATGGACACCGCCGAGCGCAGGCCGACAAAACTCGGCTGCAGGCTTTCCCAGATCAGCACGTCCTTGAACACCTGCCAGCGCGAGGCGCCCATGACTTTGGCCGCCATCACGCGCTGCTTGCGCGCGTTGATCACGCCGTAAGCGCTGTTGAAGACCACGATCAGCAGCGCGCCGAAGGCGGCAATCGCCACTTTGTTGATGTCCGATACGCCGAAAATCATCAGGAACAGCGGGATCAGCGCCGAGGACGGCGTGGAGCGGAAGAAGTCGATCAGGAACTCGACGCTCCGGTAGGCTTTCTCGTTGCTGCCCAGCAGCACGCCCAGCGGCATGCCGACGGCTGCGGCGATCAGGAAGGCCTGCACCGTGCGCCACACGGTGACCGCGAAGTCCTTGAGCAGCGGCCCGCCGGCCAGGCCGCTGAGCAGCGCGCCCAGCGCATCGATGGGGGGTGGCAGCAGGATGGCCTTGATGAAGCCCAGCCGTACCGCGAGGTCCCAGATGATGAAGAGCGCCAGCGGGCCGATGAAGGGCAGGGACTTGTCCAGCGCCGGCTTGCGCTGGACGGCGGCGGCCGGCGCTGCCGGAGGCGCCCAGGGTTTTACCGGCACAGCTGTTGCAGTGGGTGTGTCCATGTTCAGCCTTTGTAGAGCATGGTGTCCACGATCAGGCGAGAGCTGAAAATGCCTTTTTCGGAGAACAAGTCGAAGAACTTCTGGAAGTGCGCCACGTCGGCCGGCGTGAATTCGTTGTACATGGTGTAGGCGGCCAGCGGCACCTCGCCGGTCAGCGGGCCTTCAATCGCGGTGTAACCCTTGAGGTACTGGCGCGCCTCAACCGACTTGCTTCGGACATAGGCCACGCCTTTGCCGTAGGCGGCGACGAATTTCTTCGCGGCGTCGGGGTTCTTCTTGATGAAGTCCGAGGACAGCGAGGCCGAACCGCCGAACCACGGCGCCATCGGGTCGCCCAGCACGTAGCGCGCGATCACGCCGGCTTCAAGCACGCGGGTGGTGCCGTTCATGCGGCCTATGGTGCCGGTGGGCTCCAGCGTGTAGGCGCCGTCGATCTGGCCGGCGGCGAGCGCGGCCACATGCTGGCCTATGGGAAGTTCGACCACGGTCGCGCCGGTGGCGCCGCCACGTTCCAGCACGGTCTTGGCCAGCGTCACGTTCTGGATGCCGGGGCCGGAGCCCACGCGCTTGCCCTTGAGGTCGGCCATCACCTTGGCGGGGCTGGCAGCAGGTACGATGACCTCGTCGAGCACGTTCTTCACGTTGCTGGGGTTGGAGCAGAAGATCTTGAAGGTGCCGGGCTGGGCGATCTCGCCGATGGCGATGTTGGCCGAGCCGGTTCCGTTGGCGGTGCCGTCGGCGCGGCCCGAGAGCACCGCCTCCATCACCTGCTGCGCACCGGCGAACTTCAGCGGCTCCACATCCAGGCCGGCTTCCTTGAAGTAGCCCAGCTCGATCGCCGAGTAAAACGGCAAACCGGCCGCGATGGGCCAATAGCCGATGCGGATTTTCGGCCCGCCCTGCGCGCGCAGGATGGCGGGCATGCCCAGCATTCCCAGCGCCGCGCCGGCGGCCGTGGCCTTGATCAGCGTGCGGCGTGCCGGGCCGGAGGTGGCGGATGACGGTGTGGGAACGGGCTTCATGGAATGCTCCTGCAGGTGATGGATAAGCGATGGATTGATGGGGTGAAAGTGAATGGAAAATTCAGACCGGTGCGGCGGACTTCAGTGATGCGAGATAAGCGCGCCAGCCGCCCAGGTGTGTGATGTCCTCGGCGCCTTGCAAGGCGTGCGCCTCGCAGAGGAAACCCTGGACGCTGCCGCCGCCTTCCAGCGCCAGCGTGCCTATGCCCAGCGGCGCGGGAATCAGCGCCACGAAGGAGCCGTAGTGCTGCAGCGGCATCTCCCAGATTTCCAGTGCAATGGCCGCGCCTTCGCCGGGCGCCACGCGCAGCAGCCCCGGTTTGGGCGGCACCGTACCGGGCAGGGCGTAAAAGCGGTAGTCGGGCGCGGTGCGCGCCGGGCCGATCAGCGTGGCGCCGCGCGAGCTCAACTGGCTGTTCAGCGGCATGCCCGACAGGTGTGCGCCCACGACGGCGAGCCTGACGGTGGCCGGCGGCTTGATGCCCGGCAAAGCCACGGGCGCGGGCAGCGCTTCACTCAATGCGCCCTGCGGCAAGCCGGTGGCGTGGTGGTAGCGTTGCCCGAGTTCGGCGAGTTGCCAGTCGCTGCCCCCCAGCCCCACCAGCGTGATGCCGAAAGGCAGGCCGTCGGGCCGCAGGCTGCTGGGCACGGAAAGCGCCGCGTAATCCAGCAGGTTGACGAAGTTGGTATACGTGCCCAGGTGGCGGTTCAGCGTGATGGGGTCTTGCTGCATGGCCTGCAGCGTGTAGTGCGTGGGCGCGGTCGGCAGCAGCAGCACGTCGATGTCTTGCCACATCGCGGCCGCCTGCTGGCCCAGCGCGCGCAATTTTGTCTGGGCTGCGTACAGGTCGGCGGCGCTGTACTGTTTGCCCGCGGCGATGATGCCGCGCACCGGCTCGATCACCGCGTCTTCGTGCGCGTCGAAAAAATCGCGCACGGCGGTGTAGCGTTCGGCCACCAGCGCGCTTTCATAGAGCAGCGCGGCCGCCTCGGCCAGCGGCGCGAAATTGATGGGCACCGGCACGCCGCCCAGGGCTTGCATGCGGGTGACGGCTTCGCCAAAAGCCTGCTCGGCCAGCGCGTCGCCGCAGAAGCTCAGTGTTGAAGGCACACCGAAACGAAAGCCTGCGGGCAAGGCGGTGTCGGCCATCGCCAGCACGCGCGAGTAGGGATCCAGCGGGTCGTAGCCCATGGCCGCTTCGAGCACGCGGGCGGCCGTGGCCACGGTGCGCGCGAAGATGGAGACGCAGTCCACGCTCTGCGCGGCCGGCACCACGCCGCGCGCGCTGACCACGCCTTTGGAGGGTTTGAGGCCCACGATGTTGTTCAGGCCCGCCGGCACGCGCCCGGAGCCCGCCGTGTCGGTGCCCAGCGCGAAGTCCGCCTGCCCGGTCGCCACCACATAGGCGGAGCCGGAACTCGACCCGCCTGATATATAGGCCGGGTTGATCGCGTTGGGGACGGCGCCGTAGGGGGAGCGCGTGCCGTTGAGGCCACAGGCGAACTGGTCGAGGTTGGTTTTGCCCAGCAGTTGCGCACCCGCATCGAGCAGCTTCTGCACCACGGCGGCGTGTGCCTTGGGGGTATAGGCAAAGGCGGGGCAGGCGGCTGTGGTGGGCACGCCCGAGACGTCGATGTTGTCTTTGACCGCGAAGGACAGGCCGGCCAGCGCGCCGCTGTTTCCGGGGAGGAAAGACGGCGTTTTGGTGATCCAGGCTTGCGGCGCGAGCGCGCTGTCCGCGCCCGCAGGGGCCGTTGCCGGCCCAGGCGCAACGGGCTCCGTGGGAGGATTCAATGTTGAGGAGGTGTGCACCACTTAAAGGCATCCATACTTGTGTACAAGATGAGATGCAAGAGCTGTGCCATCCGCATGCCGTCTGTCTTGTCTCCTGCTTTAGCCTGGACTTCGAGCGTGTCGGGCCTCGTTCGGAAGCATTGCCTTTTCATTCCATGCATTTAAGTCATTAATAAAACAATTTCGCGTCCATTAATCGGCGAGGCTGTATCAAATAAAGTAGAGGCCATGGAAAAATCACGCCCTGGCTCCCCGGCTCCTTTGCGCGCCGTGCTGTTCGACGCTTACGGCACGCTGTTCGACGTCTACAGCGTGGGCCTGCTGGCCGAACAGCTGTTCCCGGGAAAGGGCCAGGCGCTAGGCCTGCTGTGGCGCGACAAACAGATTGAATACACCCGTCTGGTGACCACCAGCAGCGGCGGCGCGCACTACCAGCCGTTCTGGGACCTCACGCGCGCCGGCCTGCGTTATGCCTGCAAGCGGCTGGGGCTGGACCTGGGCCAGGGCCAGGAAGACCAGCTCATGAACCAGTACCGCCACCTGTCGGCCTTTCCGGAAAACCGCGAGGTGCTGCAGGCGCTGAAGGCGCGCGGCGTGGCCACCGGCATCCTGTCCAACGGCGACCCGGCCATGCTGGGCGTGGCCGTCCGCTCGGCCGGGCTTGAAGGCCTGCTGGACCACGTGATCAGCGTGGACGCGATCCGCAAATACAAGACCGCCCCCGAGGCCTATGCGCTGGGGCTCGAGGCCACCGGGCTGGAGGCCAGGCAGGTCGCCTTTGTGAGCTGCAACGGCTGGGACGCGCTGGCGGCCACCTGGTACGGCTACCAGACGCTGTGGGTCAACCGTTACCAGCTGCCGTTTGAAGAGCTGGGCACGCAGCCCGTGTACACCGGCAGCAGCCTGCGCGACGTGCTCGCGCTGCCGTTCCATTGACGCCATCGACTCCATCGATTCACTCACGCTTTATTTATTCTTGCTTTTACGAAAAAAAGGGACATCACATGAACACCAGCACTGCCTCCAACACCGCGCGCACCGCCAGCTACCGCCTCCAGGTGGCGACGGAGCTTTACCGTTTCATCGAAGACCAGGTGCTGCCCGGCACCGGGGTTGCCAGCAGCGCCTTCTGGAAAGGCTTTGACGCCATCGTGGCCGACCTGGCGCCGAAAAACATCGCCCTGCTGGCCGAGCGCGACCGCCTGCAAACTGAAATGGATAGCTGGCACAAGGCCAAGCCCGGCCCTATCGCCGACATGCCGGCCTACCGCGCTTTCCTCGAAAGCATCGGCTACCTGGTGCCGCAGCCCCAAAAGGTCGGAATCACCACGGCCAGGGTGGACGACGAACTGGCGTTGCAGGCCGGCCCGCAGCTTGTGGTGCCCATCCTGAACGCGCGCTACGCGCTGAACGCCGCCAACGCGCGCTGGGGCAGCCTGTATGACGCGCTTTACGGCACCGACGTGATCGCGGAGACCGATGGCGCCGAAAAAGGCAAGGGCTACAACCCGGTGCGCGGTGCCAGGGTGATTGAATACGCGCGCTACGTGCTGGACCGCACCGCGCCGCTCAAAAAGGGTTCGCACATCGACTCGACCGGCTACGCCGTCAAGGGCGGCAAACTGTTCGTCACGCTCAAGGGCGGGAAGAAGGGCGCGGTGACCACCTCGCTGGAAGACACCGCCCAGTTCATCGGCTACCAGGGCAAGGCCTCCGAGCCCTCGTCGGTGCTGCTGCGGCACAACGGCCTGCACCTGGACCTCCGCATCGACCGCGACACGCCCATCGGCAAAACCGACGCGGCCGGCGTAAGCGACCTGGTCGTCGAAGCGGCGCTGTCGACCATCCTGGACCTGGAAGACTCGGTGGCCGTGGTCGACGCCCAGGACAAGGTGCTGGCCTACCGCAACTGGCTGGGCATCTTGCAGGGCACGCTGACCGAAAGCGTGAGCAAGGACGGCAAAACCTTTACCCGCGGCCTGAACCCGGACCGCGAGTACACCTCGCCCAAGGGCCTGCCCGTCACGCTGCACGGCCGCTCGCTGATGTTCGTGCGCAACGTCGGCCACCTGATGACCAACCCGGCGGTGCTGTACACGGCGGCGGACGGTTCCACGCGCGAAATCCCCGAAGGCATCCTGGACGCCGTGGTCACGACCACGATCGCCATCCACGACCTCAAGCGCAAGGGCAAGCCCGGCATCAAGAACTCGCGCAAGGGCTCGGTCTATATCGTCAAGCCCAAGATGCACGGCCCGGCCGAGGTGGCGTTTGCCGCCGAACTCTTCAGCCGCGTCGAAAAAATGCTGGGCCTGCCGGACAGCACCGTCAAGCTCGGCATCATGGACGAGGAACGCCGCACCAGCGTCAACCTCAAGGCCTGCATCGCCGCCGCTTCCAGCCGCGTGGCTTTCATCAACACCGGCTTCCTGGACCGCACCGGCGACGAGATGCACACCGCCATGCATGCCGGCCCCATGATCCGCAAGGGCGACATGAAGGCCAGCGCCTGGATCGCCGCCTACGAAAAGAACAACGTGCTGGTGGGCCTGTCCTGCGGCCTGCGCGGCAAGGCGCAGATCGGCAAGGGCATGTGGGCCATGCCCGACCTCATGAAGGCCATGATGGAGCAGAAGATCGCCCACCCCAAGGCCGGCGCCAACACCGCCTGGGTGCCCAGCCCCACCGGCGCCACGCTGCATGCGCTGCACTACCACCAGGTCAAGGTCAGCAAGGTGCAGAAGGAACTCGAAAAGACCAACGCGAACAAGGAGCGCAACGCCCTGCTCAACGGCCTGCTGCAAATCCCCGTGACGCGCACGCCGGCCTGGAGCCTGGAGGCGAAGCAGCAGGAACTCGACAACAACGCCCAGGGCATCCTCGGTTACGTGGTGCGCTGGATTGACCAGGGCGTGGGCTGCTCCAAGGTGCCCGACATCCACAACGTCGGCCTGATGGAGGACCGCGCCACGCTGCGCATTTCGAGCCAGCACATGGCCAACTGGCTGCTGCATGGCGTGGTGACAAAAGCGCAGGTCAAGGAAACCTTTGAACGCATGGCTGCGGTGGTCGACAAGCAGAACGCCGGCGACGCGCTGTACAAGCCCATGGCCGGCAACTTTGAGACCTCGGCGGCCTACAAGGCAGCCTGTGACCTGGTGTTCAAGGGGCTTGAACAGCCCAGCGGCTATACCGAGCCGCTGCTGCATGCCTGGCGCTTGAAGGTCAAGGCCGGCGCTGCTTAAAACCTAGAGTTCGCCGGCGTCCACCAGCTGCCGCTGCCTGATCACGAGGCGCAGGCTTGGATGCCCCGGCCTGCCTGAGCGGAACAGCATCACGTCGGCGTCCGCGCCGGCCCACGATGCGGTGTCGGGTAGCGCGCCAGGCGCGGTGCCGAAGGCCGCGAGTTCCGGGCCCAGCTTCGCGCGCAGCGATTGCAGCAAGGCTGTCTGCGTCCGGCCCAGCGCTTCTTCGGCGCCAGGATTGAGGAGCACGAGGTCCATCTGCGCGAGCTTCTCGTGCGCAAAAAACAGGGTCTGCTCGAAATGCGCGTCTTCGCACAGCGCGTCGGGCACGCGCAATGTACCCAGCGCGCCCGATGACAGGCGCCGCGGCGACCTGACGGGCTGCGCATCCGCGAGGGCTGCCGCGACCTGTTCCTGGCTCATGCCCAGCAGGGCGGTGTTTTCCAGCACGGTGTGGGACCAGGCGCCGGAACTGTGCCACAGCGCGACGGCCAGCAGCCATTGAGGCCGAAAACCCAAAGAAACAGGGCCAAGTGACGCCAAAACTCGCTCCGAGGAAGGGGATGCCGTCCGGGCGCCGAAAGTGTTGCGCCAAACCGACCTTTACAAAGAAGCGCCGATCTTACAAAAAACCCTCCTCCAAACGTTCATTCGGGGGATTTAAGCGGCAGCTTGCGCTGCGTTGAGGGAAGAGCGCCGCAGGAATCATATGTGTGCAGGCGAAACCAAGTGAAACACTTTGCAAGCGTCCCAATGGAAACACGGTTGGCCTTTACGCTAGACATCTCTCTGGCCCCCGGCACGTATGGTTGCAAGCTGGCTGGCTGAGCGCTTTCACTTCATATTTCCGGAAATCCTGGCTCCAGATGGCTTCGCAACCTGACGTTCTTCAATCCTGTCTCCAGTCGGCAGCCACAGCGGCGCGGCCGGCTTTGGAAAAGTGCATGGAAGATGCGGTGGCGGGCCTGCAGGTGGCCGAGACGCAGAGCATGAAAGTGGCCGAACGCGACGAACTGGCCACGGCCTGGCGCGAACTGCTGAAAAACAAGCCCGCCTGGGCCCAGCAGTACCCGGCCGACCTGATGGTCCATTTCAAGGCCAATGCGGCCGCCGCGGCGCAGGCGGCCCGGGCCCCCGAATCCTCTTCCGGGGAACAGCCGGCCGCGCCGGCCGCGGCCTCCTCCAGTGCTTTCGCAAGCCTGACGCACGCCAGCTTCTCGCTCGTCGACGACCGGGACGTGTCGAAGGCGATCGAGTCTTCACGGCTGCTCCAGCTGGTGCTGCCGGCCGTCGACCACGTTCTGGCCGAACTCAACAAGCTGATCAGCACGGTGCAGGGCCTGCCCAACGTGCGGCCCGAACTCAACCCGCTGCGCCCCGAAGTTTTCGCACAGACCCTGCGTGAGATGGCGGTGGCGAGCAAAGCCGAGCCGGCGGTGGTCTCGCTGTGGCTCAAATACATGGCCGACCCGCTGGGGCGTGAGCTCAAGCGGCTCTATGAGCGGCTGGTCAACCAGCTTGAACTCGCCAACGTGCAGGGTGCGACCTACCGCGTGCTGCAAACGCCGGCCAGCGTGGGCCGTGGGCGTGGCCAGGGCGGAAACGGTTCGAGCGCGGCGGCTTCCGGATCCGGCGGCGGTGCCGGGGGCGGCGGAAACGGCGAAGGTGCCGGTGGTGGCGCTGAAGGCGGCTTCGGTGAGGGTGGCGGCAAGCCGGCGCCGCAATACGCCGACCTGTCCAACTACGAAATACGCGACGAGCTGTTCCAGGACTTCCTGTTCCACGGCGGCAGCAATGCCCACCACGGCCTGACGCCTTCGTACTACGAGACCGTTGAAGAAGAACTGGCCGCCCTCCACGCCGCGCCCGACTCCGGTTCCGCGCCGCTGGCCGAGTCACGCCCCGGCTACCTCTCCGACTATGAGGACATGCCGGCCGTTGATCGCCCGCAACGCCTGGTCGACGAGCGCAGCCAGCTCAGCTCGCAGGTGTGGGGTTCGTATGCCAAGCCGCGGGAACGCGCCATTGTGCGTACCCAGCTCAAGAAAGAAGCCCGCCAGGTAGGCCAGGTGCTGGGCCTGGAGGTGGTTCGCAAACTGGTCAACCAGGTGGCGCAAGACCCGCGCCTGCTGGTGCCGGTGCGCGAGGCCATCGTGGCGCTGGAGCCTTCGCTGCTGCGCCTGGCCATGGTGGACCCGCGATTCTTCAGCGACGAAGGCCATGCCGGGCGCCGCGTCATGGAGCGGGTGGCCCAGCGCAGCTTCAAGTACAACGACGAATTCAGCCCTGAGTTCCTGGCCTTCTTCGAGCCGGTCACGCGTGCCTTCAACGAACTGAACGGCCTGACGATCGAAGATGCCCAGCCCTTCGGCATGGCGCTGGCCGCGCTGGAATACAGCTGGGACGAGCAGGACCAGCTTGAGGCGGAAAACCGCAACAACGTGCTGCAGGCCCTGCGTTTTGCCGAAGAGCGGCAGACCCAGGCCGACCAGATCGCCTTTGAACTGAGCACGCGCTCGGACCTGGACAAGGTGCCGGGCCTGGTGCTCGATTTCCTGTTCGGCCCCTGGGCGCTGGCCATGGCGCATGCCAAGCTCGCCGACACGCGCAACCAGATCGACCCCATGGGCTTCGGCTCGGTGGTGCCCGACCTGCTCTGGAGCGTCAAGCGCGAGGTCACCCTCAAGCGCCCCGCCAAGCTGATCGAGATGATTCCCAGCCTGCTGGCGAAGCTGCACGAAGGGCTGGACCTGCTGGGGCAGGACCCGCGCGAGAGCGAGCCGTTTTTTGAAGGCCTGATGAAGCTGCACAGGCCGGTGCTCAAGCTGCGCCGCCTGAAAAGCCAGCGCGATGCCGAAGAGTCGGGCGTGGCGCCGCTGGACTCCGGGTCCATGCCGCTGGAACCCGAAGAACTCCCGGCCACCCCGGAGCAGCGCCGCGCCAAGGCCGCCGCCCATCCCTGGCTGGCGCGCGACGAACTCGATGCGGCGGGCTTTGAGGACACGCTGCCGACAGTGCCCGGCGAGCTCATGCCGCTGGAAGAAGAACACGAACAACCCGCCGCCGCCGCGGTGCAGGCCGCGCAGCCCGTCGAGGAAGAGGTCGATTCTTCCCATGCCGAACTCCTCGCCGAGCAGGAGGCTTCCGCCAGTGCCGCGCCGGCCCTGGCCCAGAGCGATGCCGAGCGCCTGCTGGCGGGCCTGCGGGCCGGCCACTGGGTCGACCTGTACTCGCGCCGCCGCTGGCTGCGCGCGCAGCTGATCTGGGCCAGCACCCGGGGCACGCTGTTCATGTTCGTGAGCCACGGCGGCCAGCCGCATTCGATGACCAAGCGCAGCTGCGAACGCCTGCTGCGGGAGCGCCTGCTCAGGCCGGTCGACAACCAGGGCGTGGTGGCGCAGGCGCTGGACGCGGTCGCTTCGGAAGTCGCGACCCAGGCGGCGCCGGCCAGCCAGGCCGAGCCGGAAACCGCGTAACCCCCCGGTGCTGTAGGAAGCGCCCCGCGTGCCGCACGCGGCGCTGTCTGACGCCCCCGCGCACGGCCGGCGCGCACATTGATGAATTCGCTTTCATCTTTCATCTTCAAGGGGCTGCCATGATTGAAAAAACCGCTTCCGTTCACTGGGAAGGCGCCGGCAAAAAAGGCCAGGGCCGTATCAGCACCGACACCGGTGCGCTCAAGAGCTATCCCTACGGCTTCGGCAGCCGTTTTGAAGACGACCGCAGCGGCACCAACCCGGAAGAATTGCTGGGCGCGGCCCATGCGGCCTGCTTCACGATGGCGTTTTCCTTTGCCTGCGACAAGGCCGGTTTTGCCACCAGCTCGGTCGATACCCGCGCCCAGGTCCGGCTAGTGCCGCAAGGCGACGGTTTCCTGATCGACCGCATCGCGCTGACGCTGGAGGCCGCCATCCCGAATATCGACGAGGCGAAATTCCAGGAAATTGCCGAGGGCGCCAAGAAGGCCTGCCCGCTCTCGAAGGCGCTGGCCAGCGTGCCGGAGATCACCCTCGCGGCCACGCTGCGCGCATAAGCCTCACGGCTACACACCGGACTACACACCCATGAGCGCCAAAACCAATTTCTCGTTTGAAGTGCAGTATGTGGAAGGTACGGCCGCCGGCAAGGGCGAACGCGACGGTGTGATGGCCTCGCTGGGCCCGTCGCTGCAAAAACTGTTTGCGGCAGGCGACCCGGCGGCCATCGTGACGGTGAGCGACAGCCACAAGGGCGGCGACAACAAGATCATCGAACTGGTCACCACGCTGGAGGACGGCCAGATCGCCGGCATCTTGCAGGCGTTCTCCGGCCGGCACGGCGTCACGGTAAGCGCGCTGGAATAATGTGCAGCCGGCCGCGCTCAGGCCTGCCAGACCCCGTAGCCCGCTTCGCGCAGGCCTATGCCCAGTTCGACCTCCATGTCGCGCGCGGCGTCGTAGGGCATGGGGTTGTACATCTCGTAAAGCCGGGGCAGCAGGCGCACACCGAAATCGCGCGCGAAACGGTTGGACTGGATGCCGGCCTTGTGCTTGTCAAAGCGTACGTCCGGGTCCAGCCCGGTCATGCCGACATAGACAAAGGGTTTGCCCAACTGGTAGTCCGGGTTGGCGCGGCGAAAGCGCGCCACGTCCCAGACCTCGGGGCCCAGCTCGATCACGTAGACGCTGTAGTGGTGGCCGCGTTGCCTGCTTGCCATGGCCGTTTTTTACGCCGGCAAGCGCGGCGGCGCAATCATGGCTGCCGGCCGGTGCCTGGGTGAAAGTGCTGCTGAAGCCATAGCCAATTGTGACCGAACCCGCCAATACAATGAAGGACTTTGCGGTCCCCACTCAACCGTCTTCCAGAACCTGCCGCATGCCTTTGACTTTCTGCGCTTCCCGTCTGTTCAGCCTTTGCCCGGCGCGCGCATGACGCCGTGGCCGAGCCTTCCCGTGCTTGCGCCCGGCGAAACCGGCGCAGCCGCGGGAAGCGTTCCCGCGCAGCGTTGCCTCAAACCTTTTGTGCGCGATGACGGCACGGCCCGCTCGCTGCATTTCACGATGGGCGAGCTGCAAAGCCGGATGAACCTGCTGAGTCCCTGGCAACTGGACGTGGACTACACGCGCACGATGATGGGTTTCCTGCTGTTCAAGCCCGTGCCGGCGCGTATGGCCATGGTGGGGCTGGGCGGCGGCTCACTGGCCAAATTTTGCTACCGCCAGTTGCCGGACTCCCGGATTCTGGTGGTGGAAATCAACCCGCACGTGATCGCCCTGCGCGCCGACTTCCAGGTTCCTGAAGACGACGGCCGCTTCCAGGTGATTGAAGCGGATGGCGCGGTGTTCGTGGCCTCGCACACGGGCGCTTTCGACACTTTGTTGGTCGACGGCTTTGACCATGAAGGCCAGCCCGCCCAGCTGTGCTCGCAAGGTTTTTATGACGATTGCTTCGCGGCGCTGGCGCCCGGCGGCATCCTGGCCGTGAACCTGCACTACGACGACCCCGACTACGCCGTCCGGGTTGGGCGTATCCAGCGCAGCTTTGGCGGCAACGCGGTGGAAATCTGCGCGCTTGAAAAAAGCAACAGCGTTGTGTTTGCTTCACGCGGCGCCGCGATCTCACCGCGCCGCATGAACCCGGCCGCCAGCCTTCGCGGCCTGGATGCCGAAGCGCGCCTGCAGCTCAGGCAAGAGTTCACGCGCATCGTCTGGGGTATGAAGGACCTGGAAGGTGTGGACAAGCTGGAAGGGGCTTGAGGCTTTCAGCGTGAAACGACGGTCCCGGCATTGCCTTCGGTGCTGTCCTGCGTCTGTGCCTGTATTTGCGAAGACGCCTGTGGGGCGCTTTCAACAGGCTGCAGCCAGCTGCGCGAGCTCACCAGCAGGTGGATGAAATGCAGCTTGCCGACCGCTTCCGCCGGCAGCACGAAAGGATAGAAGTCGGGCTGGCCCATGCTGCGCGACATCTCGTTGAGCATGGTGGTCAAACGGGTCCAGTGGTTGATGAAGCCCAGGAACTGCTCGGCATCGGGGTGCTCGGGCTGGTAGAGCGCGTCCAGTGTGAAGGGGGTGAACTCCAGGTCGAAGCGGTCCACGCTCAGGCCGAAGCTCAGCGCGGTGTCGATCGTGTCGCGCATGTGCAGGTAGTGTGCCCAGCACTCGGCCCAGTCCTCCCACGGATGGGTGCTGGCGTAGGCGCTCACGAAATGCAGGGGCCAGTCCGCGGGCGGGCCTTCGTCGTAGTTGCGCTGCAGGCTGGCCTTGTAGTCCAGCGTTTCGTCGCCGAAGAGCTGGTGAAAGCCCTCCAGCCAGGGCGTGCCAGCCACCAGGCGGTCCCAGTAGTAGTGGCCCACTTCATGGCGGAAATGCCCGAGCAGGGTGCGGTAGGGCTCGCGCATGGCCTTGCGCACCGCCTCGCGCTTGGCGTCGTCGGCTTCGTCGATGTTGAGCGTGATCAGGCCGGTGTTGTGCCCGGTCATGATGTGCGGGCCGTTGACCGGCGAACGCAGGAAATCGAACATCAGGCCGCGTTCCGGGTCCTCGCTCATGCGCGACGCGACCGGCAGCCCGAGCAGGATCAGCGAGGACACCAGCCGCCGCTTGGCCAGTTCTACCAGTCCCCAGAGGTAGCCGTTGTCGGGCTGCTCGGGGTTGGTCAGGTCGGGAATCGTGCGGTTCAGCCGGCAGGCGCGGCACATGTCGGCGGGGTCGTGCTCGTCCACCAGCCAGTTGCAGGAGGAGGGGGTGGAGAGGTTGAGGCAGCGTTTGTAGGTGGGCTCGCCGTCGTCCGTGTCTTCCTCGGTGGTTTGGGGGGTAGCGGCTTCGGCGGGTGGCGCCGCCGCGGTCGTGGTGGGGCCTGGCGCGGACTCCTGGCCAGGAATCTCCTCGAGCCGGGGTGGCTGTGTGTCGTCGGGCGGCGGCGCGGCCGGCGCGGCGCCCGCCTGCCACTCGCGCCAGGTCCCTTCGCGCGGCCCTGGCATCAGCGGCAGCAGCAGGCCGCGCTCGCAGTCGTAGCCCAGCGGCGTGTTGCAGGCCAGGCATTTGCTGTTGCGAAAGAAAACCGGCTGCCCGCACTGGCAGCGGTAGTTGCGGCCCGCCAGCAGGGGAAGAGGGGGCTCGGTGGAAGGGGCGGAGGTGGTGAGAAACAAGTGTGGCCCGGATGAAACCCGCAGGCATGGGTGCGGGACGCCCAGAGGAAGACCAGTGTCCCATGGTTTGCCGCGCGCGCCTGCGGCGGCAATCCCCGTGCGCCTGTCAGCGCAGGCCGACAAGCCAGCGGCCGCCGCCTGCTTTTACGCTTGCTTTTATCATCGGGTATCCACGCGCCCCGCGGCAATCCCGCCGCAAGCGTTTCATCCAGAGGAAAACATGCCCACGTACCACGTCGAAATGATGGAAGGCCGGACCATCGAGCAGAAGAAAAAGCTCGTCGAGGCCATCACCCGCGTCAGCGTTGAAATCCTGGGCGGCCAGCCCGATTCGGTGGACATCCTGATCACCGACGTCAAGCGCGAGAACTGGGCCACCGGCGGCAAGCTCTGGTCCGAGCCCAGGGACTGAGCCCGGGCCCGCTCGTGTCCGCTTCCCTCGCCGGCCTGCAGGCGCGGCACGGCCCGCGCTACCGCTGGCTGCTGCTGCTGTCGGTCATGATAGGCACGATGGCCTCCATCATGTCGTCGACCATCGTCAACGTGGCGATTCCCGACATGAGCCACCACTTCACACTGGGGCAGGAGCGCGCGCAATGGGTCAGTTCGGGCTTCATGGTGGCCATGACGGTCTCCATGCTGACCACGCCCTGGCTGCTGGCGCGCTACGGCTACCGCCGCACCTATGCGGGCACCATGCTGCTGCTGATGGCCGGCGGCATCGTCGGCGGCTTGGCCAACCATTTCAGCCTGGTGCTGGGCGCGCGCGTGGCCGAGGGGCTGGCGGCCGGCGTGGTGCAGCCGATTCCCGCCATCATCATCATGCGGGCCTTCGGGCCGCATGAGCAGGGCCGCGCCAGCGGCCTCTTCGGCATGGGCGTGGTGCTGGCGCCCGCCGTGGGCCCCAGCATAGGCGGCATCCTGGTCGACCTGTTCGGCTGGCGCTCGATCTTCTTTATGGTGATACCTCTGTGCCTGGTGTCCATGTGGATGGCCTATCGCTATGTGCCCGACACCGCGCCGGGCGGCGTGGCGGCGAACCGCAACACGGCCATGATCGACTGGCGCGGCCTGCTGCTGGGTGCGGTCGGCACGCTGTGCCTGCTCAACGGCATGGTCGAACTGCATGGAACCGGCGGCGCGAAGGCTTTTGTATTGCTGGGTGGCGCAATCGCCGCATTGGCAGCCTTTGTCTGGTGGCAACGCCGCCTGGCCGCCACGGGCGGCGCGCCGCTGATGAACCTGGCGCTTTTTGGCTACCGGCCGTTTGCCATGGGCAGCATCGTGGCCTTCATCTATGGCACGGCCTTGTTCGGTTCGACCTACCTGCTGCCGGTCTACCTGCAACTGGGTTTGAATCTGTCGGCCTCGCATGTCGGCACCATCCTGCTGCCCGCCGGCCTGGTGCTGGCCGCGACCATCGCCGGCGTGGGCCGCCTGGCCGACAAACACCCGACCTGGCTGCTCGTCAGCACGGGGCTGGCGCTGCTGGCGGCTTCGTTCGCGCTGATGCTCACGGTGAGCCTGGCCTCGGGCCTGTGGATGCTGGTGGCCTGGGCCACGCTGGGTCGCATCGGCCTGGGTTTTATCCTGCCTTCGCTGAACCTGGGCTCGCTGCGGCCGCTGCATGAGCACTTGCTCTCGCAAGGCGCCAGCGCCATCAATTTCTTGCGCATGCTGGGCGGCGCGATCGGCGTGAGCCTGTGCGGCATCGTGCTCGAGTGGCGGCTCGCCGTGCATGGCGATTCCCTGGCCAACAGCACCAGCAGCCCGGCGCGGCTGGCGGCTTTCAATGAAGCATTCCTGATGCTGGCCGCCCTTTGCCTGCTGGCCATGGTGGCGGCCTGGCAGCTTCGCGTGCCCGTGGCCGGCATCCCCAACGACGAACAGAAAGCAGGCTGACCATGTGCCAACTCCTGGGCATGAACTGCAACGCGCCCACCGATGTGACCTTCAGTTTTCGCGGTTTCGCGCAGCGCGGCGGCCATACCGACCACCATGCCGACGGCTGGGGCATCGCGTTTTTTGAAGGTGACGACAGCGTGGCCAGCGCCAGCGACAAGGGCCTGCGCCACTTTGTCGACCACCAGCCGGCCTGCAGTTCGCCGGTGGCCGAGCTGATCAGCCGCTACCCCATCAAAAGCCGCAACGTGATCTCGCACATCCGCAAGGCCACGCAGGGCCGCGTGGCGCTGGAGAACTGCCACCCCTTTGTGCGTGAGCTCTGGGGCCGCTACTGGGTGTTCGCGCACAACGGCGACCTCAAGGACTTTGCGCCGCGCCTGCACGGCAGCTTCCGGCCCGTCGGCACCACCGACAGCGAGCGCGCCTTTTGCTGGATCATGCAGGAGATGGCCAAATCGCATGCGGGTGTGCCCAGCGTGAAGGAACTCAGCATCACGCTGCGCGAACTCGCGGCGCAGATCGCCGGCCATGGCACCTTCAACTTCCTGCTGAGCAACGGCCAGGCGCTGTGGGCGCATGCCTCCACGAATCTTTATTACGTGGAACGCAAGCACCCCTTCGCGCATGCCACGCTGAGCGATGAAGACGTGAGCGTGAACTTCGCCGAACACACACGGCCCACCGACAAGGTGGCCGTGGTCGTCACGGCGCCGCTGACCACCAACGAAACCTGGATGGCGTTCGCGCCGGGCGAGCTCAAGGTGTTTGAGGACGGCGCGCTGGCCGCGGCCTAGCTTCGCGGCTGGGACAGGCGACGGCCTTGCCCTCGCCGCGCCGCACGGTCACCACATAGATGCTGTCAACGTCGCCGCCTTTCCGGTGCGGCACGGCGTTCGGCTGGCCGCCCCATCTCGCGCAGCATGGCCTTGCGGGCTTGTGCCGGGCTGAGCCCCGGCCGGCAGGTGTGCGCGGCGAATGATGTGCATACATATCGTTGTGGCACCGCAACGAAATTCGTCAAAGAAATGACGCAAGGAGGCTGTGGGCAAGGGGATCTCGGTGATTAAGGTAATAATAATCATTCTCATTTAAAACACCTTCAGTCCCAAACATGCCCTTATCGCGTTTTCTCCTGACACCCATCGCAACCGCCGCCACCCTGGCCCTCTGGCTGCCGCTGGTCCATGCGCAAACCGCCCCCGCGCCGGAGTCCGGTACGCCAACCGCGACCTTGTCCACCGTGACCGTCAATGCCAGCGCCGACGCTTCGGCCGAAGGTTTGACCAAGCCGTTTGCCGGCGGCCAGGTGGCGCGCGGCGGGCGCGTCGGCATCCTGGGCAACCAGGACATCATGGAAACGCCGTTTTCCAGCACCAGCTACACCAACGAGCTGATCCAGGACCAGCAGGCCAAGAGCGTCGCCGACGTGCTGCTGAACGACCCGTCGGTGCGCACGGCGCGCGGTTTCGGCAACTTCCAGGAGCTTTACATGGTGCGCGGCTTCCCCGTGTACTCCGATGACGTGGCCTACAACGGCCTCTACGGCATGCTGCCGCGGCAGTACATCGCGGCCGAATTCCTCGAGCGCGTGGAGGTCTTCCGCGGCGCCAACAGCTTCCTCAACGGCGCGGCGCCCGGCGGCAGCGGCATAGGCGGCAGCATCAACCTGCTGCCCAAGCGCGCCCCCAACGAGCCGCTGACGCGGGCCGGCCTGAGCTACCAGACCGGCGGCCAGGCTTCCGTATCGACCGACATCGCGCGCCGCTTCGGCCCCGACCAGGCCACCGGCATCCGCCTGAACGCGGTGAAGCGCGACGGCGGCACCGGTGTCGACAACGAGAAAATGAATCTCAGCGCCATAGGCGTCGGCCTGGACTGGCGCAGCAGCAATGTGCGCATCTCGGCCGACATCGGCCACCAGGACTACATGCTGACCGCCGGCCGCCCGAACGTGACGCCGTCGGCCTTGCTGCCGATTCCCGCCGCACCGGATGCCAAAGGCAATTTCGCCCAGCCCTGGACCTCTGCCAAGGAGCGTGACACCTTCGCCACCGTGCGTGCCGAAGCGGATTTCAGCAGCGCCATCACCGGCTGGGTCGCCGGCGGCGTGCGCAACAGCTGGGAGGGCAATGACCTGGCCAACCCGACCCTCACCAACGCCGCGGGCGCCACGACCGCCACGCGCTTCAGCAACACGCGCGAGGACAAGATCACGACGCTGGAAGCCGGCCTGCGCGGGAAGTTCAACACGGGCAGCATAGGCCACACGGTGGTCGCCTCCGCCGCGACGTATAAAAACGACCGCTACAACGCCTTCGCGTTCTCCGCGGCCAGTGTGACCAGCAACCTCTACACGCCCGTCGCCTCAGCTTTTCCGGTGGCCAACAGCGCCGCGCCCGGTTTTGTCGGCAACAACCTGGCCAGCCCCGCGCTGCAGGCCAAGACCGAGACTTCCAGCCTGGCCATCGCCGACACGCTTTCGTTCGCGAAAGACAGCGTGCTGCTCACGCTGGGCGCCCGCAACCAGACCATCAGGCAGCAGACCTTCGCCTACAACACCGGCGTCGCCGCCGAACCCATCGAAAGCAGCCGCACCACACCGGTCGCCGGCATCGTCTTCAAGGTCAACAGCAACTTGTCGCTCTACGGAAACTACATCGAAGGCCTGGTGCCCGGCAAGATCGCCCCGGCCACGGTCACCATCGCTGGTGTGGTGACACCGGTGACAAATGCCAACACGGTGTTCAAGCCCTTCCACTCCAAGCAGACCGAAATCGGCGCCAAATACGACGCCGGTACTTTCGGCGGCAGCGTGGCCCTGTTTGAAACCAACCGCCCGCTCGACGGCACGGTGGGTACCACCTACGGCGCCTTCGGCGAGCAACGCAACCAGGGCCTGGAGTTCTCGATCTACGGTGAGCCTATGCGCGGCCTGCGCCTGCTCGGCGGCCTGACGCTGCTCGATGCCAAACAAAGCAAGACACTCACCGGCGCCACCGACGGCAAGGACGCCATCGGCGTGCCGCGCCAGCAGCTCAACCTCGGCGCCGAATGGGACGTGACCGGGGTGCGCGGCCTGGCGCTCAATGCGCGCGTGATCCACACCGGCAAGCAGTACGCCAATGCAGCCAACACCCAGGAACTGCCCGCCTGGACCCGCCTGGACGTGGGCGCGCGTTACATCATGGATATCGGCAACGGTCGAGCCCTCACGCTGCGTGGGCGCATCGACAACCTGCTTAACAAGTCGTACTGGGCCTCGGCCGGCGGCGCCTCGCCCACTGACAACTACCTGGTCATGGGCGCGCCGCGCACCTTCGTCGTGAGCGGCAGCATCGACTTCTAAAGGCCTGCCGCCATGCGAACCCTCTGGGCTGTCCTCCATCGCTGGATGGGGCTGTCCACCGCGCTGTTCCTCATCGTCTCGGGCCTGACCGGCGCCGTCATCTCGTGGGACCACGAGATCGACGGCTGGCTGAACAGCAAGCTCTACGACACCGAGGCGCGCGGCCCTTTCCGCGACCCCTTCGAGCTGGCCGCCGCCGTCGAAGCCCACGACCCGCGCGCGCGGGTGGCCTACCTGCCGCTCGGTTTCGAGGAAGGCCATGCCGCGGGCTACTTCGTGCAGCCGCGCAAGGACCCGGCCACCGGCCGGCCCTACCAGCTCGGCTACAACCAGGTCTTCGTCGACCCGGTCACGGCCGAGGTGCGCGGCAAGCGCGATTCCAACGCGGTATCGTTCAAGCCCGAAACCTTGATGCCCTTTTTACGCAAGCTGCACTACACGCTGCATGTGCCGGCGATGTGGGGCAGCGACCGCGTCGGCCACTGGATCATGGGCGGCATCGCGCTGGTCTGGCTGCTCGATAGTTTTGTCGGTTTCTACCTCACCATGCCGCGCCGCTTGCGCAAGCGCGCGGGTGCCGAAACAGTGCCGCACCGCGATGCAGCAAGCTGGTGGTCACGCTGGAAACCCTCTTGGCTGCTGCGCTGGAAAGCCGGCGGCTACAAGCTCAATTTCGACCTGCACCGCGCCGGCGGCTTGTGGGTGTGGGGCCTGATCATCGTGGTGGCCTTCACCTCGTTCTCGATCAACCTGAATCGCGAGATATTTTTCCCGCTACTGTCCATGGTGTCCAAGACCACGCCCGGTCCGTCCACCCTGGTGCCGCTGGCGCCGCTGGGTGCGCACATCGAGCCGAAGATCGGCTTCGTTGAAATCGTCGGCATCGCCCGGGCCGAAGCCACACGCCGCGGCTGGACCACCTCACCGGGCGGCGTCTTCTACAACCAGCGCGGTGGTTTCTACAACGTCTCATTCTTCGACCATGCCACGCATGACGACAGCGACGGCATGGACTTGTCCAACCTCTACCTGAGCGCGGAAGATGGGCGCCTGATCAGCAGCAACCAGCCCTGGCACGGTACCGCGGCCGACGTGTTCGCGCAGCTGCAATTGCCGCTGCACGGCGGGCGCATCCTGGGCCTGCCGGGCCGCATCATGATGTCGCTGATGGGGATGGTGGTGGTGATGCTGTCGGTGACCGGCATCGTGATCTGGTGGCGCAAGCGGCGCTCACGCGTGCTGGCGGCGCGCCGCGAGGCGCAGAACGGCCCCAACGAAGCGAAGGCCGTGAGGCCGCTCAGCCTTTCAGCGCAGCCTCCAGCGCATCCATGAACATCGCCGCCACGTCAAAGCCGGCCTGATCGTGGATTTCCTGGAAGCAGGTCGGGCTGGTGACGTTGATTTCGGTCACGTAGTCGCCGATCACGTCGACGCCGGCCAGCAGCAGGCCGCGCGCGGCCAGCACCGGGCCCAGCGCCTCGGCGATTTCAAAGTCGCGTTTTGAGAGCGGCTGCGCCACACCCAGTCCGCCGGCCGCCAGGTTCCCGCGCACCTCGCTGCCCTGGGGAATGCGCGCCAGGCTGAAAGGCACGGGCTTGCCGCCGATGACGAGCACGCGTTTGTCGCCCTTGGCGATCTCGGGCAAAAACTTCTGCACCATCACGCTTTGCGCGCCGTCACGGTTCAGCGTCTCGGTGATGCTGCCCAGATTCAGGCCGTCTCCCTTGACGCGGAAGATGCCCATGCCGCCCATGCCGTCCAGCGGTTTGAGGATGATGTCCTTGTGCTCGGCATGAAAGCGCTTGATGTCGGCCGCGCTACGCGTGACCAGCGTCGGTCCGCTGAATTGCGCGAACTCGAGGATGGCGAGTTTTTCCGGGTGGTCGCGCAGCGCGCGCGGTTTGTTGAAGACTTTGGCGCCTTCCCGCTCGGCCTGCTCCAGCAAATGCGTGCTGTAGAAGTACTCGCTGTCAAAGGGCGGGTCCTTGCGCATGACCACCGCGTCAAAGCTCGCGATGGCTTCGCGCGCGTCGGGCCGGGTCGCGTCCGCCGTGAACCAGGTGTCCGCATCACCCGTCAGCGTGATGTGGCGCACCTGGGCCGTGACTTTCGCGCCGGTCTGCCAGCTCATGTCCGCCGGCAGGCAGGCGCTGACACGGTGGCCGCGCTTTTGCGCCTCGCGCATCATCGCGAAGGTGGTGTCCTTGTAGATCTTGAAGGACTCAAGCGGATCGGCGACAAAAAGAATGTTCATGGTTTGGAAGGGGTTCGGGTGTCTGCTGGGGCCGTCCCGGACGGGGATTCGCGGCGCTGCTGGCCGTATTGTTGTACAAACAGCGCCAGCGCGCCCGCCACCACACCCCAAAAGGCCGAGCCCACACCGGCTATTACCACGCCGGACAAAGTGACGAGAAACGTGATAAGGGCCGCCTCACGGTGCGATTCGTCTTTCACCGCCGCCGCCAGCCCGCTGCCTATGCTGCCCAGCAGCGCCAGCCCCGCGATGGCGACCACCAGCTCCTTGGGGAAGGCCGTCAGCAGGCCGGTGATGGCCGCGCCGAAGATGCCGATCACGATGTAGATCGCGCCGCACGAAACGGCCGCCGTGTAACGCTTTGCCGGGTCCTCATGCGCTTCCTTGCCCATGCAGATGGCGGCCGTGATGGCGCCCAGGTTGAGCGCGAAGGCGCCGAAGGGTGCCAGCACCAGTGTGGCCAGGCCGCTCAGCGTGATGATTTTGGAGATGGGGATGCCGCCGCCGGCGCTGTCCGGTCCATAGCCCGCCGCGTAAATGGTCGCCACGCCCGGCAGGTTTTGCGAGGCCATGGTCACCACAAACAGCGGAATCGCCATGCTGACGATGGCCGCGAAGCTGAACTTCGGCATGGTGAACACCGGCACCGCGAAAGAAAAAGCCACTTCAGACCAGGCCAGCTGCCCGCGTGCGGCCACAAAAACAATCGCACCCGCCAGCGTCAGCACCACGGCATAGCGCGGCAAGAGGCGCTTGCCCAGTAAATAGATCGCCAGCATCAGCAGCACCAGCGGCAAGGCCGTTTGCGCCGCCGCGAAAGCCTGGATGCCGAAGCGCGCCAGCACGCCGGCCAGCAGCGCCGAGGCAATCGCCACGGGAATGCGGTTCATGGCTTTTTCAAACCAGCCGGTGATGCCGAACAGCGTGATCAGCGCGGCGCTGACCATGAAAGCGGCCACCGCCTCCCCCATCGAGAACCCACCGGCCAGCCCGGCCGTGGCCAGCACCGCCGCGCCCGGCGTGGACCAGGCCACCATTACCGGTTTTTTGAGCCACAGCGAGGGGATCACCGAGCACACCCCCATGCCGATCCCCAGCGCCCACATCCACGACGCGATTTCGGCCGGTGTGGCGTTGAAGGCCAGCGCGGCCTGGAAGACGATGGCCACCGAGCTGGTGAAGCCGACCAGCACGGCCACAAAGCCTGCGGTGAAGGCGGCGAGGTTGAGGTCTTTGAAGAATTGCATTTTGGGGATTTTGGCAGGGGTTGGGGTGGGGTGCCGGGTCTTGCGCCGGCTTGCGCGCCCTCGCCCTCTGCTGAGGGTTGCTGGCCGGGGGTAGCCCGGCAGCTACTCACTTTTCTTTTGCTTCGCCAAAAGAAAAGTAAGCAAAAGAAAAGGCGACCCTGGTTGCTGCGTCCCTTCGCTTCGCTGCGGGCAACCTGCGGTGCTCGGTTCAGGCGGGGTCTCGCTAAACTCGCCTTCGGCTCAAACAACGCGATCCCTGATCCGCCTGAACCTGCGCTCCTCGGCGCATCCACAAGGGGTGGGGACTAGAAAGACAAATACCAATACTTGAAGAAACAAGGACTCGCCTTGGCGAGTCCTTGTTGTATTTGTCTTCTTGGTTTTTCTGTCTTTGTCCCCGCTCCCGATTGCCCCGTCCTGGCTGGGCCGAGGAGCGCAGAGACAAGCGGATCAGGGCCGGCGTTGTCTGAGCGAAGCGAGTTTAGCCGGACCCCGCTTGGCTCGAGCACCGCAGGTTGCCCGAAGCGAAGCGCAGGGACCCAGACTGCGGGTCGCCTTTTCTTTGGTGACTTTCTTTTGGCGAAGCAAAAGAAAGTTACTTGCTGCCGGGCAACCCCCGGCCAGCAGAACTCAGAAGAGAGCGCACCGCCGGAGCAAGAGCCGGCCCAAAGTTGGACCATTTCACCACCCCTTGTCACAATCAACCAGCCCCATCCGTCTTGCCGGTATATGGACAACGCTCCCTCCCCTTCGGCCGAAAACTTTGATGCCCACCGCCCACGCCTGCTAGGCATCGCCTACCGCATGCTCGGCTCGCATGCCGATGCCCAGGACGTGCTGCAGGACGCCTGGCTGCGCTGGAACAGCGCGCGTCCTGATGACTTGCGCAGCGCCGAGGCCTGGCTGGTCACCACGGTCACCCGGCTGTCCATAGACCGGCTGCGTGCCGCCAAGACCGCGCGCGAACACTACACCGGCTTCTGGCTGGCCGAGCCGATGTTGACCGACCCCCAGGGCTTCCAGGACTCGCCTGAGCAGATGCTGGAATTCGCCGGCGACATTTCGCTGGCCTTTCTGGCCGTGCTGGAGCGCCTGACGCCCGATGAGCGCGCGGCCTTCCTGCTGCGCGAGGTCTTTGACGCCGACTATGCCGACATGGCCCGCACGCTGGGTAAAAGCCAGGCCGCCTGCCGCCAGCTGGTCAGCCGCGCCAAGGCGCAGGTGCGGGAAGGCAAAACACGTTTCACTGTCAGCCGCGAAGAGCATTTGCGCCTGCTGGCGCGCTTTGCCGCCGCGGCGCGCGAAGGCAATCTGGCCACCATCAAAAGCCTGATCAGCGAAGAGGCCAGCCTGGTCAGCGACGGCGGCGGCGTGGTGCCGTCTTTCGGCCAGGTGCTGCGCGGCGCCCAGCGGCTGGCCCAGCTCTATTTCGCCACCGCGCTCAACCATGGGCCGGCACAGCGCCTGGAGATCGCCGACATCAACGGCGTGCCGGGCCTGCTGCGTTTTGTGCATGGCCGGCTCGAGTCGGTGCGGTCGCTGTACTTCGAGAACGGCCTGCTGGCCGAGATCCACACCCAGCGCAACCCGGCCAAGCTGGTGCGGGTGCTGTCACAACTCGAGGAAGCGGGCCGTCTTAAGGGGTGAAGCTCCCGGTTGTCGGGGGCTCATTGAACTTCAAGGAGTTTTCACCCATGAGCACGATTTCCATGCCCTCGGCCAACGGCCGCCTCCAGCACCGCAAGGTGATCCCCGAAGCCGTGGGCGCCCTGGGCGCCGTCAATGCCACGCTGGAGGACTCCACCCTCGGCATGCGGCTGATAGACCTGGTGCGCCAGCGCATCTCGCAGATCAACGGCTGCGCTTATTGCGTGGACTCGCATGCGCGCGACCTGCTGGCCGGCGGCGAAGACCTGCAGCGGCTCAACAGCCTGAGCACCTGGCGCGAAGTCACCTTGTTCACCGAACGCGAGCGCGCCGCGCTGAACTGGGCCGAAAGCCTGACCCTGCTCCCGCAGACACAGGCGCCCGACGAAGACTTCGACGCCCTCGCCGCGTATTTCAACGAACGCGAGATCGCCGAGCTGACCATGGCGGCGGCGCTGATGAATGCCTGGAACCGCATAGGCGTGGGCCTGCGCCTGCCGGTGCGGGCCGTGCCCCTGAAAGTGCCGGTGGCAGCATGAGCGTTTGAAGAAAAGCACCTTCAGCACGGCATGTTGCCGCGTGTGAGGGGGGATGCGCCGCGTGCGGCGCATCAAGGCCTCAACGCCTCAATGAGCGTGGTGATGCGATCTCCAGACCTTGAACTTGTCATAGAGCACGCGTTCCAGGGCCCAGCCCGAGGTCAGCGTAACCAGCAAGCCCATGACCAGCGCATTGAGCATGGCGTTGTCATGCCCGGCGTAATTCCAGACCCAGGGCGAAATCATCAGGCCCACGCCCAGCAGGGCATTGGCCCAGTCGTCCAGGTGGTTGGGCAGGAAGAGGTCTTGCGACGCGAGGACGATGACGGCTACGCCCACGACCACCGAGCACCATGCCGCCGCCTCGGGCAGCGCCAGCGCCCAGGGCGCGATGCACAGCCAGAGCCCCACGAAAATTTCCAGCCTGTCCTGCCAGCGATTGAGGGTATCCATGACAACCTCCGTAGTGAAGCCAAGGGAATTTCAGTGTAGGACTCCGGTAAAAATAAGCAACGCACGCCGGCAGACCCTGAGGGCGCAGATGTCTTTGCACCCCGGTGCGCGCGGTGGCGCCCTCAGCCGCCCTTGCCGCGCATGATGGCCGCGGCCACGTCGGCCGTGGTCTCGGCATAGCGCTTGAACTCCATGGTGTAAGTCGCGCGGCCCTGCGTGAGCGAACGCAAGGTGGTGGAGTAGCCGAACATCTCCGACAGCGGCACCTCGGCGCGCACCAGCTTGCCGCCGCCACCCGCGATGTCTTCCATGCCCTGCACCATGCCGCGGCGTGACGAGAGGTCACCCATCACATTGCCCATGAAGTCCTCGGGCGTTTCGACCTCGACGGCCATCACGGGCTCCAGCAGCACCGGTTTGGCGCGGCGCATGGCTTCCTTGAAGGCCAGCGAGCCGGCCATGCGGAAAGCATTTTCGTTGGAGTCCACGTCATGGTAGGAGCCGAACACCAGCGTGGCCTTCACGTCCACCACCGGGTAGCCCGCGAGCACGCCGGCCTTCAGCGTTTCCTGTATGCCCTTGTTGACGGCGGGAATGTACTCGCGCGGGATCACGCCGCCCTTGATGGCATCGACGAACTCATAGCCCTTGCCCGAAGGCTGCGGCTCCAGGTTGAGCACGGCGTGGCCGTACT
The DNA here is from genome assembly GCF_056405735.1 of Polaromonas sp. P1_F2. Taxonomy (NCBI): domain Bacteria; kingdom Pseudomonadati; phylum Pseudomonadota; class Betaproteobacteria; order Burkholderiales; family Comamonadaceae; genus Polaromonas; species Polaromonas sp. P1_F2. The sequence goes on along the minus strand of NZ_JBFUBN010000005.1, from coordinate 245,245 downwards.
GCCCGCGGCCCCCAGACTGCTTGATGAACTTGCCTTCGACGTCGTTCACCGCCTGCCGTATGGTTTCGCGGTAAGCCACCTGCGGCTTGCCGACGTTGGCCTCGACGCTGAACTCGCGCTTCATGCGGTCGACCAGGATTTCGAGGTGCAGTTCGCCCATGCCCGAGATGATGGTCTGGCCGGATTCCTCGTCGGTGTGCACGCGGAACGAAGGGTCTTCCTGCGCCAGGCGGTTCAGCGCGATGCCCATTTTTTCCTGGTCGGCCTGGGTCTTGGGTTCCACCGCCTGCGAGATCACCGGTTCGGGGAAGATCATCTTCTCGAGGATGATCACGTGGGCCGGGTCGCACAGTGTGTCGCCGGTGGTCGCGTCCTTCAGGCCGACGGCCGCGGCGATGTCGCCGGCGCGCACTTCCTTGACCTCGTTGCGTTGATTGGCGTGCATCTGCAAAATGCGGCCCAGCCGCTCGCGCTTGCCCTTGACCGGGTTGTAGACCGTGTCGCCAGCCTTGACCACGCCCGAGTACACACGAAAGAAAATCAGCTGCCCGACGTAGGGGTCGGTCATGATCTTGAAGGCCAGCGCCGAAAAAGGTTCGTCGTCTGTTGGATGCCGCTCGGCCTCGCCCTCATCGTCTTCGGTGTGGCCCAGGATGGCCGGCACGTCCGCCGGAGAGGGCATATAGTCGATCACCGCGTCCAGCATGGCCTGCACGCCCTTGTTCTTGAAAGCGCTGCCGCAGAGCATGGGAACGATCTCGTTGGCAATGGTGCGCTGGCGCAGGCCCTGCCTGATTTCGTCCTCGCTCAGCGGTTCACCGGCCAGGTATTTGTTCAGCAACTCGTCATTGGCTTCGGCGGCAGCCTCAATCATCTTGGTGCGCCATTCGTTGGCGGTGTCCAGCAGCTCCGCCGGGATGTCGCCGTACTCGAAATGCACGCCCTGGCTGGTGTCGTCCCAGATGATGGCTTTCATCTTGACGAGGTCGACCACGCCCTGGAAATGATCCTCGGCGCCGACCGGAATCTGCACCGGCACGGCCACGCCTTTGAGGCGTTCGCTGATCTGGCGCTGCACGCGGAAGAAATCGGCGCCCACGCGGTCCATCTTGTTGACGAAGGCCAGGCGCGGCACCTTGTACTTGTTGGCCTGGCGCCAGACGGTTTCAGACTGCGGCTGCACGCCGCCCACGGCGTCGTAGACCATCACCGCGCCGTCGAGCACGCGCATGGAGCGCTCGACCTCGATGGTGAAGTCCACGTGGCCCGGCGTGTCGATGATGTTGATTCGGTGCTCGGGGTAGTTGCCCGCCATGCCTTTCCAGAAGGCCGTGGTCGCCGCCGAGGTGATGGTGATGCCGCGCTCCTGCTCCTGTTCCATCCAGTCCATGGTGGCCGTGCCTTCATGGACTTCGCCGATCTTGTAGTTCACACCGGTGTAAAACAGGATGCGCTCGGTGGTGGTGGTCTTGCCGGCGTCGATGTGCGCGCTGATGCCGATGTTGCGATAGCGCTCTATGGGGGTATGGCGGGGCATGGCGAACTCCTTTTTTTGCCGGCTGCGCGTGTTGGAGTTGTGGCGTGGCCGGGCTCGCCAGTTTGCGCCAAAGCGACGGTTTTTGCTTGGCTGTTTTGCAGCAGCCCCTCTGCCGTAAGGCCTGAAGCTCAGCCGCCGTGCAACATTCTTTCCATAAAGGCAGGTAGCGGCCGTCCGTCTGACAGCAGGTATTTCGCCATGGGGATCACCACCTCGCGCACCGAAGCGCGCGCGCTCATCCGGTCGCGCCAGGCCAGCAGCCGCGGTGTCTCCGCCGTGAGGGGCGCGCCCATGCGCTCGCCGAAAATCATGGCCATGTAGAGAGCGATGTCGGCGTTCGAAAAATCCCCGAGCATGTAGTCCTGCGTACCCAGCAGTGGCTCCAGGTTGCGGTAAAACTCCCGCGCGCCCTGCAGCGCCGCGACAGCTTGTGGGTCGCCCAGCTTGTCCTGCAGGCCCATCAGCTTGATGACGTTGGGAAAGTAGACCTCGTCGGAGCGGTGCTCCAGCTGGCGAACCCGTGCGCGCTTGGCGATGCCGGTGAGCCACAGCGCCGGTTCCGGCTTGAGGTCTTCGAGGTATTCCAGGATCTGCGTCGAATCGAAAATCTCCAGCTCACCGTGCACCAGTACCGGAACCTGCTTCTTCGGGTTGATGCGCACCACTTCCGGATTTTTGGGCGAATAACCCTCGGCTTGCGTGAAGGGCACCATGACGAGCTCAAAGGGGATGCCTTTTTCGATGGCCGCGATCTGCACCTTGGCGCCGAACATGCTGAGGCGGGCCGAGTACAGGCGGATGGATGGCGAGGTGGATGTGGACGTGGAGGGCATGCTGTGGGTGTTCCGTATGAAGCCAAAAAATTCATTGCGTGGAGGGTGGCGGTTCGCGGTCGAACAGGCCGGGTGCGCCGCCGATTTCGGCGCCTTCGATCAGCAGCATGCGCAGCTTGGTCGAGACACCACCCGGCGCCGAGAAACCGCCCGATTGCGCGCCCGACGCCAGCACGCGGTGGCAGGGCACGATGATGGGAAAGGGGTTGTGCCCCAGCGCCTGACCCACGGCGCGCGCCGCGCCGGGTTCTCCCAGCAAGGCCGCGATCTCGCCATAGGTCTTGGTCTTGCCGGGCAGGATGTCCTGCGCGGCCGTGTATACGCGCAGGTGGAAGGGCGTCTCGTTGCGCAGGTCCAGCGCGCAGAAACGCAGGTCGCGGGCTTCGCCTTCGAGCAAGGCCACCATGCCGTCTATGGCCTGTTGCTCGGCGGGCGGCGGCGCTCCGGCTTCGAGCATCGGGAACCGCCGGCGCAGGCGCGACAGCATGCGAATTTCGCTCTGCTCGGGCAGGCGCACGGCTGCGATGCCGTGGCCGTTCCATACCAGCGCGCACTGGCCGATGGCGGTGGCAAAAAGCGTGAAGTGATGGAGTTCGCTGTCGGTGCTCATGCTGCGCTCCATGCTACACGCGTGGGATTACCAGAGGCGAATGTAAGAATTAATTTCGTTACCTCTCTTGCATGCTGCCCAAGCTTTTAATTTTTCGCGGACGTACCATGCCTTCTTTTTTGAAGGAACTCACATGGCAACACCGTTCTTTGGCAAGCGAGAAAACGAGACACCGACGGGTCTGCGCAACAGCCCCGGAAACGGCTACGGCAACAGCGGCTCGGCCAGCACGCTGCATTCGGCCCCGCTGTCCAGCCAGCAGAACAATGCCGCCAAACCCGTGAACGAGGCTGCGCCGTCCACCAGTACCGCCAAGGAAGGCGGCAGCAAGCTGACGGTGGGGCCCAACATCAAGCTCAAGGGCGTGGAGATCACCGACTGCGACACGCTCGTCGTCGAAGGCCTGGTGGAAGCCACCATGGATTCGCGTGTGATCCAGATCGCCGAGCAAGGTGCCTTCAAGGGCTCGGCGGAAATCGACGTGGCGGAAATCCGCGGCGAATTCAACGGCAACCTCACGGTGCGCCAGAAGCTGGTGATTTATTCGACCGGGAAGGTCACCGGCATCATCCGCTACGGCAAGCTGGTGATTGAAGAAGGCGGCCAGCTTTCGGGCGAAATCCTGTTTGGTGCGCTGGCTACGGCCAAGCCGGTGAGTGCGGTGAAGCCGGGTTTACAGGCGGTGTAGAGGAGACTTAAAGCAACAAGCAGGCGCGGTTACCTCGCCATCGAAAAGCCCCATCACTTTCCCGTCGTTCGCGGCGGGAAAGTGATGTGGCGTTTTCGCGTTTCGTCTTAGAAAAAGCGAAACGCCAGCGGGATCAGCGCGGAGGCCAGCACCACCTGCAGGCCCAGCGCCAGGCCGGCATAGGCTCCCGCGTCGGCATTGACCTGCAGCGCGCGCGCCGCGCCCAGGCCGTGCGAAACGGTGCCCAGCGCGAAGCCGCGCGCGGCCCAGCCTGTGGCATCGCGCGGGATGCGCAGTGCGTCAAACAGGTATTTGCCGCTGAGCGCCCCGACCAGCCCCGTGATCACCGCGAACACGGCTGCCAGCGCCGGAATGCCGCCTATCTTTTCAGCAATGCCCATGGCCACCGGCGCGGTGACCGATTTGGGCGCGAGCGACAGGGTCACTTCCGACGGCAGGCCCAGCGCCCAGCCCATCAGCAGCGCCGAGCCGCTGGCCGCGATGCCGCCCGCCAGCGCCGCCAGCAGCAGCCGGCCCCAGCGCCTGCGCAGCTCCTCGCGCCGCAGCCACAGCGGCCAGGCCAGTGCCACCACCGCGGGTCCCAGCAGGAAGTGGATGAACTGCGCCCCCGCGAAATACGTGGGGTAGGGCACGCCGGTGGCCAGCAGCGCGCCGGCCAGGCACACCACCGTCCAGAGCACCGGATTGGCCCAGGGCGGCTGGCCCAGGCGCGCATAAACCGCTTGCGCCAGCACATAGACCACCAGGGTGGCTGTCAGGCCGAACAGCGGCGTGGCCGACAGGTAAACCCAGAGTTCGACGAATTTAGGCATTCGGCGGTTCCCCTGAAGCCGCGTCGCCGCGGTCCCGCAGCAGGTGCAGGGTCAGCACGGTGACCCCCAAACCCGCCAATGTGGACACCACCACGGCCAGCAGAATGCGCACGCCGTACTGGCTCACGAGCGAAAGATGGGTCATGACGCCCACGCCGACAGGCACAAAGAGTAACGAAAGGTGCGAGAGAAGAAAGTCTGCGCACACTGACACAGGCCCTCGCACCAGCTCTGAACGAAGGCCAATCAGCAGCAAAACCATGCCGATCACTGGCCCCGGAAAGGGCAGGGAAAAGCCGCGTGAAAGCAGTTCCCCGATGGATTGAAAAATCAGTAACCAGGCCAGTCCGCGCAACGCCGTCATCGCGTGAACCTCCCGGCGGAAGAGCGGCATGTCGATGCCTGGGCAGCGCCCGTGATGCGTTTACGGACTGGCAAAAAGATCCCCTTGCGGCCACTCCTTCACCGCATTGGCTGCGCCCCACAGCGCCTGGTCGATATCCTTGAAGAAGGCGCGGCGCCCGGAGGGGTCCGGCCTGGAATTGAAGGCCGCCACCCACGCATAGCCCTGCCGGGTTCTAAGCGCCAGGGTTTGCAGGCCCGGCTGGCTGCCCGTGTGCCACCAGTTGTCACCCTTGTCGCTCCTGACGACATGGATGCCCGCCGCGTAGAAGCTGCGCGGATCATTTTCTTTTGCCAGCACGGGCTCGCTGCGCATGACTCGCACCGAGTCTTCATTAAGCAGGCGCTTGCCGCGGGCACCGTCGATCGCCAGGAAAAATTTCAGGACATCCGTCGGCGTTGCCACCCACGCCCCCAGCGCATCCATGTTCTCAACGGAGTAGGAGCCGTAGGGGCTGGGCACATTCGCGTTCGAGACGCCGGGCGCGCCGCGCTGCAGCGGCTCTCCGGGAAAGGCGTAGTACTTCGTTTCGCCGGGCCGGCTTTCGGTGCTGCTCGCAGCCTGGAAGCCTTTGCCGATGACGGGCTGCAAAAACTCCCTGCTGCTGAAAGCCCGGTAGGACTCGCCGGTGACGGTTTCCACAATCCTGCCAAGCATGCAGTAGCCGGTGTTGGAATAGGCGAAGCGCTCGCCGGGGGTGAAGTCCAGTTTCTCCTGCAGCGAGTCCCGGATGATGGCGTCGCAGCTGACGGGCGATACGCCTTGCCGGCGGGCGATCTCCCTGAGCCGTGGCTGAAAAAACGGATCACCCGAACGCTCCCGGTCAAAGCCGCCGGAATGCTGCAGCAGGTGGCGGATGCGGATGTCCCTGGCGCGCGGGTCGGCGGGCGGTGCCATCACGATTCCGGCTTTCTCGAGCAGGGGCAGCGCCGGGTCGTCCAGCTTCAGCTTTCCATCCTCGGCCAACTTGAGCACCATGACCGCCGTCAAGGTTTTGTTGATGCTGCCCATGCGAAAAAGGGTTTGCGGCGCCATGGCCTCCTGCTTGTCCTTGTCGGCATGGCCGTAGCCCTTGGCGAGCAGCAGTTTTCCGTCCTTGGCCACGGCCAGGCTGGCGCCCGGGATGTTGTGTTTCTGGATGAGTTCCAGCATGGCTTTGTCGAAAGGCTCGAGATGGGGCAATGCGCTGCCCTGGTCCAGGCAGAGTCCCCACTGCGGAAGCCATGCCAGCAAAGCGCCCGCCAGTCCGCAGAGCAGCCGTCGGTGCGGGGCGAGGGGACTGAAGGGGCTGTTGGCGCGAGAGGGTGTTGCTGGCATTGTCTGGCCCGTGCTTTTTTGCCCAGTCTACGTCTTCGCCATTCGGCTGTGCGCTCTGCCTAGAAACGCGGAAGGTCGGGATGCTTGATCTGCCCGGCCCGCACCAGCATTTTTCCGTACTCGGCGCAGCGATTCAGCGTCGGGATCACCTTGCCCGGGTTGAGCAGGCCCTTGCTGTCGAAGGCGCGCTTGACGCCGAACATCTGCTCGTTTTCCTCGGCCGAAAACTGCACGCACATGGAGTTCAGTTTCTCCACGCCCACACCGTGCTCACCCGTCACGGTGCCGCCCATGGCGACGCTGGTCTCCAGGATGTCGGCGCCAAAGAGTTCGCAGCGGTGCAACTGGTCGGGGTCGTTGGCGTCAAACAGGATCAGCGGGTGCAGGTTGCCGTCGCCCGCATGAAAGACGTTGGCGCAGCGCAGCCGGTATTTCTTTTCCATCCCGGCAATCGCCAGCAGGATGTCGGCCAGGCGCTTGCGCGGTATCGTGGAGTCCATGCACATGTAGTCGGGGCTGATGCGGCCCGATGCGGGGAAGGCGTTCTTGCGGCCGCTCCAGAAACGCAGGCGCTCGGCTTCGTCGCGGCTCACGGCGATGGCGGTGGCGCCGCAGCGGCGCAGCACCTCGCTCATGCGGCCGATTTCCTCCTCGACTTCCTCGGGCGTGCCGTCGCTTTCACACAGCAAAATCGCTTCGGCGCTGAGGTCGTAGCCCGCGTGCACAAAATCTTCAACGGCGGCCGTCATGGGCTTGTCCATCATTTCCAGGCCCGCCGGGATGATGCCGGCGGCAATCACGGCGGCCACGGCGTCGCCGGCCTTGCGCAGGTCGTCAAAGCTGGCCATGATGCAGCGCGCCAGCCGGGGCTTGGGCACCAGCTTCACGGTGACCTCGGTGGTCACGGCCAGCATGCCTTCGCTGCCGATGATGATGCTCAGCAAATCGTAGCCGGGGGCATCGAGCGCATCGCCGCCGAATTCGACCTCTTCACCTTCAATCGTGAAGCCCTTGACCTTGAGCACGTTGTGCACCGTCAGCCCGTACTTGAGGCAGTGCACACCACCCGAGTTCTCGGCCACGTTGCCGCCTATGGTGCAGGCGATCTGGCTCGAAGGGTCGGGTGCGTAATAAAGGCCCAGCGGCGCGGCTGCCTCGGAGATCGCGAGGTTGCGCACGCCGCCCTGCACAACGGCCGTGCGGCTGGCGGCGTCGAGCTTGAGGATCTTGTTGAACTTGGCCAGCGAGAGCGTGACGCCCAGCGCGTGCGGCATGGCGCCGCCGGAAAGCCCGGTGCCCGCGCCGCGCGCGACCACCGGCACGTCCAGCGCGTGGCAGGCCTTGAGAACGGCCTGCACCTGTGTATAGGTTTCAGGCAGAGCCACGACCAGCGGCCGCTGGCGGTAGGCGGTCAGGCCGTCGCATTCATAAGGCGTGGTGTCTTCGTTGTTCCACAGCAAGGCGTGTGCCGGCAGCACCGCCTGCAGCGCACGCACGACCTGTGATTGCCGCTCCGACCTTTCAAGCTGGCTTTGCTGTTCGTGCGAGGCGGGGGCGTTCATGGTCTGTCTGGCTCCAGGGTTGAAACCAGACTGTAGGGCAAGCGGTGGCGGCCGGGTTGAAGAAATTTAATGCCGGGCGTGAAATGCCGGCCGCCACGATCCGTTCAGAACGGGAGAAGCTTCAGGACTTGGTTCCCGGCGCCTTGCTGGCGCCGGGCATGTCATAGAACTTGACCTTGCCGGTTTTCACGTCGTACATGGCGCCGACGATCAGGATCTCGCCCTTTTGCTCCATCTCGCGCAGGATGGGGCTTTTCTCGCGAATCGCCTCCACCGTGAGGTGCACATTGCTCTCGGCCACCATCTCGACAAAGGCATAGTTCTTGGACGTGCGGTCCTTGATGTCGGCGGAGACCAGGTTCGCGGCCGGCTTGATCTTGCCGATGAGGCCGGTCAGGTTGCCCAGCTGGGCGTCGTCGCACGCGCCCTTGATGGCACCGCAACTGGTGTGCCCCATCACCACCAGCAGTTTGGCGCCCATGACCTTGTGGGCGAACTCCAGGCTGCCCAGGATGTCTTCGTTGACGATGTTGCCCGCCACGCGCGCATTGAAGAGATCGCCTATGCCCTGGTCAAACACGATTTCAGCCGGTGCGCGCGAATCGATGCAGGACACCACGCTGGCCAGCGGGAACTGGCCGTCCGCCGTGGCCTTCATTTCCTTGAGGTAATTCTGGTGGCGCGGCTTGCCCGAGACAAAGCGCGTGTTGCCGGCCTTGAAGCGCGACAGGATCTGCGCGGGCGTCACGGCGTCCTGGCATGCCTTGGCGTCCTGGATAGTGCAGAAGGTGCCCGGTTTGAAGGCCTTGGCCGTAGCCGCCTTGCCTTCGGCGTGAACCGCAGGCGACAAGGCGAGCATGGAGAACAGTACGCCGGCCACGCCGGCGGCTAATTGATTTTTCCGCATGAGAATCTCCCTTATTAAACAAGTTGGTTTTTGACTATGTGCCGCTGGCCGGACCCTCAACCGGTGTCACGGCCAGCCCATGATAGGTATGAGCCGGCATGGGCGCACAACCACTTGTCGGACGCCTGGGGCTTGCTAACGCTATTGGCGTACGCAAAATGCGCTACAAATCAAAAGGCCTTGAGCAAGGTACAAAACCCAGGCAGGGTGAACCCACGTTAAGGCGTTTGCAACGCCGGGTAGCCGGGTAGCCGGGTAGGGGAGCTTTCATTCAAGCGCCCTTGGGGCCCTAGCCCAAACTTTTTCGCAGCCAGTCGGCAAACGCCGCGCATTCCCAGCGGTCCATGGTGCCGGTGCGCCAGCACAGGTAGTGCGCATGCGGGCTGGGGACATTGCCGGCGAACACCGTGTTGCTGCCCAGGCGTACCAGCGAGCCGTTTTCCAGCCAGGGCGCGCCCAGCTTGAGGCGGATCAGCGCAATGCCCATGCCGGCCGCGGCGGCGTCGCACATCAGGCCGATGTCGTTGAATTGCGAGCCGTCGGCGGGCTCCGGCCAGTCGAGTTTATGGGCGGCAAACCATGTCCGCCAGGGCTCCAGCGGCGAGCGCAACAGACTTTCGCCTTCGAGGTCTTCGGCCGCCTCAAAGGGGCCGTGCTCGCGCACAAAGGCCGGCGAGGCCAGCGGCGCGACTTCGTCCTTGCTCAGGCAGACGTGCTCCAGGTCCGCATAGCGGCCGGTGCCGAAGCGCACGATCAGATCGGCATCCTCCGCCACCACATCCAGCAGCGGAATCGACACCTGCAGCGTCAGGTCGATCTCGGGATAGGCGTCGGTGAACTGCCGTAGGCGCGGGATCAGGATGGAGCGCGCGAAGGTTGGTGTGACGGCCAGGCGCAGCTTGCGCTTGCCGGGCGTGGTGCTTTGCCCGGCCGCGCCCGGAAATTTTTGCAACGTGGCCAGGCCTTCGCGCACATGGGCGAGATATTCGCTGCCCTCGGTCGTCAGCGAGAAATCGGCGCGCCCAAACAGCTTGGTGCCTATGATCTGCTCGAGCTGCTTGACACGGTGGCTGACCGCGCTGGGCGTGACACACAACTCCTCGGCCGCCTGCGTCACGCTGCGCAGCCGTGCCAGCGCCTCGAAGGTCAGCAGGCATTGGATGGGCGGGATTCGCGCCGGCGTGGCCATGGAGGGCTACTTGAAAATCACGGTCTTGTGGCCGTTCAAAAGCACACGGTGTTCGCTGTGCCACTTCACCGCACGCGCCAGCACCTGGCTTTCGGTGTCGCGGCCCATGGCGGTCAGGTCTTCCACGGTCTTGCTGTGGTCGGCGCGTGCCACGTCCTGCTCGATGATGGGGCCTTCGTCGAGGTCGGCCGTCACGTAGTGGGCGGTCGCGCCTATCAGCTTCACACCGCGGTCGTGCGCCTGGTAATAAGGCTTGGCGCCTTTGAAGCTGGGCAGGAAGGAGTGGTGGATGTTGATGGCGCGGCCGGAGAGCTTCTGGCACAGGTCGTTGGACAGCACCTGCATGTAGCGAGCCAGCACCACGAGTTCGGCGCCTTCGGATTCGATGACCTCCAGCTGTCTCGCTTCGGCCTGGGCCTTGGTCGCCGCCGCGACGGGGATGTGGTGAAACGGGATGTTGTAGCTGGCCGCCAGCTGGTAGAACTCGCGGTGGTTGGAGACGATGGCGCGTACCTCAATCGGCAGCAGGCCCGATTTGCAGCGAAACAGCAGGTCGTTGAGACAGTGGCCTTCCTTGCTGACCATGATGACGGTGCGCATGGGCTGAGTGGTGGCGTGCAGCTTCCAGTTCATGCTGAAGGGTTGGGCGAAGGCCTCGAGCTGGCTTGAGAGCTCCTCGTGCGTGAGCTTGTCGCAGGCGAACTGCACGCGCATGAAAAACAGGCCCGTGTCGTGGTCGTTGTACTGCGCTGCCTCTTCGATATTGCCGCCGTTGTCCAGCAGGAAGCCGGACACGGCATGAACAATGCCCATACGGTCCGGGCAGGACAGGGTCAGGATATAAGCGTGATTCATAGGGGATGAATTGTCGCAGGTGGGGCCGCCGTCCGCCCGGATGGGCCGCAAAGGCCGGCACGGCGGAGCGGCAACGGTGCCAGAATGCAAGAACCCCCTTTCCAGACGCAGGAGACCCGCCATGGCCTATCAAAATTTCAACATGGAGCACCACTGGCTCCCTTTCACGCCCAACCGCAGCTTCAAGAAGGACCCGCGCATCTTCGTTGCCGCCGACGGCATGCACTTCACGACGCATGACGGCAAGCAGGTCATCGACGGCATCTCCAGCCTGTGGTGCGTGGGCGCGGGCCACAACCGCAAGCCCATCAACGACGCCATCAAGAAGCAGCTCGACACGCTGGACTACGCGACCGCCTTCCAGGCCAGCAACGACCAGGCCTTCAAGGCCGCCGAGCTCATCGCGGGCATGGCGCCCGGCGACCTCAACAAGGTGCTGTTTTGCAACTCGGGCTCGGAAGCGGCCGACACCTCGCTCAAGGTCGCACTGGCCTACCACCGCGCGCGCGGCGAGGGCCACCGCAACATCTTCATAGGCCGCGAAAAGGGTTACCACGGTGTCGGCTTCGGCGGCATGAGCGTGGGCGGGATTCCGGCCAACCGCAAGGTCTACGGCGCCGCGCTGCTGCCGCGCGTGGACCACATGCGTTTCATCCATGACCCGGTCAAGCACGCCTACATCAACGGCACCGAACCTGTGTGGGAAGAAGACCTGCTGCTGGAGCTGGAAAACCGCATCCTGCCGCTGCACGACCCGAGCAACGTGGCTGCCGTCATCGTTGAGCCGGTCGCCGGCAGCGCCGGCTGGTATTTGCCGCCCAAGGGCTACCTCAAGCGCCTGCGCGAGATCTGCGACAAGCACGGCATCCTGCTGATCTTCGACGAGGTCATCACCGGCTTCGGCCGGCTGGGGACGGGTTTCGGCGCCGATTACTACGGCGTGGTGCCCGACATGCTGAACTTCGCCAAGTGCGTGACCAACGGCGTGATCCCGCTGGGCGGCGTGATCTGCTCGGACCGCATCTACGACGGCATGATGAATGCCAACAGCGGCGCGCCCGAGCATGCCATCGAGTTTTTCCACGGCTACACCTACTCGGGCCACCCGGTGGCCTGCGCGGCGGCGATCGCGACGCTGAACCTGCTCAAGGAAGAGAAGCTGTATGAGCGCTCCGGCCAGATGGGCAGGGTGCTGGGCGACGCGATGCACAGCGGCCTCAAGGGCCTGCCCAATGTGATCGGCATACGCGCCCTGGGCCTGGCCGGCGCGGTGGAACTGGCGCCCGTGGCCGGCGCACCGGGCAAGCGTGCTTATGACATCTTCATGGACTGCTTCCACCACGGTGTGCTGGTGCGGCCGGCGGCCGACAACATCGTGGTCTGCCCGCCTTACATCGTCGAGAAAGAGCACATAGACCGCATCGTCAACGTGGTGGCCGACGCGATCCGCAAACACGCTTGATGCGGTTAGGGCGCCTGAAGGCGGCGGTTGAGGGCCGCCTCTTCATGCCAGCTTGAGCCGCGGAACCGGCTTTGCCGGGCCGCAGGCGGGCGGCCCCCGAGGGGCTGGAGTCCGCGGCTCCAAGCCTGCCTGCGCAGGCTTGGACGGGCGACAGAGGCGAAGCGTCTCGCGAGCCGCGGCCTGCAAGGCCTCGCGCATTACACGAAGCGAAAAGCGTGGGGGCCTACTTTTCGGGCGCCAGTTTTTTGTCCAGGCCTTCGCAGTAGTCTTTTTCGGGCAGCGCGGGCGTTTCCCACACGGCATCGAAGGCATCGGCTTTCTCGCTTGGCGCGGCGCCGCCGGCGCGCAGGCGGATGGCCTTGGCCTTCACATCGGCCGGCAGGTGCTGCGGCACGCCCAGCTGGCGGTCGGCATGGCCGCTGCCGGCCAGCAACACCACGGTTTTTCCGGGCAATGCGGCCTGGGCCAGCGTGTTGGCCATGGTGACGTCCTTGGCGATCTGGATGCGCGTCATGGGCGTGACCTGGCTTTCGGGCAGCAGGTTGCAGTGGCCGCTGCGTATCAGCTGCTGCTGCGCCTTCAGGGCCGGCCCGGGTAGCTGCAAATCGAGCTGGTGGTCAGCCATACGGGCCGGCATCTGCGCGCGCGGCAGGTTGGCGCCCAGCACCGGCACACCGGCGCGCACGGCCGTCATCACGGCGGGGCCGTAGGCGGCCCAGGGCCAGCCCTTGTCGTTCCAGTTCAATGCATTGCGCACCTGCTGCTCGGTGGCACTGGGTTTGAGCGCGGAGGTGCTGGCGCCGGTGTCGGCCATTTCCAGCGCCAGGCCGGCCAGCGCGCCGCGTGCGGCCAGCAGGGCGACGACCTGCTGCTGGATGCGCTGGTGGTCGGCCGCGTCGTGCTGCTCGCCGAGGATGAGGATCTCCGCCGGAAGAATGGCCTCCAGCCGTGTCGCGGTCTGCGCCGTATCGAGGCCGGGTGCCTGCAGAATAGGCGCCTCGGGCCGGCCCGCGCAGCCGGCGGCCAGGGCCATCGCGGCGGCGCACAGCAGCCATGCCGAAGGACGAAGGGTGGGGAAATGGCGCATCGGTGGATACTAATGCTTCCGGCCCGGTTTTTGTTGGCCGCGCCCCAAGCCATGTCGCCTCTTGCGCTGTTCGCTCGCGCCTTTTTCATGCGCGTCATCCTGACGCTGTTGCTGGCCTGGGCCGCGGCCTCGCTGTGCCTCTGGCTGCGCACGCCCCTGCCCTGGATGATAGGCCCGCTGCTGGCCACGGCCGTGGTTTCCATGCTGGGCGGCCCGACGGCCAGCTGGACGCCGCTGCGCAACGGCGGGCAATGGGTGATCGGCTGCGCGCTGGGGCTGTATTTCACGCCGCAGGTGGTCGCCCTGCTGGCGGGGCTGTGGTGGGCGATTGCGCTGAACATCGTCTGGGCGCTCGCGCTGGGGCTGGCTTTCGGGGCCTGGCTTTACCGGGTGCACCATGGGCCTGGGCCCTTCCAGGTGAAAGGCCTGTCGCGCATCACGACCTATTTTGCCGCGCCTATTGGTGCGGCATCGGAGATGACGCTGATGGCCGAGCGCCACGGCGCCCAGACCGACCTGGTGGCTTCCGCGCACAGCCTGCGCGTGCTGCTGGTCACGCTGATCATTCCCTTCGGCTTCCAGTGGGCGGGGCTGCACGGGCTGGATGCCACCCTGCCCGGCGCGCGTGTGGTGCAGCTGCCGGGGCTGGCCCTGCTCGCGGTGCTAACCGGCATAGGCTGCTGGATCATGCTCAAGCTGGAGCGCACCAACCCATGGTTCATAGGCGCACTGGTGGTGTCCCTGCTGCTCACGGCTTGCGGCCTCACGCTGTCGGCCCTGCCGCAGTGGATGACCAACGCCGCTCAACTGGTCATAGGCATCAGCCTGGGTGTGCGTTTCACCAGCGGCTTTGTGCACATGGCGCCGCGCTGGCTGGGCTCGGTGGCGCTGGCGACGGTGGGAATGATTGCGCTGTGCGCGGGATTTGCGTGGTCGCTGGCGCAATTCACCAGCCTGCACTGGGCCACGCTGCTGCTCGGAACTTCACCCGGCGGCATCGCCGAAATGGCCATCACGGCCAAGGTGCTGCAACTGGGTGTGCCGGTGGTCACCGCCTTTCACGTCACCAGGCTGGCGGCCGTGCTGCTGCTGGCCGAGCCTATCTACCGCTGGATCTACAAGAAGCGCTCAACGCCCCAAGTTGAAAGTCCACCGGCTGAGTGAGAAGGAGACACAAAACGAACGTTGAGGCGGAGTGTTTACCAGCATGAGCCGCGGAACCGGCTTTGCCGGGCCGCAGGGCGGGCGGCCCCCTCGGGGGGCAGGAAGCTACACGAAGTGAGCGACCGTGGGGGCTAGTGCAACGACATCGGGGTGTTGGCCAGCCCGCTATAGCCTTCCAGCGTGTCTTCGATTTCTTCCTGCGTGGGGGTGTTCTGTGCCCATGCGCTCAGGCGTTGCTGGAACATTTCTGCCCAGGAGCCGTCCAGGTAGACCTCTTTGCCCGAGCGTTTGTCCACGATTTCAAAGCCATGGCGGGCCAGTTGGGGCACGGCGGGAGCGGGCGCAGATTCTTCCGGTGCGTTCGCGTGAATCTGAACCACGGCAAAAGAGTCGGAGTCGTAAAGCATTTGCATGGTGAGGTCCTTTATCGTCAGATAGCAACGATGAGGCCAAGTTCAAGAGTCCGCACCATACGGCCTGCAAGTGTTCGGTAAAGACGCGCTACACCGTGTAAAACCGCACATAAAGCGCGCATCACCGTGCGTGGCAGCAACGCGGGCTGTGTGGCCGCCCTTCGCTCTTTGCTCAGGGCCGGATCACGCTGTCCAGTGACTGCTCCACAAAATCCCCGTTTTGCTCTGTGATCCTGCTCTTGACCGGAAGATAGTCGAGCGATGGCGCAAACCAGACTTCCACCTTCTGGTCGAAGTCGCCGCGCGGCTTGCGGGAAAGCTTTAGCGCCGGTATGTTGCCGGCGGAGATGGTGAGGGTTTCTTCGGCTTCCACCAGGAAGGTCCAGGTATCGGCCTGGGTCGGCCCCACCGTGTACAGGGTAATGCTGTTGCCGGGCACGAATTCCGCCGGATTGCCCGCCAGCATGCCGGCCAGCTGCAAGAAAAAGCTCATGCGATCCTGGGCGCCGGCGATCCAGGGCGCGTCAGCCGTGTTGGCGCTGAAGCTCACCTTGCCCTTGTCGCGCTCGAAATGCGCCGCCCGCTCACTTCGTGATTTGTCGGAGAAGCGTTTGGGCGCCAAGCCGATCTCGGTGAGCTCGCCTTCGCTGGTCAGGATACGCGGCTTGAGGAACAAGGACGCCGGAAACGATGCGCGCACCTCAAGGACCGCCGTGTAGCCGGTGCCCTTGTTCTGCCAGCTCAGCTCCGAGTTGCCGTAATAGTTTTTGCCGTCTTTTGCGCCTATGGCTTTGTATTCCAGGCGGACGGAGCCTGGCAGGCGGACCACGCCGATTTTGGTGGTTTCCGGCTGGGCCGTAGCCGCCGCCGACGCCTCAGCGGTGCCTGCCGGCGCCGCTTCGGGCGCGCTGGCTGCAGGGGCCTCGGCCCTGGCGGCAGCCTCCGCGAGCAGGTCTGCGGGCGACGGTGCGTCGGGCACGTAGTCGGCCGGCCGCGGTTTGCGCGCCGGGACTACCGCGGCCTCGCTGAGCTCCGGCGTGGGTTTTTTCGGGGCGGGCTTTGGCTCCGGCGCGGGCTCGGGCAATGCAGCCGGCGGCGGCTCGGCCGGCCTGGGTGGAGGGATGCTGCGCGTCACAAAAGCCGCGGTGGCCTCTGAGGACGGCGGGCGCTCGGGGCCGAAGCGCACCGGCATGGAGGTGAGCAGCAGCGCGTGCACGATCAACACCACCACCGCCAGCAGGGCCAGCGCACGCCGGGACGGGGCGGCGTAGGAGGAAGGGGTTGCCAGGGTGCTCATGCCGCTTCGAACCCCAGGTCGCGGGAAAGTTGCCGTGCAGCCGCCACCAGGGGCCGGGCCACCGCGCCGTCCCAGGCGGCATCGAAGGTGGCCAGCGAGCCCAGCGCCACCATGCCCAGGGCCAGGTGGCCGTCGGCATCGAAGACCGGCGCGCAAAAGCCGGCCACGCCGGGCAGCAGCGTGTTGACCGCGCGCGCCATGCCGCGGCGGCGCACTTCCTCGAGCACATCGGCGACGCCGGCCATGGTCGTGGGCACGTCCTGGCGCGCCAGTTTCTGGTTGCGGGCCAGCTCATCCTTGACCAGCAAGGCGAGCCGGCCCTGCGGCCTGGCGGTGGCAACCAGGCGCGGCGATATAAACGCGGTGAAGCACAGGCCGGTGGCCGACGACAGCAGCGGCATCACGTCACCGAGCCGCAGGTTGACGGTGACGGCCCGCGGCGATTCTTCCCAATGCACCAGGGTGGGCCCCTGGTTGCCCCAGACGGCCAGGGCCAGGGTCTGGCCGGTCTGCGCCATCAGCGGCTGCAGGCGTTGCCGGGCCAGTTTCACGCTGTCCAGCCTTGAAAGGGAAGCAAGTCCTAACTTGAGCGCCGCCGGGCCTAGGTCGTAAAGGGTGGTGGCCGGGTCCTGGACTACCAGGTCCAGCCGCTGGAAGCTCACGAGGTAGCGATGGGCCTTGGCCGCGCTCATGCCGGCGGCGGCCGCCAGGTCGCGCAGCATGAGCGGGCCGGGCGAGGTGGACAGCACCTCCAGCAGCGCGAAACCGACCTCGACCGACTGGATGCCCGCGCGCTGCGGCGCCGGGCTGCTGCGTTGGGAGGCGGTGGCGCCGGGGCTGGCTTTCATGGGCGTGACTAAAATTTCGGGTTTGCCGTGTGGCTGCGGATGCATGGATCGTAACGCGGGGCGGGGAGCCGCCGCCGGCCACGGCACAATCAGGCCTTCGGTGAAAACCGGCAGCCACCCACCAGGATATCGATGAAACTTGCCACTTACAAAGACTCTTCACGCGACGGCCAGCTCGTGGTGGTGTCGCGCGATCTCTCCACGGCCCATTATGCGACCGGCATTGCCGGCAAGCTGCAGCAGGTGCTGGACGACTGGAACTTCATGTCGCCGCAGCTGCAGGACCTCTATGAAACCCTGAACCAGGGCAAGGCACGCCACGCCTTCCCCTTCGAGCCCTCGCGCTGCATGGCGCCCTTGCCGCGCGCCTACCAGTGGGCCGACGGCTCGGCTTTCATCAACCATGTGGAACTGGTGCGCAAGGCCCGCAACGCCGAGGTGCCGGAAAGCTTTTACACCGACCCGCTGATGTACCAGGGCGGCAGCGACGATTTCATAGGCGCCTGCGACGACGTGGTCGTGGCCAGCGAGGACTTCGGCATCGACTTTGAAGCCGAAGTCGCCGTGATCACGGGCGACGTGCGCATGGGCGCCACGCCGGCCCAGGCGCTTGAAGGCGTGCGCCTGCTGATGCTGGCCAACGACGTCTCCCTGCGCAACCTGATTCCCGACGAACTGGCCAAGGGCTTCGGCTTTTTCCAGAGCAAGCCGGCCACGGCTTTCAGCCCGGTGGCGGTGACGCCGGACGAGGTGGGCGAGGCCTGGGACAAGGGCCGCCTGCACCTGACGCTGCAAAGCACCTGGAACGGCCGCAAGGTCGGCATGTGCGAGGCCGGCCCCGAGATGACCTTCCATTTCGGCCAGCTGATCGCCCACATCTGCAAGACCCGCAACGTGCGCGCCGGCAGCATCGTGGGTTCGGGCACCGTGAGCAACAAGGACTGGAGCCACGGCTACAGCTGCATCGCCGAAAAACGCGCGATTGAAACCATCGAGGACGGCAAACCGAAAACCGAATTCATGAAATTCGGCGACACGATTCGCATCGAGGCCAAGGGCAAAGACGGGCTGTCGGTGTTTGGGGCCATCGACCAGAAGGTCGTCTCCGCCGCCTGAACCGCCCCGCGTGGGTGTTATTTCGCGTAGGCTTTGCGCGACCCGTCTTCGAACACAGCGTCGTCCCGCAGCAGCTTGCCTTCATCGTCCCAGCTTTTCTCGCGCGTGATGCGGCCGCGCTCGTCGTAGCTTGATTCAGCCACCAGCTTGCCGGCCTCGTTGAAGCGCTGGTGCGTGCCCAGCGGCAATTGCCGGTAGCGGTTGGAGGCGCTGAAGCGGCCGGTCGAAGCGGTTTTGCCGTTGTCGAAAAACTCGGTGGTCTGCTGCCAGGCCGTATCGCCTTCGCCGCCGTACTCGGTCTTGCTGCGCGGCTGGCCGTTGAGGTAATAGTTCTGGTCGCTGACGGGTTTGCCGGCCGACCAGCGCCTGTCGCGGGTCAACGCGCCGCTGTCGGCAAACTCCTGCTCGCGTTCCCGGAAGGAGTTCTTGCCGTCGAGCTGCCACTGGATTTCGCGCCGCTTGACGCCGGCGTTGTTGTAATGGCGTTCGACGCGTGTGGTGCCCGTGATATCTTCCTGGTAGTCCGGTTTGCCGTCTTCGCCCAGCGTCTCATGGCGTATGCGTTTGCCGGCCTGGTAGCTGCTGCGCCCTTTGAGCACGCCCTTGCCGCTGAACAGTTCAAGCTGCGAGGCGCGGCCCGAAAAACCGCACCAGTAGGCATCGTCGGCCGGCGGCGCCAGCAGGGGCTTGTCGCCGCAGCGCAGGGCTTGCAACTGGCCGCTTTCATTGAACTCGGCGTAGGCCTGCTCGATGCTGCCGCCCTCGCGCGGCCCGTAAAACACGATGCGCTGCAGTTGCCCGTTGGCGTGAAAGCTGCGCGCCAGGCCCATCTGGCTGCCATTGTCGTAGGTGCTGTCGCGCAGCACCTGCCCGCCGGGCGCGAAGTCGCGCGAGCGGCCATGCTGGTTGCCGCGCTCGTTTACGCTGTACTCGCGCTGCAGCTTGCCGCCCTTGTAGTACCGCACCAGGCCCATGAACTTGCCGCCTTGCAGCTCCTGCTCACGCGCCAGCTGCCCGGAGTCGCGCTCCTTGCAGCGCATGAGGCCGGTCTTGCCGGCGGTGGTGCCGCCGTGGTTGGGATTGACGCTTTCGCCATTGACTTCGCAATCCTGCACTGCATACGCCCAAGCCGGCGCCAGGAGGCAGGCGCACAGCAGGGCGAGGTGGCGTGCGGCCTTCACGCGGCGGCCCCGGTCTGGGTGATGAAGAGCCGTATGCCGCGCAAGAACATCTCGACCGAAATCGCCACGAGGATCAGGCCCATGAGCCGTTCAAACGCCATCATGACGCGGTCGCCGGCCACGCGCTGGATGCGCTCGGACAGCACCAGCACCACGGCGCAGACGGCCATGGTGACGCAGAGCGCGGCAATCCACTCAAGCCGGCGCGCCGGCGCCTGCGACACCAGCAGCATCACGGTGGCCAGCGCCGAGGGACCGGCCAGCGCGGGAATGGCCAGGGGCACGATCAGCGGCTCGCCCTGCAGCGGCGCGGCTTCGGGCTGGTCCGAGGGGAAGATCATGCGCAGCGCGATCAGGAACATGACGACGGCGCCGGCGATCTGCAGCGACAGGTCGCTGAGGTTCATCAGGCGCAGGAAGCCGTCGCCGACGAACATGAAGGCCAGCAACAGCAAAAAGGCGATCAGCACCTCGCGCAGGATGACATACATGCGCCGCTCGGGCGCCACGCCTTTGAGGGCATTGACAAAAATCGGGATGTTTCCGAAAGGGTCGGTGATCAGCAGCAGCAGCACCGTGGCGGAGGCAAAGGTATAGGCCATGCCCCAAGCTTATCAGGCCGTTCTCGCCGGCACGGGCCTTCGCCGCGTGGCGCGTCCGCACGCCTGAAACAAAAAGCGGTTGACGTCCCGGCCCAGCGTTGCACAATGAAGATACGAGCCGGGCCGCCCCGCCGCGCGCCCTTAGCCGCAATCATGCACAACATGCCAGGAGACATTCATGAGTGACGCAGACAATCCTTCTTTCCCCGGTTTCGGCAAGCTGGTGCCCGGCTTCGATTTTCTGCAGAACCTGGCCAAGCAGGCGGCCGGCAGCGCCACGCAGAACATCCCGCAGCTGCCCAACCTCGGCAACTGGGTGGCGCCCACGCTCAACGTCGAGGAACTCGACAAACGCATCGAGGAACTCAAGGCCGTGCAGTTCTGGCTGGACCAGAACGCCACGGCGCTCAAGGCCACCATCCAGGCGCTGGAAGTRCAGAAGATGACGCTGGCCACCCTCAAGGGCATGAACTTCAACATGGGCGACGTGGCCAATGCCTTCAAGCTCAAGGTCGCCGACAGCGTGGCCGGCGGTGTGCAGCGTGTGGCCGACAAGGCCAGGACGTTTTCGGGGCTGGAAGTGCCGCCCACGAGCTTTGGGACGGGCAAGCCTGCCGCCAAGTCCACCGCTACCAAGGCCAAAGCGACCGCCGCCACGCCGGCCGGTGTGGTCGACCCGATGCAGTGGTGGGGCGCGCTGACCCAGCAGTTCCAGGCAATCGCCACCGATGCGATGAAGGATGCGGCCAAAAAGACCGCGATGGACACCACCAAGAGCCTGGCCACGGGCCTGGCCAAGGACGCGATGAAAACCGCCACCGGCATGGCCACGGGCATGGCCCGCAACATGGCCGAAACGGCCGGCAAGACCGTGGCGGGCGGCGCGCGCGCGGCCATGAACACGGCGCTGCGCAGCAGCCAGGGCTGGCCCACGCCGGCCGCCGGTAAAACCGCCGCCAAGCCCGCCGCCAAAACGAAACCCAAAGCCCCGGCGCGCAAGGCCGCGCGCAAAACCTCACGCTGACGTTTCCCCACCTTCGATCAAGCTCCCATCGACTTTTTCACCGGAACCCCATGAAGCTTTTCCCCTACGGCCACGCCACCCATCCGCAATGGCAGATGGCGGCCGGCCTGGTGCTCGCGCAGCTGCGCGCCTACCTGGCGCTGCCCGGATATGCGAAGTCGCCCACGCTGGCGCTGCTCTACATCACCGACCACTACGCGCCCCATGCGCAGGACATCCTCGACCACTTGAGCGCCGAGCTGCCCGATGTCACCGACTGGAGCGGCACCGTGGGTGTGGGCATCGCCTCCAACAATGTCGAATACTTCGATGAGCCGGCCCTCACGGTGATGCTCTGCGAATTGCCGCACGACCAGTACCGGGTGTTTTCCGGCGTTTCGCCGCTGCCGCCGGCCAGCAGCGGCCGCTTCAAGGCGCACACCGCGCTGGTGCATGCCGACGCCGGCACGCCCGATGTCGCCGAGCTGATCGCCGAGATGGCCGAGCGCACCGACAGCGGTTATGTGTTCGGCGGCCTGGCCTCCAGCCGCTCCGGCACACTGCAGTTCGCGCTCAGCGGGCATGGCAACGTCAAGGGCCAGGGGGCGGCAGGCGGGGTGTTCAGCGGCGGCCTGAGCGGCGTGGCTTTCGGCCGAGGCGCGGCGCTGATGTCGCGCATCACCCAGGGCTGCCGGCCGGTCTCGGCGGACCATGAAATCACCGCCTGTGAATCCAATGTGGTGACGGAACTGGACGGCAAGCCGGCCCTGGACGTCATGCTGGCGGACCTGGATGTGTCGCTGGACCAGCCGCGCGAGGCACTGGCCAAGGTGCGCACCACACTGGTCGGCCTGAGCCGACCGGCCGACATTCCCAACGACGGCGCTGCCCATGCCGCCGGGCGCCGCGCGGGCCAGTTCGGCGCCGAGGTGCGGGTGCGCCACCTGATAGGGCTGGATCCGGCACGCCGCGGCATCGCGATCGCCGAAGTGCCGGCCGTGGGCATGAAGTTGGCTTTCTGCGAACGCAATATGGAAGCCGCGCGCGCCGACCTGGTCCGCGTCTGTGCCGAAATCCGGGAAGAACTGGAGCCCGAGGAAGTCACGCTGGAAGTCGCCAGCGCCTTGAGCGCATCGGAAGCCGAGGCGGCGCCGCATGCGGCGCGGCGCATCGCCGGCGCGGTTTACGTGAGTTGTTCAGGCCGCGGTGGCCCGCATTTCGGCGCGCCCAGCGCCGAGATGCAGATCGTGCGGCGCGCGCTGGGCGATGTGCCGCTGGTCGGATTTTTTGCCGGCGGCGAAATCGCGCGCCACCACCTTTACGGCTATACCGGTGTGCTCACGGTATTCACAGCAAAGTAGGCTTACCCCTATCGGACGCTCACTGCGTGTAGCGCCTTTTCCCCTTCCAGGGGACGGCGCCTGCAGCCCGGCAAAGCCGGTTCCGCGGCCCCGCTTGAAGTAGCCGTGCAGCGCTATAAAACCTGGGCTTCCAGTAATTCGACAGGATCGCCATAGCGCGCCGCCAGCGCCACCACAGCCGGGTCGCGCAGCGCGCACAAAAAGCCGTCCTTGATCAGGGTCTGTTCGCCGGCGGTGACGGTGCCGTCCAGCGTGATCAGGTCCATGTGCACCGGCGGCTCTTCCCAGTCGGGCATCACGCGGCGTATGTAGTCGCTGGGCTGGGCCAGGTCTATGCCGAAGTGCAGCGCGCCGGGCGCGTTCGAGCCGGCCGGGTAGACCGTGTGGCGCGGCGCCTTGGGATTGAAGCCGCAGCCGCCGCCTTCGATCATGCGGCCGCCCACCAGCATCTCGCGCAGGATCACCGCCTCTTCCGAGATGCCGTCGACCGAGGAAATCGTGTCGCCCTCAAAACGCACGGCGATTTTCTCCTCGAAGGGCTTGGCAAAACCGACCGCCCACTGCGGGTACAGCACGCCGGCCATGGGCACCACGGCCTTGAAGTCGTTCTTGACCGAGTTGTGGTCCCAGAGGTTGGGGCCGTGCGTCGGCAGGTAGTGCACATAGCAGCCGTCTTCCTCGGCCGTCATCTGGCCGCGCCAGCGATTCGTGGCCAGCTGGTTGGCGCGCATCTCCTGCGTGAAGCTGATGCGGAAATCGCTGCCGCGCGGGTCGGTAAAGCGCAGGTCGAAGTCGCCTTCCGTCGGGTAGCGGGCGGCCGTGCCGCGGATGATCTCGCCGATGAGGTCGACGGGAAAGCGAGCCTGCGGCGTGTGCAGCAAATCAAGATTGCGGAAATAAGTGATCTTGATCCAGCGCTGGCCGCCGCGGCGCAGGTTGATGCACAGCGGGTCCAGGATGGAGCAGAACCAGGTCGACACCACAAAGGTGGCTTTCTTCAGCATGGCATGCACTTCTTCCGGCACGGCCGTCACCTGCGTGCTCGGCTCCATATAGATACGCACTTCGGCGCCGCGTGATTTGGCGATGCCGATCACCGCATCGATCACGCGAGGGTCCAGCAAGGGGTCGGCCAGCATCAACACCCTGTCCCCCGGGCGTATCGCTATCACGCGCGAGAAGTTGTCCAGCGCCTGGAAAAAATACTTGGTGTCGGTCAGGTTGGCGGCCACGGGGGTGGGCAAGCCGACATAGGGGGAGGTGGGGTTCATCGCGGTTCCGGGGGTAATTGCATGCACAAAGGCCTTGTCTCGGCCCCATACCGCTGAATATTAGCAGTAAACGCGATATTTGCTTAGTTAGCTAATGTAATTGCATGCAATTTGCCGCGCATGGACATGCAAGTGGGGGCCGCAGGACTGGCTTTGCCAGACCACAGGCGCCGCCCCCTTGAGGGGGAACAGGCTACACGCAGTGAGCCTGGACGGGGGTGCTATCGACGGAGCACGGCAAAAGCCTCAAATTCCCAGCTGCGCATGGCCAGCAACAGGGTGAAGCCCTCCCGGTCCTTGTCGCCCAGCTTCTGGTCGGTCTGGTGCTGCTGGGCAAAATCCTGGGCCACACGCTGCATGCGTTCCAGGAAAGAGGGCGCCAGGCCGCGGCTGATGGAGCCGTGCACCAGCAGCAGGCCTTCGCCGTTGCCGTCGAAGCCGCCTGAAAAATAGTCGAGCAGGGCGTTGTCGCGGAAGTAATCCATCACCGGGCCGTGCGGGCGCCAGCGAAAGGTTTTGGCGAGCTTGAGCCGGTAGCGGTTCAGGGGTTTGAGTTCGATGATGCCGATGCGGTCCAGCTGCGCGAGGTATTTGATGCACTCGGCTTCCGAGAGGCGGTAGCTGCTGGTGATCTGCTCCAGCGTCCATTGCGACAGCACGCAGATGGCGGTCAGCAGCAGCTTTTTGTCGGCCACCACGGCTTTTTCCTGCGCCTCGGCCAGTTCGGCCAGCAGCGGCTGCGTGTCGGCGATGTGCCTGGCGAGGTCGGCAAAGTCGAGCTTGAGCGCGCGGCAGATCGCGTCGATGCGCGACAGCGGCATGTCCCCCTTGGCCAGCATGCGCTTGACGCTGGACTCGGCCATGCCCAGCTTGGCGGCCAGGTCGGCATAGGTCATGCGCGCGGCCTTGAGTTCTTTTTTGAGGACGGTGACGAGATCGGCGGTGGTGCTCATGGGTATCGATTATCGGTACTTTTAGTTCGAATTGGCTCCACCGCACTGAATTTTGATGCCGTAGTCAGGCCCACCCCGCACAGTGCGGCTCACCCATCCATAGACAAGGAGCTTCAGCATGCAGACCACCCCCTCCATTCTTCATCGCCGGGTTGAGCCGCTCCCGTGGCACGCGCGGCCGGCTGCCCTGGTCTGGCGCCGCGAATGCGCGCTCGCCGGTGTCTTCATTCTGCTGCTGGCGGCCGCGTTGCTGGGGCCTTCGGTGGCGCAGTCCGCGCATTACCACGCCTTTGCCGACCAGCGCAGCTGGGGCGGGCTGCCGCATGCGATGGACGTCATCAGCAACCTGCCCTTCGCCTTGTGGGGCATGGTGGGTATCTGGGCGCTGCTGCGGGCTGTGCGTGAGCGGGCCGTCAGCGCCGCGGCAGCGGCCACGGCGGGGCTTTTCTTCGGCGGCCTGTGGGTGACGGCGGCGGTCTCCGCGGCCTACCACCTGCAGCCCGGCGATGCCGGCCTGGCCTGGGACCGCGGCGGCATGGTGCTGGCGTTCGCCGGTTTGCTGGGCCTGGCGGCGATGCGGGCGGTCAGCACGCGCGCCGGGATGGCGCTGGCCACGGCCGTGCTGGTGCTTGGGCCGTTGTCGGTGCATGCCTGGGCGCTGACCGGCAATATGCTGCCCTGGGCCGTGCTGCAGGGAGGCGGCATGGTGCTGATCCTGGGCTTTGCCTGCCTGCGGCCCGCACAGGCACGGGAACTGCCGGTCCGCTGGGCACTGTTGATCGCAATCTATGCGCTGGCCAAGCTGCTGGAGCTGGGCGACCACGCGGTCTATGAATGGACGGGCGAGCTGGTGTCGGGCCACAGCCTCAAACATGTGGTGGCCGCCTTCGCCGCCTGGCCCGTGGTCTCGGCCCTGCTGGCCGCCCGCGAAAGCAAGGCAGAATCCGGTGCAGTAGCCAGAAAAAGAGCGGGCCCGTCGCCTCGGCGCGCAGCCCGCCGCACAACAACCTAAACGAGGAGTCAAGCATGAGTGTTGATAGCGCCGCACCGGTGTCGCCACCGCCTGTCCAGGGGCACCCGAACCAGTTCGCGCTGCTTAAGCAGCGCCGCTTCGCGCCCTTTTTCTGGACGCAGTTCGCCGGTGCGGCCAACGACAACCTCTTCAAGTTCGCCTTCACCGTGATGGTGACCTACCAGCTCAGCGTGAGCTGGCTGCAGCCCGCGATGGCCGGGTTGGTGATCGGTGCGCTGTTCATCCTGCCGTTTTTGCTGTTCTCGGCCACCAGCGGGCAACTGACCGACAAGTTCGAAAAAACGCGCGTCATCCGTTTCGTCAAAAACCTCGAAGTGGTGATCATGCTGATCGCGGCCTTCGGTTTCATGAGCAGCAACGCCAATGTCCAGATGCCGGTGCTGCTGGGCTGCACCTTCCTGATGGGCCTGCATTCCACGATCTTCGGCCCGGTCAAGTTCGCCTACCTGCCGCAGGCGCTCAACGAGCGCGAGCTGACGGGCGGAAACGGCATGGTCGAGATGGGCACTTTTGTGGCCATCCTGCTGGGCCAGGTCGTGGGCGGGCTGATGGTGGCCGTGCCCCAGGTCGGGCCTGACTACGTGGCGATGGCCTGCGTGGGCCTGGCCCTGGTGGGCCGGCTGGTCTCGCAGTTCATTCCGCTCACGCCCGCGACCGACCCGGATCTCAAGATCAACTGGAACCCGGTCACGGAAACCTGGCGCAACCTCAAGCTCGCCAGTACTAATCTGGTGGTGTTCCGCTCCATGCTGGGCATCAGCTGGATGTGGTTTTTCGGCGCGGTGTTCTTGAGCCAGTTCCCGAGCTTTGCCAAGGAAGTGCTGCACGGCAACGAACAGGTGGCGTCCCTGCTGCTGGTGGTGTTCTCCATCGGTATCGCCACCGGCTCACTGCTCTGCGAGGTGCTCAGCAAGCGCCACGTTGAAATCGGCTTGGTGCCGGTGGGCGCCATCGGCATGAGCGTGTTCGCGGTGGACCTGTATTTCGCCTCTCGCGGCTTGCCCGCCGTGGCCATCATGAGCGTGGGCGAATTCATGTCGCAGCATGCGCACTGGCGCGTCATGATCGATCTCGCGTTGCTGAGCCTGTTCGCGGGCCTGTACAGCGTGCCCATGTATGCGCTGATCCAGCTGCGCAGCCAGCCCACGCACCGGGCCCGCATCATTGCGGCCAACAATATTCTCAACGCGCTGTTCATGATCGTCAGCGCCATCCTGGCCGGCGGCTTGCTCAAGGCCGGCTTCAGCATTCCGCAGATTTTCCTGTTCGTGGGCCTGGCCAATGCGGTGGTGGCCTTCTACATCTTCATGCTGGTGCCCGAGTACCTGCTGCGCTTCATCGCGCTCATCGCCTCGCGCCTGGTTTACCGTTTCAAGATCACCGGCGACGACAACATCCCGGCGCAGGGCGCGGCCGTGCTGACCTGCAACCACGTGAGTTTTGTCGACCCGGTGCTGCTGATGGCCGCCAGCCCGCGCCCCATCTATTTCGTGATGGACCACCGCATCTTCAAAATGCCGGTGCTGGGCTGGCTGTTCCGCCTGGCCAAGGCCATCCCCATCGCACCGCGCACCGAAGACCCGGCGCTGTACGAGGCGGCTTTCGAGGCGGCCGCCAAGGTGCTGCGGGACGGCGACCTGCTGGCCATCTTCCCGGAAGGCGGCATCACCAAAAACGGCGAACTCCAGGCCTTCAAGGGCGGCATCATGAAGATCCTGGAAAACGCCGAGCGCGACGGGCTGCAGGTGCCGGTCGTGCCCATGGCGCTGACCAATCTCTGGGGATCGTTTTTCAGCCGCGTTGAAAGCGGGACCGCGATGGCCAAGCCTTTTCGCCGCGGACTGTTCAACCGTGTGGGGCTCAACGTCGGCGCCCCTGTGGCGGCTGGAAAAGTGACGCCCGAGGACCTGCAGGCCCAGGTGGCACAACTTCTGCATCAGGGAAATACATGAAATCACTGCAATTCTTCAAGGCAGGGGGGCGTTTGTCCCGCGGGGGCTTCTGGCTTCACGGCCTCATCGCCTGGGGCGTGTTCTACCTGGTGTGGAGCGCGCTCGGCAATTCCTCGGGGAGTGTCCTGACCTGGGTCATCAACCTGCCGGTGCTGGCGGCACTGGTGCTGATTTGCATCCGGCGGCTGCATGACCGCAATTACGCCGGTTGGTGGCTGTTGCTGGTTGCCGTTCCCGTGCTGGGGGCGCTTTGGCTGGTCTGGCAGCTTGCGCTCAGGCGCGGTGTTCCCGATGGCAACCGCTGGGGACCGGACCCGCTGCAGGCACGCGGCGACTACCTGGTGGTGCGCTAGGGTCCAGAAAAAAAGGGAGCGGGGGATGCAGCAAAACACATTGATCGTCAACGACGTCACCGGCTTGAACCCGGTGGCGGTCTGGGCCATCAGCAAGCCAAAAACCGTGGCCGATGTGGCCGACGCCATCCGCCGCACCGACGGGCCGCTTTCCGTGGGCGGCGGGCATTTCAGCATGGGCGGCCAGACCGCCAGCCCGGGCAGCCTGCACCTGGACATGCGGGACATGAACCAGGTGATCGCCTTCTTTCCGCAGGACAAGGTCATTCGCGTGCAGGCCGGCATTCGCTGGTGCGACATCCAGCGCTTCGTCGATCCGCACGACCTGGCCGTGAAGATCATGCAGACCTATGCCAACTTTACGGTCGGCGGCGCGCTCAGCGTGAACTGCCATGGCCGCTACATGGGCCTGGGCGCGGTGGTGATGTCGGTGCGGGAGATTCGGGTGGTGCTGGCCGACGGCAGCGTGCAGGATGCCTCGCCTTCCGTCAACCCCGAACTTTTTTATGCCGTGATCGGCGGCTACGGCGGTGTGGCGGTGATCGTCGAGGCCGAGCTGGACCTCGCGGACAACACCAAGGTCAAGCGCCTGGCCCGCAAGATGAGCGCGGCTGAATACATCAGCCATTTCAAGGCCAAGGTCAGGTACTTTCAGGACGCGGTTTTCCACAATGCCGACCTTTACCCGCCCCACTACCGCAAGGTGCGTTCGGTCACCTGGGCGCGCACCGACGAAGCCGCCACCGAGCCCAGGCGTTTGCAGCAAGGCGGCGAAACCTATCCCGTGAACCGCTATTTCGTGTGGGCCGTGACCGAAACCCCCCTGGGGAAATGGCGCCGCGAATACCTGATCGATCCCCTCCTTTACCTTTTTCGCAAAGTGCACTGGCGCAACTTCGAGGCGGGCTACGACGTGGCGGAGCTTGAGCCGGCTTCGCGCAAGCACACCACCTATGTGCTGCAGGAGTACTTCATCCCGGTGGAACGTTTTGACGACTTCGTGCCGATGATGGCGGAAATCCTGCAGCGCTATCGTGTCAACGCGCTCAATGTGTCGGTGCGGCATGCGCGGCCCGATCCCGGGACCTTGCTGGCCTGGGCCAGGGGCGAGACCTTTGCCTTTGTCCTTTATTACAAGCAGCGCACCCGGGACAGCGCGATCAACCGCGTCTCGGTCTGGACGCGTGAGCTGATTGATGCGGCCATCGGCGTCGGCGGCAGTTACTACCTGCCCTACCAGCCGCATGCAACGGCCGAGCAGTTCCATGCCGCCTATCCGCGGGCAAAGGAGCTGTTCGCGCTGAAACGCAAGCTCGATCCGCAGTTCCGCTTACGCAATGTGCTCTGGGACAAATACTACGCGCCCACCTTGAACCCCACATCGAACGACTCCAACACCTGAACGACAGGGCTTCCATGACTACCTCCCCATCCGCCTCGGAATTTCGCGCCGTTTTCAGCGCCACTCGCTGGCACGACGGTTTTTACAAGTTCCTGCAGAACATCTACCGCCTTTATCCCGAGGACCGGTTTCACACGCTGATCAAGAACACCTCGGCCGAACTCGACAACGATGAGGCCATTTACCGCAGGCTCCAGCGCGAGTTGCCGAAGATCAAGCCCTTCATGGCGGACCTGACCTTGGCGCTGCCGGCGCTCTTCAAGCAGAAGAAGGAAATGGCCGACCAGACCCAGCGGCTCCTGGGCGAGAAAAAGCAGATTGACGGTTATGTGGAGATCGGCTCCACCGGCCGCTACATCAGTGAACTGAAAAAGCGGATCAAGGTGAGCGGCCCCATTACCCTGGTGAATGACGCGGCGCCCACCAACTCACCGGTTGACATCGCCGAGCGCGGTGGGCTGTTCAAGATCGGCGGCTTCGTGCCGATGAACGACTATGACCCGCTGCCGGCGAGCCTTCCCGATGCCAGCGTTGACGTGGTGACCTGCTACATCGGCCTGCACCACTGCCCGCTGGACAAGCTCGATGCATTTGTCGGCTCCATCGTACGTGTGCTTAAACCCGGCGGCATGTTCATCCTGCGCGACCATGACGTGACGACACCCGAAATGTTTACCTTTGTCTCGCTGGTGCACACCGTCTTCAATGCCGGCCTGAACGGCGCATGGGAGGCCAACCAGCGTGAACTGCGCTACTTCCGGCCGGTCGCCGAGTGGGTGGCTTACCTCGGCGAACGCGGCTTGCGGGACAGCGGCAAGCGCGAGCTGCAGGCCCACGATCCTTCCGACAACGTGCTGCTGGCGTTCACCAAAACCGGCGGGGCCGGCGCATGAGGCGCTGGCTGCGCAATCTCGCGCTTGCGGGCGCCTTCGCCGCGCTGGCCGGTGTGGCGCCGGCCGCCGGCCCGGCGCCGGCAGCGGGGGCCGAGCACGTGCGCGGCGTCGAGCAGACGCTGCTCACTTACCCCGAGTGGTTTCTGGTCTTCAGCCCTTACGAATACGGCGAGTTCATAGGCGCCAGCGCACCCAGCCGCTTTCCTTTTTACGGCCATATCGGCCAGTTCTGGGAAAGCTACAAGGCCGTCTTTGACGAGACGCGCCGCCGGGGGCTTGAGCTCAACGCCGGCTACCACCTGATGATCATGGTGATAGGCACCAGCACGACGGTGGAGTATGCGATCAAGTCGGCATATGAAACGCTTATCGGGCGGCTCGCCGAATCGCTGGGCGGGCGGTCCACACCCGAGGACAGGCATGCGGCCGGCGTTGCGCAGGATTATGTGAGGTTCATCCGTGTGGAACCCTGGTACCTGTATGACTTCGACAAGGCGCTGGCGGTTCTCTGGCGCGATGTGCCGCTCACGGGGCCGGACATGGTCCGCAAGTGGGAGCGCCGCTTTGCGCTCACGACCGAATACACGGTCAAGGCGGCTTATGCCCGGCTGATCAAGCTGGGCACGCAGACGATTTACGACGCGCCCTTGCCGGTCACGGCCGTGGTGGCCAAACCGGTGCCGCAGGCCGACGCCGCGCTGCCGGCGCTCAAGGTGCTGTCGCCGAAACTCGACGGCTCGGCTTTGCTGACCGTTCCCCGCTATGAGGCTTTCATGGGCTATGCGCAGGCGATGGCGGCGCAAGGCGTCAATTTCAGCGAGATCGCGGGCAATGATTCATTTATCCTGGTCAGCCTGCTGGCGCCCGGCGACTGGGAACCCGCCAGCCCGGCCGTGCCGCTGCTGAGGCAACCCATCCTCACGCGGCCCGGCATCCAGCGGGTGGTGTTAACGGTGCCCGTGGCGCAGCTGGCCGAGTCGCTGCGCCGGTGGCAAGCCGGCAAACTGCAGGTGGAGCACATTTTTGACTACTAGGCGGCGCGAGCCGAAGCCGGCGCGCCGCTGGTTTTTTTACCCCTGGCGCGCTTTTGTTGTGCTGGTGGCCTCCCTGTTGTTGGTCGTGGCTTTTTCCTGGGCGCGCATGCTGTGGGTCGAGGAGCGCAGCCCGCGCCAGGCCGCGCCCGCGCAAGGGCGCTGGCTGCATGCCCATGATGTCGAGCTTTACGTGCAGGAGTTCGGCGATCCGGCCGCGCCGCCGCTGGTCCTGACCCATGGCACCGGCGCCTGGAGCGGCACCTGGGACCAGAACGTGCAGGCCATGGCCGCCGCCGGCTACCGCGTCATTGCGGTAGACCTGCCGCCGTTCGGGTTCAGCACGCGGCCTGCCGCGCGCGATTACAGCCGCGGCGCGCAGGCGCGCCGCATCATCGGCCTGATCGACGCGTTGAAGCTCGGCCCGGTGACGCTGCTGGGCCACTCCTATGGCGGCGGGCCCGCGGCCGAAGCCGCCATGCTGCAGCCCGACCGCGTGCGCCATCTCATCCTTGTCGATGCGGCGATCGGCCTGGTGGAGCATCCCGCGCCGGCGAAAAGCGGCGGCGCGGCGGCAAGCCTTTTCGGCATCCGCCCGCTGCGCACGGCGCTCATTGCCACGGTGGGAACCCAACCGCTGTTCAGCGAATTCTGGCTGCGCAAGTTCGTGGCGCGCAAGGAAGTCGTCACGCCCTCGCGCACGGCGATTTATCGCCGGCCTTTTGTCCTGGACGGCTTCAGCGCCAGCCTGGGCGACTGGGCCGAGCAGTTCGGCGGTGAAAGCGGAAAGTCCATGAGCGAGAGGCCCGAAGGCTTTCGCAAGCTGTCTGTGCCGCTGACGCTGGTCTGGGGGCAGGAGGACACGATTACGCCGCTTTCCCAGGCCCGGACCCTGCAGCAACTCGCCCCCGGCTCGAGGCTGTGGGTCCTCCCCGGCGTCGGGCATATTCCGCAAATCGAGGATCCGGCCCTGTTCAATCTGCGTATGGCCGAGGTGCTGAAGCGGCCCTAGGGCGGTAAACAGGTATCGAAATTCAATACCTTTAGGGCTATTTTTTGAGAACTGTATTGTTGTTTGCATGATTTCCGGGGGGCGGGCCGCACAGTGGCGACACCTCAACAACCGCAAGGTTTTTATGCAGACGCTGATACACCGTGACTCCAAGCCCTGGCAATTGCAGGTCTGGGCATCTTTCCTGATCGCCGTTTTCCTCTGTGCCGTGGGCCTGTCGTGGCTGCCCGGCAAGGACCTGGACCGCGCCTTCATGGTCATGGGTTATTTCTTCTGCCTGTCGGCCGCCTTTGTGCTGGCCAAGTATGTGCGTGACCAGGAGCAAAGCAGGGCCGAAGGCAAGCTGGCCGACACGCCCATGTTCAAGCTGGTGGTGTGGGGCGGCTTCTTTCTGGCCATGTCGCTGACCGGCTGGGGCCTGTGGCGCATGGAGATCAACGAAACCTACAAGGCCTTTCTGGGCGTGAGCTGGCTCTACCTGATTACCTGCAGCTTCACGCTGGCCAAGACCCTGCGCGACCGCCATGAGGCCGATCTCAGCGAGGCCCGCCTGGGCCGTGCCGCCCGCAGCCACGCGGCCAATGAATAAATCCAGCACACGGAACAAGGAGTCATCATGAAAAATCGATTAGCCACATATTTGGTCGCCGCCGGCCTCACCCTGGTGGGAAGCGCCGCCTCGTTCAGCGCACATGCGCAATCCGAGGCCTCGGCCCTGAGCGCCGTGTCGGCCCTGCCGGTGGCGTCCGTTGTGGTCGGCGCCAGCGCTGCCGCAGGCGCCGTGGTGGCCATTCCGGTCGTGTTGTCCACGGCGGGTACGGTGCTGGTGGTCAAGGCCGTGGAAAGCACGGCCCGCGGAACCCTGTACGTGCTGGAGCGCGCCTCCGACGGCGCGCGTGCCAGCATCGAGGTGGTGGGCAGGGGTGTGGCGGGCGTGTCCATGGTGGCCGGGACGGTGGTGGTGGTCAGCGTGGTGGGTGCGGGTGTGGTGCTGTCGGCAGCGGGGGAGGCGATCGCCTTTATTCCCAATGCGTTGGGCAGAGCCTTGTTGCACAACGAACGCCTGACGCAGTAAACGGCGCCACACCATGAAAATCTTCAAATCCCTTTTGCCCTTGTTGCTCGCGGCTGCTGTCTTCGGCACGGCGCCTGCCGCCCATGCCGGGCGTTCCTGCGAAGCCCGCAAGACCACGCCCCAGACCGTCGAGCGCGCCATGGTGCTGGCCGAGAAAACCCTGGCCTCCCTCAACGCCAGCGGCGAAAAAGTCGTGCTGCTGGCACGCGCCGGGCAAGACCTCACCAAATACGGCGTGCGCTATTCGCACCTGGGATTGGCCTACCAGCTGCCCGACGGGCAGGGTGGCATGACCTGGCGCGTGGTGCACAAGCTCAATACCTGCGGCACCAGCGACTCGGCGGTTTACCGCCAGGGGCTGGGTGAGTTTTTTCTCGACGACCTGTGGCGCTTCGAGGCGGCTTGGGTCGCGCCTTCGCCGCAAGCGCAGGACCAATTGCTGGCGCTGCTGCAAGACCCGGCGCGGCTCACAACCATGCACCACAAGCCCTACAGCATCGTGAGTTATGCCTGGGGCCGCAAATACCAGCAGTCCAACCAGTGGGCCATTGAAACCCTGGCCGCCGCCGTGGAGCCCGGCGTGACAACGCGCGAAAAAGCGCAGGCCTGGCTGCAGTTCAAGGGCTACGAGCCCACGGCGCTCAAGCTCGGTCCCTTGACCCGGCTGGGCGGGCGCATGACCGCTGCCAACGTCGCCTTTGACGACCACCCCGACAGCAAGCGCTTTTCCGACCGCATCGAAACCGTCACGGTGGACTCGGTCTTTGACTGGCTGCAACGGGCCCGCATGACGGACGGAAAGCCCGTGACGGTCGTCAAGCTGTGATCCGCGCGCCCGTCATCCCCATGAAACGGAGATAAGCATGGCCAATACTTTGCGATTGACGGAAAAATGGATGCACCGCGGCCTCTGGCTGGTGGCGTTTGTGTTCGCCGGCTTCCTGACAGGGCTGGGCGGCACCGTGGTGGGCGACCTGCCCAAGGTCGAGAAGCAGCTTTCGCTCGACGACTACATGGATTCGAATGCCAGCACCGCGCTGCGTAACGCCATCAAGGTCGCCGAGCGCGCCGGGCAGGATGCGCAGACAGCGCTCGAGCAGGCCCAGCTCAAACGCCGGGTGGCGCAGGCCGACTCGGCCGCGGCCCGTGAAACCTTTAACAACTGGCTGTCCACCCGGCACGCCACGCAGCTGGCTGACCAGGACCCGGAACTGCTGTCGCGCACGCGGGCGCTGGATGCGCTCAAAGACCGCGAGCGCGCGGCCGGCGTCGCCGTCGAGGCCCAGCAGCAGGCCGCGCTCGATGCGCGCCAGGGCGCGGCACGTGAGCGCCGCAAGCTCAGGGAGATGGAGGATGCCGCGCAAGTGCTGCTCAACGCGGAATACCGGCGCGTGGAACTGCGCGTCTTTTTGTACCGCCTGGCCCTGACGCTTCCGCTGCTGGTGGCGGCCGGCTGGCTGTTCGCGAAAAAGCGCAGAAGCGCCTATTGGCCTTTCGTCTGGGGCTTTATCTTCTTCGCGCTGTTCGCTTTTTTTGTGGAGCTGGTGCCTTACCTGCCAAGCTACGGCGGTTATGTGCGTTACATCGTGGGCATCGTCGTCACCGCGCTGGTGGGTCGCCAGGCCATCATCGCGCTGAACCGCTACCTCGAAAAGCAGAAGCTGGCCGAGCAACTGCCCGATGCGCAGCGCCGCGAGGAACTAAGCTACGACACGGCGCTCACGCGGCTGTCAAAAAGCGTGTGCCCGGGCTGCGAGCGGGCCGTGGACCTGAAAAATCCGGAGATCGATTTTTGTCCGCACTGCGGCATTGGCCTGTTCGACCATTGTGCGAAGTGTTCGACGCGCAAGAGCGCCTTCGCCAGGTTTTGCCACGCTTGCGGTGCCGGCTAGATGCGCTTCGATCCATCGCGCAGGAGGGCGTTGTCGGCTATTGCCGGCGGCGCGGCGCTGGCGCAGCTGAATGCCGAGGCAAAGTGTCCGGCCGATCCGCTGAGTGTGTGCAATGTCACCCACCTCAGTTCGGTGAAGACGGCTGAAATCGCGGAAATCCGGGGAACCGATGACGTCCGGCAGGCCTTGAAAAAATGGCAAGGCCAGGTGAGCGTTGGTGGCGGCAGGTTCAGCATGGGAGGGCAGACCGCCATTCAAGGCGGTTTGCAGCTGGATATGCGCGCGATGAACGGCGTGGTGAAAGTCGACCCCGCCAAACGGATCGCCAGGGTCCAGGCGGGAATGCGATGGCGCGACCTGCAGGCGATCATCGACCCGCAGGGGCTGTCGATCCAGACCATGCAGAGCTACGCCAGTTTCACGGTGGGAGGCTCGGTGTCGGTGAACTGCCATGGGCGTTATGTCGGGCACGGGTCTGTCAGCCGTTCCGTCCGGGCCTTGCAGATGGTCTTGCCTGACGGCGAGGTGATTGAGGCCAGCAGGCAAACTCATTCAGAACTTTTTCATGCCGCCCTGGGCGGGTACGGGGGAGTCGGGGTCATCACGGAAGTTGAGCTCAATCTCGACGAAAACTTCCGGATAGAAAGATCGACGAGCCGCGTTCCCATTGAGGACTATCCGGACTGGTTTCGCGAAAAAGTCCTGTCCAACCCGAATGCGTTATTGCACAACGCCGATTTATTCCCGGACCGGTTTGACCGTCCGCATTGCGTCACATGGTCACGGACCGACAAGCCCTTGACCGTTGCTGAGAGGTTGACGCCGCCGGGCCGCCCCTACATCAAAGAGAAACTTTTCTTCTGGGCCATGACGGAGTTGCCTGGCGGGGCTTCGCTTCGCGAAAAAGCCGCTTCCATCGAGGACAAGCCGGCCGTGGTGTGGCGCAACTACGAGGCCAGCCTTGATGTTGCGCAGCTTGAGCCCGCAAGCCGGGATTTTTCAAGCTATGTTTTGCAGGAGTACTTTGTCCCGGAGCGCCACTTCGCAAGCTTCGCGCGAAAGATGTCCAGCC
Organism: Polaromonas sp. P1_F2; assembly: GCF_056405735.1. Classification (NCBI taxonomy): domain Bacteria; kingdom Pseudomonadati; phylum Pseudomonadota; class Betaproteobacteria; order Burkholderiales; family Comamonadaceae; genus Polaromonas; species Polaromonas sp. P1_F2. The sequence goes on along the minus strand of NZ_JBFUBN010000005.1, from coordinate 209,038 downwards.
TGTTGCAATCGACCCCCACGGGCGCGGTGAATGTCTCAATACGCCACACCCCGGCTGACCGCGCGGTGTTGATGGCTTGGGCCAGGCAGGATGTGTTTTCCTTCGTGATTTACTATAAACAGGGCGTGTCGTTCCATGCGCAGCAACACGCCGGGCAATGGACCCGTTCAATGATCGACATGGCACTGTCGCATGAAGGCAGCTACTACCTGCCGTACCAGCTGCATGCGACGCAGGAACAATTTCTTCGTGCTTACCCGCAGGCACCCAGGTTCAACGCGCTGCGGCAACAGATCGGGGCATCGCGGTTCACGAATACCTTATGGTCGCAGTACCGGATCTGAGGCCAATGCCGGCTCAGGGAAGGGCGCGGCCGAAGAAGGGGTAGCCCGGGTCGTTGTAGCCGTGGCTGGACGCGTGGCCGGGCACCACCAGCTCGTTGACAAAGGCTTCGTCGCCCTTGTCCAGCACCAGGTCCACCGCGCCGTACACGTCTTCCAGATGCGGCAGCGTGCGCGGCCCGACGATGACGGAGCCGACCAGCGGGTTGGCCAGCACCCAGGCCGCGGCGAACTGGCCGGGGACCTGGCCTTTGGCTTCGCAGCGCGCCTTGATCTTCTGTGCGATCACCAGGGACTCTTCGCGGAACTCGGTTTCCAGGATGCGCTTGTCGCCGCTGCCGGCACGCGTGCCTTCGGCCGGCGGCTGGCCGGGCGGGTATTTGCCGGTGAGCACGCCGCGCGCCAAGGGGCTGTAGGGCACCACACCCAGGCCGTAGTGGCCGCAGGCCGGCAGGATCTCGACTTCCGGGCTGCGATTGAGCAGGTTGTAATAAGGCTGGCACACGGCGGGTTGCGGCACGCCCAGTTCTTTGCACAGCCGCACCACCTCGGCGATGCGCCAGCCGCGGAAGTTGGACAACCCAAAGCTGCGCAGCTTGCCCGCGCGTATCAAATCACCGAGCGCGCGCACCGCCTCCTCGAGGTTCTCCTCATGGTAGTCGCGGTGCAGGTAGAGGATGTCCAGGTAATCGGTCTGCAGCCGGGCCAGGATGGCGTCGGTCTGCTGGATCAGCCAGCGGCGCGAATAATGGCTTTCGTTGATGTTCTCGCTGACCGCGTTGCCCAGCTTGCTGGCCAGCACCCAGTGCTGCCGCTGGCCGGCCAGCAGCTTGCCCACGTCTTTCTCGGACTGACCCTGGTTGTAGACGTCGGCCGTGTCGATGAAGTTGAGCCCGTGCTCACGGGCCGAAGCCACGATGCGCGCCGCGTCCTCAAATGGCGTCTGCTTGCCGAACATCATGGTGCCCAGGCACAGGACGGAGACTTTGAGGTTGCTGTTTCCAAGGCGGCGGTATTGCATGGTCTTTACGGCAGAAAAGTGGTGGATGGCTTGATGGTGCCTGAGCCTGGATCTTTACGCTGTGCGTCGGCTATTTGGCGGGTGGCTGGTATCTGGAATTTCGGTGAAGTATCTGATTTTGATCCTTTTCGTATCTTTTTGATGTTCTTGTATCTTTCAATGCAACCTTTTGGGCTGACCACCACACACTGCGGCCACAAGCATGTGCTTGGGCCTTCGGGTTATGTATGAAGATTGATTCCTCCCTGTTTTCCCTGTCACGCCTGACGCGCCGCACGGCTCTGGCCGCCGCGGTGCTGGGCGCCACGGCTCTGACGGGCTGCTATGTTGTGCCGGTCCAGCCCGGCCATCCGCCGGTCACTTCCACGGTGTACGTCACGCCGGCCATGCCGGCCAGCACCACCTTCGCGGCGCGGCTCTATCCGTCGAATGATGCCGCCCAAGCCTACGGCATGGTGGGCGCGGTGGTGACCAACGACATGAACGGGCGCGGGACCTTCACCACCAATATCAACGGTGAGAGTTTCAATGGGGAAGCCACGCGCATTGCGGGTTCATCCGTGCGCGAAGGCGTCGCCAACGGATCCGGCAGCCGCGGCAACTACATCAGTTGCCGCTACCAGATGAACTCATCCACCATGGGCACCGGGCAGTGCAAGCTGTCCAACGGCGCGCAGTTCACCATGCACGTGGGCGGTTAACGCTCCAGCTGCTCCGCAGCCACCACCTGCGGAGCGGCCTTGAGGTGGCCCACATAGCGCAGCGGCTTGTGAATCATGATGGAGGGCACGTCGCCCTCCCGCATGTGCAGCAGGTCGCCGGGGTTGATCAGGCGCGGGTCGGCGTCGGTGAGCGGCAGGCCCGCGCTGCGATAGGCCTCCAGGATGAACTGGGAGCAGAAGAACTGGTCGTTGCGCCCCAGGCCCAGCTGCACGGCCGCGATGCCGCGTATGCAGAAGTCGCGCACCATGGACGGCACCAGCGGCAGCTCGCACATGCGCCGCTCCAAAGCGAACGGGGCCTGCAGCATCACACCGACGTAGTTGTATTTCTGGCCTTCGTGGCTGGCCACAAAGGTGTTGATCTTGACGGCCTGCCCGGCCGTGAGGTCGGGGTGGCGAAAAGCCACCACCGTCGCTTCGTCTTGCAGCAGGGCATCCACGCTGCGGATGCGTATGCCCGATCCCACGGCTTCGGCGATCTGCCGGTTGCCCATGTAGACCGCCGCGTGGCTCACGGGCGACAGCGTGATCAGGCGGATGCCGACGGAATTCAGGCCGTTTTCGGCCGTGAGGATGATGTCGCCCGGCAGCAGCGCGTCGGCGGCGACCAGTTCCCCGCCGTTGCCGGGGTTGAGCGCCATGTTCTGGAAACCCAGCGTGGGTGCGCCGCTGGTTTCATGCGGCTTGATGGCCGTGGCGCAACCGCTCAGCGCCAGCATGGCCACCAGGGCCAACGCCCCTGCAAGTCTCTTGAATCGGGGCATGGGTGTTTCCTCTTGAAGTTTGCCGGGGTGTGAATCGGGAAGGATCAGGGCGCCGCGCGCTCGACCAGGTACTCTTTGGAGTACCAGAAGGTTTCCGGCGACTTGAAGGCGCCCAGCGTACCTTCTTTTTCGTCCTGGCGCGAACGCAGGTCCCAGCGCTCGTCGATGACGCGGCACTGCTCGCAGGGTTTTTGCCCGGCGCGGCGCTGCACCAGCGCGTAGCGCGTGTTCTTGAAGAGCGCGTCCACGTCCTGGTAGTCCACCGGCTGCGCGGCGAAGTAGGGGACAATTTTGGCGCCGGGGATGATGAACTCGTAGCGCTCGAAATGCCCGTTGAAATTGCTGGGCACCGACACGGCCTGGCCCTTGAGCTGCGCGCCGGTCTCCGCACGGAAGCGGCCCATGTCGCCATTGAACGGCGCCGTGACCCAGGCCAGCGCGAACAGCACGCCGAAGCTGCTGAGGGCGGTAATCGGGCGCGTCCATGCGGGCTTGAACATGCCCGCGACGCAGGCGGCGGCCAGCACGCCCAGGAAGAGCCAGTACAGCGGTGAGAACAGCCACGCGTCCTGCGTGGCGCGCACGCCGCCGTAGCCGATCAGGCCCATGGCCAGCGCGCCTATGAGGCAGATCGCCAGGGTCAGGCTGAACCAGATGCGCGCGATGCGCTCCCAGTACAGCGCGATCAGCACGGCCAGCGCCGGCATGGCGGGAATCAGGTAGCGCGTGGAACGCTGCGTGGGCACCATGAACACCAGCGCGAAGGCCAGCAGCCAGATCCACAGGGCTTTTTCGGTGTCGCTGATGGTTTGCCCTGTGCCTTTGCGCTGGCGCCAGGCTTTCCAGGCGGCCCAGGTGCAGCCGACCGCAACGGGCAAGAGGAACAGCGCGTTGGAGTAGTAGCCCGTCAGGATGGTCAGGATGCCGCTGCTGCCGCTGAAGGCGATGGCGAAGTAACCTTTTGACGAATTCATCTTGCCGGCGTTCTCGCCGACGACGAACTCGCGCCAGACTTCGCCCGGCTGCGGGTCTATGGCAAACCACAGGCCGAAAATCGCCAGTGCCAGCAAGCAGATGGCGACGACCTTCACGCCGTCGATCACGATGCCGCGCCGGAACACATCCCACGGCGCCTTGCGCGCACCCAGCACTTGGTAGCACAGCGCCAGCGCAAAGCCGACCGGCACCACCATGACAAAAGACTTGTAAAGGCAGCCGATGCCGATGGCGATGCCCGCCAGCAGCGGAAACGCCCAACGCGAGGCCAGCAGTTTTGCCGGCGACCAGGCAATCGCGAACAACACGCCGAACAGCCAGAAGGTTTCCGGCGCGCTGGTCAGGTAGGGCCGGCCGTAGCGGTAGGTGCTGAAGAAAGACAGGTAGACGATGGCCGCGATGGCGCCCATGGCCAGCGCGTGGCGGCGGCGGTCGGCCGGTGCGGTTTCGCCCTGGACGATCTTCCAGGCCAGCAGCGCGGTCATCAGGGTGATCGCCCAGGTGTAGGCAATGCTCGGCAGGCGCAGGTTGAGCAGCGTCCAGTGCTCGCCCCAGCCGCCGGCCAGCATGGCCTGCCAGAACAGGACGGGCGGCTTGGTGTTGCGCATGAAGTCGTAGGAGCTGACCAGCGGCAGCCATTTGCCGGTTTCCGCTGTGAGCCGCGCGATGTGGGCGTAGACCAGCTCGTCGCCGTTGCGCGGGATGTGGTCGCCGCCCAGGCCGAACAGATAGCCCAGGGCAACCAGGACGGCCAGCCCTATCCAGATGCGGTGGGCGGGAAGGCGTGTTTTCAGGGGCTCAGGGCTTGTCATGGACATCGTTGGGCGGTGGGTGCGCGGCGGCATCGGCCTCGATTTTGGCGCTGCGGCGGCGGAAAGTCATGCGATCGTTGGCCACAAAATTGCAGACGCTGGACAGCGCGATGGCCAGCACATTGGCCAGCAGGTAATGCATGTACAAGGCCAGCCATTTGGTCAACAGCGACTGCAGCACGATGGCCAGGCCGGCGGCCATCACGTACTTGGAAAACAGGAACAGCGCCGAGTGGTGGACTTCGTGCTTGCGGTCGCGCCAGGTCAGGCGCCGGTTCCAGTAGAAGTTGCTGATGGTGGCGACGGTGATCGCCAGCGCGATGGAGTAGTTGAGCCGGTCATGGAAATCGGCAATCCCGCTGAACAAAAACTCCTGCGCGAGGTAAAGCACCGCGACGTTGACCACCGTTCCGCTGGCGCCCACCACGCCGAACTTGATGAAACGCCAGCGCACCATGGGCTGCAGGCGTTCGGGCAGGCGCCGGATCACGGCCTCGGCAAAAGATCGGAGTGTGGGCATCAGAGGGTGTGGGTCAGGAGGCTGCCAGGCACTCGCGCGCCTTGGCCAATACGGTGTCCGGCGCGATGACTTTGAGGCACTGGTTGTCACCGTCGCAATAGGACGAGCGGTGGTTGTAGGCGGTCAGGCAGGGCGAGCAGGGCCACTGGCTGTAGAAGGAGTGGCATTGCGGCGTGAGCGGCGCATACAGGCCCGGGGTTTCGGGGCCGAACAGCATCAGCGTCCAGATCGGCGTGAGCGCCGCGAATTGGCCCGGCCCGCCGTCGTTGGTGACCAGCAGGCGCGCCACATGGAACAGCGCCAGCAGTTCGGAAATCGAGCGCGTGTAGCCGGTCAGGTCGATCACCGGGCCGGCCGGGAAAGCCGTCTGCACATTGGCCACCAGCTGCCGCGCCAGCGCCTGGTCGTCCTTGAGGCCGATCACGGCCACGGCGCAGCCGTCGGCCACCAGGCCCTGGCACAACGCGGTGTAGGAATCCAGCGGCCAGGCGCGTATCGGCAAAATGCCGCCGCCCGGGTAGACCAGCACCAGCGGCTTGCCGGCGATCGCGGGAAAGTCCTGCCCGAGGCGGGCCTGGATGCCCGGCAGCAGCGCCGGGTCCAGCCGCACGTGCGGCGGTGGCTTGGCGGTGGCGGACGCCAGGTTGGCCGGCAGTTTGGACTTGGGTACGGCGGTTGAATCAATCGCGCGCGCCAGCGTCAGGAACTGGGCGCTGATGTGGTGGTAGGGGTTGTAGGGCACGGGCCGGTTGATGTGCGAGCCGCGGTACAGGCCCTCCTGCGTATGGCGGTGAAAACCCACGCGGATGCGCGCGCCGCTGGCGTAAGACAGCAGGCTGCTGATGCGCGAAAACAGCTCGCAGTCGATGGCCACGTCGACCTGCGCGCGGCGCAGCTCGCCGATCGCCCTCCACAGGCTGGAGAGCAGGCCGCCCAGCGACTTGTCGTCCACCGTGTGCACGTTGGCCGGGTCCACCACCTGCATGAGGTCCAGGATTTCGCGGTTCTTGCCGAACAGCAGCGCGTGCAGCGGTGCATCGGGGTAACGCTGCTTGAGGCGCGCGAACATCTCGTGGGCCAGCACCAGGCTGCCCATTTCCGACAGCAGGATCACGACAATCGCGCGCGGCGCGGCATCGGCGCCGGAATCCTTGCGAAAGCGCCGCGCCACGGCGTCCACGGCCGAAACCGCCGCGCACAGCGGAATGCCGGCCCAGCGGTCTATCCAGCGTTGCAAGTTGATGTTCATCAGACGCCCCGTTGCCGGTCGGCGCGGAACTGCTTGGTGAACTCGCCGAAGCGGCCGGCATCCAGCGCGTCACGCACTTCCTGCATCAGGTTCAGGTAGTAGTGCAGGTTGTGGATGCTGGACAGCATGGGACCCAGCATTTCGCCGCAGCGATCCAGGTGATGCATATAAGCACGCGAGAAGTTCTTGCAGGTGTAGCAGCCGCAGGTCGCGTCCACCGGCTGGTCTTCGGTCTTGTAGCGCGCGTTGCGGATCTTCAGGTCACCGAAGCGCGTGAACATGTGGCCGTTGCGCGCGTTGCGGGTCGGCATCACGCAGTCAAACATGTCGACGCCGGCGGCCACGCCCTCGACCAGGTCTTCGGGCGTGCCCACGCCCATCAGGTAGCGCGGCTTGTGCGTGGGCAGGCGGTGCGGCGTGTGGGCCATGATGCGCTGCATCTCTTCCTTGGGCTCGCCCACGCTGACGCCGCCTATGGCATAACCGGGCAGGTCCAGCTCGACCAGGGCTTCCAGCGATTCCTGGCGCAGGTTTTCAAACATGCCGCCCTGCACGATGCCGAACAGCGCGTTCGGGTTCTCCAGCTTGTTGAACTCGGCGATGCAGCGGCTGGCCCAGCGCAGGCTCAGCTCCATGGAACTGCGCGCTTCGCTTTCGGTGGTGATGTGGCCCTTGGTGTCGTAAGGCGTGCATTCGTCGAACTGCATCACGATGTCGCTGTTGAGCACGGTCTGGATCTGCATGGAGATTTCTGGCGTCAAGAACAGCTTGTCGCCGTTGACGGGTGAAGCGAACTTCACGCCTTCTTCGGAAATCTTGCGCATCTCGCCCAGCGACCAGACCTGGAAGCCGCCGCTGTCGGTCAGGATGGGCTTGTTCCAGCTTTCAAACTTGTGCAGGCCGCCGAACTGCTGCATCACGTCCAGGCCGGGCCGCATCCACAGGTGAAAGGTGTTGCCCAGGATGATTTGCGCGCCCATGTCGTGCAGCGACTGCGGCATCACGCCCTTGACCGTGCCATAGGTGCCGACCGGCATGAAGATGGGGGTTTGCACCACGCCGTGGTTGAGCGTCAGCCTGCCGCGGCGGGCGTAGGAACCGAGGTAGGCGCCGGCCTTGTCCTCCGGGCTGGTGTCGGTCTTCAGAACTTCAAATTCGAGCATCGTGCGATTGTCGCAGGTGTAATTAAGGCTGTGCCGCAGGGGTTTTACGCTCCAGCAGCATGGCGTCGCCATAGCTGAAAAAGCGGTAGCGCTGGGCGATGGCATGCCGGTACAGCGCCATGATGTGTTCGTAGCCCGAAAACGCGCTGACCAGCATCATCAGCGTGCTTTTGGGCAGGTGGAAGTTGGTCAGCAGCAGGTCGACCACGACGAACTCAAAGCCCGGTGTGATGAAGATGTTGGTGTCATTGCACTCGGGGCCGAATTTGGCGTGGGACTCCAGTGCGCGGACGGTGGTGGTGCCCACGGCCACCACGCGGCCGCCGCGCGCCTTGCAGGCGGCAATTGCCTCGCGCGTGGCCGGGGGCACCTCAAAGCGCTCAAAATGCATGGTGTGGTCGGCGATGTTCTCGGCCTTGACGGGCTGGAAGGTGCCCGCGCCCACGTGCAGGGTCACGCTGGCGCGCCGGATGCCGCGCGCTTCCAGTTCGGCCAGCACAGCCTCGTCAAAATGCAGCGCGGCGGTGGGGGCCGCCACGGCGCCCGGGTTTTTGGCGAACACCGTCTGGTAGCGCTGCTCGTCGTCGGCGGAATCCGTATGCGTGATGTAGGGCGGCAGCGGCACGTGGCCGTGCCGGGCCATCAGGGCGTAAGGGTCGCTGCTCAGGCGAAAGCGGTACAGCGGCCCGCTTTCTTCAGGCCAGCGGCCCAGCAAGGTGGCGGTAAAGCCGCCGTCCATTTGCAGCACCGCGCCCGGCAGGGGTTTTTTGCTGACCTTCATGTGGGCGGCGACTTCATGGCCTGCATCCGCGTGCGGCGACAGCACCCGCTCAATCAGCAACTCCAGCTTGCCGCCGCTGGCTTTCTGGCCGAAGAGGCGGGCCTTGACGACTTTGGTGTCGTTGAAGACCAGCAGGTCGCCCGGCTGCAGCAGGCCGGGGAGGTCGGTGAAACGCCGGTCCACCGGCAGGCTTTCCCGGCCGTCGAGCAGGCGCGAGGCGCTGCGCTGGGTGGCGGGGTGTTGGGCTATGAGTTCTTCGGGCAGCGTGAAATCAAAATCGCTGAGGCTGAAATGGGTGTTCATGAAGGCACAATTGTCCCATGTCGCCACCCGGTGCTTCCGCTCGCAAAACCGCCCCGCCAGAGGTTCCGGCCGGGGAGCAGGCCGCGCCACAGGCCAAAGCTGAAAAGCCCCCGGCCAAGTCGCCGGCCCAGAAAGCCCTCGAAAAGCTGGGCCTGCGCCGCGACATCGACCTGGCCCTGCACCTGCCCCTGCGCTATGAGGACGAAACCCGCATCGTGCGCCTGGCCGACGCCCGCGACGGCGACCTGGTGCAGATCGAGGGCGTGGTGACGCACAGCGACATCGCCTTTCGGCCACGCCGCCAGCTGCGCGTGACGGTCGACGACGGCAGCGACACCTGCGTGCTGCGCTTTATCAATTTCTACCCGGCTCACCAGAAAACGCTGAGCGTGGGCGCGCGCGTGCGCGTGCGCGGCGAGATGCGCGGCGGTTTTGCCGGCCGCGAAATGATCCACCCGAGTTTCAGGCTGGCCGAAGGCGAGCTGCCGGGCGCGCTGACACCGGTCTACCCCACCGTGGCCGGCCTGCCGCAGAACTATTTGCGCAAGGCGGTGCTCAGCGGGCTGTTCCGCGCCGACCTGCGTGAGACCCTCCCTGAGGAGGTGCTGGGCAAAAGCCTGCCGCAACCCCTGTGGAGCCTGCGCGAGGCGCTGCAGTTCCTGCACCACCCGACGCCCGACGTGTCGCTGGCCACGCTGGAAGACCGCAGCCACCCGGCCTGGCAGCGCCTGAAAGCCGAGGAACTGCTGGCCCAGCAGCTGTCGCAGCTGCAGGCCAGGCGCATACGCGCGGCCATGCGCGCCCCGGCGCTCACCGGTCCTGCCATGCGGGGCCCGCAATGCACGCTGGAGGAGCAATTGCTGGAGCGCCTGCCTTTCCGGCTCACCGCCGCCCAGCAGCGCGTTTGCGGAGAAATCGAGGCGGATCTGAAAAAAAACATCCCCATGCACCGCCTGCTGCAGGGTGATGTGGGCGCCGGCAAGACCGTGGTGGCGGCGCTGGCCGCGGCCCGCTGCATGGACGCGGGCTGGCAATGCGCGCTGATGGCGCCCACCGAAATCCTGGCCGAGCAACACTTCCGCAAGTTGATCGGCTGGCTGGAACCTATGGGCATCAAGACCGCCTGGCTGACCGGCAGCCAGAAGGCGAAGGAGCGGCGCGAGATGCTGGCCATGATCGAAAGCGGTGACGCGGGCCTGGTGGTGGGCACGCACGCCGTGATCCAGGACAAGGTCAAGTTCAAGAACCTGGCCCTGGCCATCATCGACGAGCAGCACCGCTTCGGCGTGGCGCAGCGCCTGGCCTTGCGCAGCAAGATGACCGAAGGCGGCGAAGAGCCTCATATGCTCATGATGACCGCCACGCCGATCCCGCGCACCCTGGCCATGAGCTATTACGCCGACCTCGACGTCTCCACCATCGATGAGCTGCCGCCGGGCCGCACGCCCATCGTGACCAAAGTGGTCAGCGACGCGCGGCGCGACGAGGTGGTCGCGCGCATACGCGGCCAGCTGGCCGAAGGGCGGCAGATCTACTGGGTCTGCCCGCTGATCGAAGAAAGTGAATCCATAGACCTGGTCAACGCGACCCAGACCCACGAAGCGCTGAGCGCGGCCCTGCCCGGTGTGCTGGTGGGCCTGCTGCATTCGCGCATGCCACTGGCCGAGAAAAAAGCCGTGATGGCCCTGTTCACAGACGGAGTCATGGGCGTGCTGGTCAGCACCACGGTGATCGAGGTTGGGGTGGACGTGCCCAATGCCTCGCTGATGGTGATTGAACACGCCGAGCGCTTCGGCCTGAGCCAGCTGCACCAGCTGCGCGGCCGGGTCGGGCGCGGGGCGGCGGCTTCGGCCTGCGTGCTGCTGTACTCCACGGGCGATGCACCCCGGCTCGGCGAGATGGCGCGCGAGCGCCTCAAGGCCATGGCGCAGACCAATGACGGCTTCGAGATCGCCCGGCGCGACCTCGAAATCCGCGGGCCGGGTGAATTCCTGGGCGCGCGGCAGTCGGGCGCACCCTTGCTGCGTTTTGCCGACCTGGCGACGGACACCGAACTGCTGGCCTGGGCGCGCGGTCTGGCGCCCACCATGCTGGACCGGCATGCGGAGCTCGCGCACCGGCACATCCTGCGCTGGCTGGGCGGCAAAGCCGAGTACCTGAAGGCCTGAGAGGGTCTGAGAGGACTTGGGCACCATTGCGTGGCACGGCGATTGAGAAAAGCAGCACAATAAGCCCATGACGCTGACCGAACTCAAATACATCGTCGCCGTGGCCCGGGAAAAGCACTTTGGCAAGGGCGCCGATGCCTGCCACGTTTCGCAGCCCACGCTCAGCGTGGCCATCAAGAAGCTCGAAGAAGAGCTGCAGGTCAAGCTCTTCGAGCGCAATGCCAATGAAATCACCGTGACGCCACTGGGCGAGGAGATCGTGCGCCAGGCGCAGAGCGTGCTCGAGCAGGCCGACAACATCCGCGAAATCGCCAAGCGCGGCAAGGATCCGCTGGCCGGCCCGCTGCGCCTGGGCGTCATTTACACGATAGGCCCCTATTTGCTGCCCGACCTGGTGCGCCAGGCCATCGCGAAGACGCCGCAGATGCCGCTGATGCTGCAGGAAAACTTCACCGTCAAGCTGCTCGAAGAGCTCCGTACCGGCGAAATCGACTGCGCCATCCTGGCCGAGCCCTTTCCCGACGCCAACCTGGCGATCGCGCCGCTGTATGACGAGCCTTTCATGGCGGCCGTGCCCAGCGCGCACCCGCTGGCAGCGCGCAAGGGCGTGACGGCCGAGGAGCTCAAAAAGGAAACCATGCTTCTGCTGGGCACCGGCCATTGCTTTCGCGACCATGTGCTCGAGGTCTGCCCCGAGTTCGCGCGCTTTTCCAGCAGCGCCGAGGGCATCAGCAAAAGTTTTGAAGGTTCGTCGCTGGAGACCATCAAGCACATGGTGGCGGCCGGCATGGGCATTACGCTGGTACCCCGCTTGGGCGTGCCCAAGGAGGCGCTGGCCGAGCAGGCCGCCGCGAAAAAAGCAGTGAAGGGGAAAACCGCCCCAGCCCGCGGCAAGGTGGCGGCGGAGCAACCTTCGTTCATCAAATACCTGCCCTTCGACGGCGATGTGCCCAGCCGGCGTGTGGTGCTGGCCTGGCGGCGCAGCTTTACGCGCTATGAGGCCATCGCCGCGCTGCGCAATGCCATCTACGCCTGCGAACTGCCCGGCGTCATCCGCCTGTCTTGAATCCCGGCTATGACGGGTATTGATGGCGGCTGTTGCGGCCGTCGTCCTGATTTCGTTAAAGTTATCCCTGAATTTAAAAAAAAGGAAACACCATGGCCAAGCCATCCGCCAAAGCTGCCGGAAAATCCGCGCCTTCCATCAACATCGGCATCAGTGAAAAAGACCGCGCGGCGATCGCCAAGGGCCTGAGCCGCCTGCTGGCCGACACCTACACGCTTTACCTGACGACCCACAACTTCCACTGGAACGTGACGGGGCCCATGTTCAACACGCTGCACCTGATGTTCATGACGCAGTACACCGAACTCTGGGCCGCGGTCGACCCGGTGGCAGAGCGCATCCGATCGCTGGGACATCCCGCGCCGGGCTCTTATGCGCAGTTCAGCAAGCTGGCCTCGATTCCCGACGTGCCGGTGGTGCCGCCCAAGGCGCTGGAAATGGTGCGCATCCTGGTGCAAGGCCATGAAGCCGTGGCGCGCACCGCACGCGAACTGTTCCCGCTGGCCGACAAGGCCAGCGACGAGCCGACGGCTGATTTGCTGACGCAGCGCCTGACGGTGCATGAGCAGACGGCATGGATGCTGCGTTCCCTGCTTGAAGAATAAGCTCGCCCTCTACCTTCAGCTTGTCCGCTGGAACCGCCCGGCGGGTTGGCTGCTGCTGCTGTGGCCCACGCTGTCGGCGCTGTGGGTGGCTTCGCACGGCTTTCCGGGCTGGCATCTGGTGGTGGTGTTCACGCTGGGAACCATCCTGATGCGCAGCGCGGGCTGCTGCGTCAACGACGTGGCCGACCGGGACTTTGACCGCCACGTCAAGCGCACGGCGCAGCGGCCGGTCACCAGCGGCGCGGTGTCGGTGCGGGAGGCGCTCATGGTGGGCGCGGTGCTGGCGCTGCTGGCCTTCGGCCTGGTGCTGACCACGAATAGCGTCACCATCGTCTGGTCGTTTGCCGCGCTGGCCATCGCGCTGGCCTACCCATTTGCCAAGCGCTATGTGTCCATGCCGCAGGCGGTGCTGGGTGTGGCGTTCAGTTTTGGCATTCCCATGGCTTTTGCCGCCGTGCAGTCGCGAGTGCCACTGCTGGCCTGGGTTCTGCTGCTGGGCAACCTGTTCTGGGTGGTGGCGTACGACACCGAATACGCCATGGTGGACCGCGACGACGATCTCAAGATAGGCATGAAAACCTCGGCCATCACGCTGGGCCGTTTTGACGTGGCCGCGGTGATGTTGTGCTACCTGGCCTACCTGGCGATCTGGGCCTGGGCCCTGTTGGACGCGGTGGGGCAGTCGCCGGTTTACTGGATCGCCTTGGCTGCGGCCTTGCTGCAGGCCCTATGGCATGGCTGGCTGATCCGCAAGCGCGAGCGTGAGGACTGCTTCAAGGCTTTTCGCCTCAACCACTGGCTGGGCTTCGCGCTGTTCGCGGGCATCGTGCTGTCTTACCTGGGCCGCTGATCCGCAAGGCCTGGAAAGCGCCCATAAAAAAGCCCGCTTGAAGCGGGCTTTTTGCGTCAGCTGAGGCTGATCAGACGGCGGCTTTTTTGGCCTTGGCCTTGCGCTTGGTCTTCTTGGCCTTTGCCTTGGCGGGAGCGGCGGCCTTTTTCTCAGGAGCTGCTGCGGGAGCTGCCGACGGGGCGGCTGCGGGAGCGGCGGCCTGGGCCGATGCGGACGTGGAAATCACGGCCAGGGGCATGGCGAGGACGGCTGCGCTGACGAGGGTGGACAGAAGTTTGTTCATGTGAAGCTCCGGATGTTGGAAAAGTTGTGAAGCGGATGCCGCCGGGGTGTCCCACAGTGTGGATCAAGACAAGCTGCACGTACGCCCGTGTTCAACGTTTGCCCTCGCCGGGCGGTTGACGCGCTCAGGCGCCGCCGAATTCGTCGCCAAGTTCGGCAGCACGCTGCCGGGCGGCGTGGATGGCGCGCATGAACTGCATCTTGACGCGGTCCTGCTCCATGGATGTCAGCGCAGCGTAAGTGGTGCCGCCCTTGGAGGTGACCCGCGCGCGCAGCTCCTGGGGGGGCTCGTCCGAAGCCTGCGCCAGCGCGGAAGCGCCCACAAACGTGCCTATCGCGAGCTGGCGCGCCTGCGCGGGAGGCAGGCCCATGTCCGTGCCGGCTTCGATCATGGCCTCGATGAAATAGAACACATAGGCTGGGCCCGAGCCGGACAGCGCGGTGACCGCGTCGAGCTGGGCTTCTTCGGCCAGCCACAGGGTGGCGCCCGTGGGCTTGAGCACTTTTTCAATCGCCAGCCTGTCGGCGCTGGTGGCGGCCTCGCGCGCGAACAGGGCCGTCATGCCTTTGCCGACCAGCGCCGGCGTGTTGGGCATGGCGCGTACCACGCGCTCGGTGCCCAGCCAGTGCGCGATGCTGCCCGAGCGCACGCCGGCCGCCACGCTCAGGTGCAAGGCGGTTTTGGTGTGAAAGCGCGTTTGCAGCGCCGCCTCCTTGAAGACTTGCGGCTTGACGGCCCAGACGACCAGGCCGGCGCCGGCCAGCCAGGCGCCCGGGCCTTCGTGGACCTGCACGCCGAACTGCTGCGTGAGTTTGGCGCGCTGCTCGGCGAAAGGTTCGGCCACCTGGATCTGGCCGGCGGGCAAGCCCTGCTTGATCAGGCCGCCGATGATGGCACTGGCCATATTGCCGCCGCCTACGAAGGCGATGTGTTCGGTGTTTGCGCGGGAGGTGGAAGTCATGCGTTGTCAGTCCAAAAATTCAAAGGCCAGCCACTGGCTGATTTGCCGGGAACTGAAATTGTCGTCGCTTATGAAGACCAGGCTGCGGTTTCCGTTGGGCAGCACCGGGCCCCAGGCCATGCCTTCCGTATTGTCCAGGCGCTCCAGCCGGAGGCCGGGCCCCGGACCGGTGAAGGCTGAGAAGTCGGCAATCAGCGTTTTGTCCACCGCGCGATAGGCTCCAGCCTGCAGGGCGGGCGTTGCCAGCGTGTCGGAACCCTGCCGCGTGTCGATGAGGTACAGGCGCAGCGAGTTACCCGCTTGCGGGCCCCAGCCGGCCATATAAGCCCGCTCCAGCACCAGCATGCGGTCGGCATCGAGCATCAGGATTTCCACCACGCCGTTGTCGGCCTGGGTGGCCGGTGCGACAGGCGCGCGCGGAATGGCGTCGGGCACGTAGGCTATTTGCCGCACGACCTGCCCGCTGGCCAGGTCCAGCTGGGTGAAGCGGCACGGCCCGCCGGCGGCCTGTACGGTCGGCGGCGGGCCGTCCTGGCGCATGGCGTTTTCCATGGCGATCCAGGCCCGGCTGCCGTCCGGGCTCAAGGCCAGGCCTTCCAGGTTCAGATTAACGCGCGGTCCCCGGGTGAGATGAAAATCAAACATGGCCGGCAGCGAAAATTCGCGAACCAGCGTGCCGTCAAGACGGCTTTCGCGCAACTCCGGTGCCACGCCCGTCAAGGAATGCCCCTCGCTGGTCCACAGCAAGGTCCGGCTGCCGGGGCGCCAGCGGATCGCCTCCGGGTCGGGAGCCTGCACGCGCCGCAAGGCTGCCGCATACGTGCCGTCATCGGCCGGACGCAGGGGGGTGACGCCCAGCAACTCCGGCTGGCCCAGGCTGTTCATGTCCAGCGCGATGCGTGCGGTGTAAAACCGCGCGGGGTTGATGTTGGAACCATCGTCGCTGACCAGGTAATACAGGCCGCTGGCGGGGTCGTAGTCAATGCCCGAGAGCCCGCCCACCGTGGTGCCCTGGAACTGCAGGCGGTGCGCAAAACGGGACTCACCGATCAGGCGCAGGCGTGTGCGGACGGGCGGGGCCGCTGCGGCCGCGGGCTGTGCTGTCCTGCCGCCGGCCAGGCCCAGCACGGCGGCCGCGCCGGCACCCAGGACCAGTCGGCGTCTGGAGAAGGAGGTGACAGGGGGTTTCATGCAGCCAGTCTAGCGGCCGCGCTTGTGGGGAATGTGACAGCGCCCGCGCTATTCGCCTATTCGCTATTGCAAGACGGTCTGCCGCACCGCCTGCTCCCAGCGCGCCATGAGTTCCGCGGCCCGGTCGGCGCCCAGTGTGGGCAAAAACTTGCGCTCGGCGCGCCACATGCCCGACAGCTCGTCGGTGCTGCCATACACGCCGCTGGACAGCCCCGCCAGGTAGGCGGCGCCCAGCGCGGTGGTTTCGATCACGGCCGGGCGTATCACCGGTATGCCCAGCAGGTCCGCCTGGAACTGCATCAGCAAATCGTTGACGCAGGCACCGCCGTCCACGCGGAGTTCGGCCACGGGCGCGGCGCCGGCGCTGACCGCGTCACGGCTCATGGCCTGCAGCAGGGCGGCGCTCTGGTAGGCGATGCTTTCCAGCGCGGCGCGCGCGATGTGGGCGACGGTGGTGCCGCGCGTGAGGCCGGTGATGGTGCCGCGCGCATCCGGTTTCCAGTAGGGCGCGCCCAGGCCGGTGAAGGCCGGCACCATCATCACGCCGCCCGAGTCGGGCACGCTTTCGGCCAGCGCCTGCACCTCGGCGCTGCCCTTGATGGCATGCAGGCCGTCGCGCAGCCACTGCACCACGGCACCGCCCACGAACACGCTGCCTTCGATGGCGAACTGGGTTTGCGTGGTCGCCTGCGCTGCGCTGGTGGTCAGTAGCCCGTTGTGGGACGTCTGGAATTGCCCACCGGTGTGCATCAGCATGAAGCAGCCCGTGCCATAGGTGTTCTTGGCCATGCCGGCCTTGAAGCAGGCCTGGCCGAAGAGGGCGCTTTGCTGGTCGCCGGCAACACCGCCGATGGCGATGGCATGGCCCAGCAGCTCAGGCCGCACGTCGCCGTAATGCGCACTCGAAGGCAACACCTTGGGCATCAGCGAGGCCGGGATGCCCAGCAAGTCCAGCAGCTCGGCGTCCCACTGGTTGGTGTGCACATTGAACAGCATGGTGCGGGAGGCGTTGCTGACGTCGGTGGCATGCAGTGCGCCGCCGGTGAGCTGCCACATCAGCCAGCAGTCGATGGTGCCGAAGGCCAGCTCGCCGCGCTCGGCCTGCGCGCGCGCGCCGGGCACGTTGTCGAGCAGCCATTTGAGTTTGGTGCCGGAAAAGTAAGCATCGATCAGCAGGCCGGTCTTGGACTGGATCAGGCTTTCCTTGCCCTGCTCGCGCAAGGCGGCGCAGGTGGCTTCGGCGCGCCTGTCCTGCCAGACGATGGCGTGGTGGACCGGCTGGCCGGTCTTGCGGTTCCAGAGCGCGGTGGTTTCACGCTGGTTGGTGATGCCCAGCGCGCGGATGTCGCCGGCCTTGATGTTGGCTTTGGCCAGCACTTCGCGCGCCGTGGCCAGCTGGGTGCGCCAGATTTCCATCAGGTCGTGCTCGACCCAGCCGGGCTTGGGGTAGATCTGCGGCAGCTCCTGCTGCGCCAGGGCCACGATGTGGCCGTGTTCGTCGAACACGATGCTGCGGGAGCTGGAGGTTCCCTGGTCAAGGGCGAGGAGATAGGTCATGCGCTGGAGTGTATGAAAACCGCCGTTGCCCGGCGTTCAGGAATGGGCCACTTCGCAGCTGACGTCCGCTTCCTCCAGCAGGGCCGGGAAGGGTTCGGGCGGCGGCATGTCGGTGAAGAGCCGGTCGATCTGCGAGAGCCTGGCCAGTTCGACCATGGCCGGGCGGTTGAATTTGCTGCTGTCGGCGGCGAGCCAGACCTCGCGGGCGTGTTCGATGATGGTCTGCGCGACCTTGACTTCGCGGTAGTCGAAGTCGCGCAGCGAGCCGTCGGGCTCTATGCCCGAAATGCCGATCACGGCGATGTCGACGCGGAACTGGCGCATGAAATCGACCGCCGCCTCGCCCACGATGCCGCGGTCGCGCGCCCGCACCACGCCGCCAGCCACGATGACCTCGCAATCGGTGTTGCCGCAGAGGATGGCCGCCACATTGAGGTTGTTGGTGATGACGCGCAGTCCCTTGTGGCTCAGCAAGGCTTTGGCGATGGCTTCGGTGGTCGTGCCGATGTTGAGGATCAGCGAGCAGTCGTTGGGAATGCGCCTGGCGACGGCCCGGGCGATGCGCGCCTTGCCCTCGGCGTTGAGGCTTTCGCGCTGGCGGTGCGCGATGTTTTCAATGGTGGAGCTGGGCATGCGCACGCCGCCGTGAAAGCGCGTCAGCAAGCCGGCCTCGGACAGGCGCTGCACGTCCCGCCTGACGGTCTGCAAGGTCACGTCGAGCTTGTCGGCAAGCTGCTCGACGGAAGCCGAGCCGTGGGCACGGACCACGTCAAGAAGCTTGATTTGCCTGGGATTGGAGTTCACGCGGATCCGGGTTTGGGATGTCGGGAGTTAAAAGGACTTAAAGGATGACGGAGGAAAGGCCTGAAAGAAACTTTATATCGAAACAAAAGGAAACAGATAAGGGAAAACAATTAGATAAAACAATCACAAAGGAAGAAAAATAGAAAAAAACCGAACTTAACTTGGTTTTGTCCATCTGTTTTGCGGGGAGAGTTTTTCTTGTTGAGCACCTTCAATTCCTTGGCTGTTGCGGCCCCGGCCGCCGCGCGGAGCGGCCCCTCTGAGCTCCTGTCGGGCGGAGGAGCGGCGTGATGCAGCTGTCCCTGGACCAGATCAGCAAAAAAGTCGGCGCCGAGCAGTGGCTTTACGACATGAGCCTGGCGCCGCGCAGCGGGGAGGTCACGGTGCTGCTGGGCGCCACGCAGGCCGGCAAGACCAGCCTGATGCGCATCATGGCGGGCCTGGACGTTCCCACGCAGGGCAAGGTGCGGGTCAACGAGGCCGACGTGACCGGCATGCCGGTGCGCGAGCGCAACGTCGCCATGGTCTACCAGCAGTTCATCAATTACCCGTCGCTGCGCGTGGCCGACAACATCGCCTCGCCGCTCAAGCTGCGCGGCGAAAAAGACATAGAGCAGAAAGTGCGCAGCCTGGCCGCGCGCCTGCACATCGACATGTTTTTGGACCGCTACCCGGCCGAGCTCTCGGGCGGGCAGCAGCAGCGTGTGGCCCTGGCGCGGGCGCTGGCCAAGGGCGCGCCGCTGATGCTGCTCGACGAGCCGCTGGTCAACCTCGACTACAAGCTGCGCGAGGAATTGCGCGAAGAGCTGACCCAGTTGTTCGCCGCCGGCGACTCCACGGTGATCTATGCCACCACCGAGCCGGGCGAAGCCCTGCTGCTGGGCGGCTACACCGCCGTGATGGATGGCGGCGAGCTGCTGCAGTACGGGCCCACCGCCGAGGTCTTCCACGCGCCGCAGTCGCTGCGTGTGGCGCGCGCCTTCAGCGACCCGCCCATGAACCTGATGGCGGCCCTGCCTGCCGCGCAAGGCCTGCAACTGAAGGGCGGCCCGGCCTTGAACCTGGCGCTGCCCGACGCGCCGGCCCAACGCCTGGCGTCTTTCACCGCGGGGGTCCGCGGCAGCGCGCTGCGTGTCACGGCGCGCGAAGGCGACGTGGCGCTGCCGGGCAAGGTCGAGCTGGCCGAGATTTCGGGCTCCGACACTTTTGTCCACGTGGCCACGGCCGTGGGCGAGCTGGTGGCCCAGCTCACGGGCGTGCACTACTTTGACCTGGGCGCGCCCGTCACCCTGTACCTGGATCCGGCGCAGGTCTATGTGTTTGATGCGGACGGCGCGCTGCTGCTGGCGCCACGGAGGTCTTATGGCGCGCATTGACTTAGACCTGGCCCATGCCTACCGGCCCAACCCGCGTGAAGACAGCGACTACGCGCTGCTGCCGCTCACGATGAGCTTCCGCGACGGCGGCGCCTACGCGCTGCTGGGCCCCTCGGGCTGCGGCAAGACCACCATGCTCAACATCATGTCCGGCCTGCTGGTGCCTTCCCAGGGCACGGTCAAATTCGACGGCGTCGACGTGACGCGCGCGACGCCACAGCAGCGCAACATCGCGCAGGTCTTCCAGTTCCCGGTGATCTACGACACCATGACGGTGGCCGAAAACCTGGCCTTCCCGCTGCGCAATCGCAAGGTGCCGGAAGAGCAGATCAAAAAACGCGTGGGCGAAATCGCCGAGATGCTGGACATGAGCGGCCAGCTCAACCAGCGCGCGGCCGGGCTCGCGGCGGACGCCAAGCAGAAGATCTCGCTGGGCCGCGGCCTGGTGCGGCCCGACGTGTCGGCCGTGCTGTTCGACGAGCCGCTCACGGTGATTGACCCGCACCTCAAATGGCAGTTGCGGCGCAAGCTCAAGCAGATCCACCATGAACTCAAGCTCACGCTGATCTACGTCACGCACGATCAGGTGGAGGCGCTGACTTTTGCCGAAGAGGTGGTGGTGATGACGCGCGGCCGCGCGGTGCAGACCGGTTCGGCCGATGCGCTGTTCGAGCGGCCCCGCCATACCTTTGTGGGCCACTTCATCGGCTCGCCCGGCATGAACTTCCTGCCCGCCACGGTGACGGGCGGCGCGCTGCGCGTCGCGGACCGGCCGCTGGCGCTGCCGCCAGGGCGCGCCATGCCCGACGGTGACCTCAAGCTGGGCGTGCGCCCCGAATACGTGGTGAAGACCGCGCCCGGCGACCCAGCGGCGCTGCCCTTCACCGCCATGCTGGTGCAGGACATAGGCACCCACCTGATGCTGACGGCCCGGATCGGCGAGCACACGCTCAAAGCCCGGCTGAACCCGGCCGCAAGGCCGCCCCAGGTGGGCGAGGAAGTCTGGCTGCAGGTCATGGGGCCGCACACCTGCCTGTACCTTAACGACGAGTTGGTGGAAGCATGAGCACGACAACCAAGCCTGTTAACCAGAAAGCCTGGCTGCTGGTGCTGCCGGTCATCATCTGCGTGGCGTTTTCCGCCATCCTGCCGCTGATGACGGTGGTCAACTACTCGGTGCAGGACATCATCTCGCCCGAGCGCCGCGTGTTCGTCGGCACGGAATGGTTCGCCGCCGTGATGCGCGACGAAGACCTGCATGCCGCGCTGTGGCGCCAGCTCACCTTTTCGCTGGCGGTGCTGGCGGTCGAGATTCCGCTGGGCATAGCGCTGGCGCTGTCCATGCCGGCCCAGGGGTGGAAGGCCTCCCTGGTGCTGGTGCTGGTCGCGCTGTCGCTGCTGATCCCCTGGAACGTGGTGGGCACCATCTGGCAGATCTACGGCCGGGCCGACATCGGCCTGCTGGGTGCCATGCTGCAGAAGATGGGCTTTGACTACAGCTATACCGGCAATGCCACCCATGCCTGGGTGACGGTGTTGATGATGGACGTCTGGCATTGGACGCCGCTGGTGGCGCTGCTGTGCTATGCCGGCCTGCGCTCGATCCCGGACGCCTATTACCAGGCCGCGCGCATAGACGGCGCGAGCAAGTTCGCGGTGTTCCGCTACATCCAATTGCCCAAGATGCGCGGCGTGCTGATGATCGCGGTGCTGCTGCGCTTCATGGACAGCTTCATGATCTACACCGAGCCTTTTGTGCTCACGGGCGGCGGGCCGGGCAATGCCACCACCTTCCTGTCGCAATATCTGACGCAAAAAGCCGTTGGCCAGTTCGATCTGGGCCCGGCGGCGGCTTTCTCGCTGATTTACTTTTTGATCATCCTGCTGCTGTGCTTCATCCTCTACAACTGGATGCAGCGCGTGGGCACGCAGGAGAAGGAGGGCGTGGAATGAACCAGCCGAAATTCCAGGCGCGTACGCTGTTCCTGATCGCCTACATCGTCTTCGCGCTCTTGCCCATCTACTGGATGGTCAACATGAGCTTCAAGACCAACAGCGAAATCCTGTCGAGCTTTTCCTTCTTCCCCCAGGACTTCACCTGGAACAACTACAAGACCATCTTCACCGACCCGTCCTGGTATTCGGGTTACATCAACAGCCTGATCTACGTCGCCATCAACACGGTGATCTCCATCACCGTGGCGCTGCCCGCCGCCTATGCGTTTTCGCGCTACAGCTTCCTGGGCGACAAGCATGTGTTCTTCTGGCTGCTGACCAACCGCATGACGCCGCCCGCGGTCTTTCTGCTGCCCTTCTTCCAGCTTTACACCACGGTGGGGCTGATGGACACGCATATCGCGGTGGCGCTGGCCCACCTGCTGTTCAACGTGCCCCTGGCGGTGTGGATCCTGGAAGGCTTCATGAGCGGCATCCCGCGTGAGATCGACGAGACCGCCTACATCGACGGCTACTCCTTCCCGCGCTTTTTTGTGCGCATCTTCCTGCCGCTGATCAAGGCCGGTGTCGGCGTGGCGGCGTTTTTCTGCTTCATGTTCAGCTGGGTCGAGCTGCTGCTGGCGCGCACGCTGACCAGCGTCAATGCCAAACCCATCGTCGCGACCATGACACGCACGGTGTCGGCTTCGGGCATGGACTGGGCGACGCTGGCCGCGGCCGGCGTGCTGACCATCGTGCCGGGCGCGATCGTGATCTGGTTTGTGCGCAACTACATCGCCAAGGGCTTTGCCATGGGCAGGGTCTAGAAAGGAATCAACATGTTTGAGTGGATGGCCTGGACCACGCCGGTGGCGATTTTTTTCAGCTGCATCGTGCTGATGCTGGTGGGCATGACGGTGTGGGAGCTCAAGTCGCCGACGACGCTGCGGCGCGGCTTCCTGCCGCTGGAAACCACGCGCGGCGACCGGCTCTTCATCGGCCTGCTCAGCGCGGCCTACGTGAACCTGATTTTTGTCGGCATCAGCGGCAAGCTGGCCGGCTGGCTGGGGCTGGAAGCCGACCCCTCGATCTGGATCAGCTTTTTGTTGTCCCTGGTTTTGCTCGCCTGGATCATGCGCAAGGGCTAGCGGGCGGGACGCGACGAAAAGAGAAGTTCGGAGAAAAAGGAACCCGGCTCATATTCCCCGGAGCCGAACAAACCTTCAACCACGGGGAGTGAACCAATGAGGAGACAAGTCATGAAGATGCGATATACGGCATTGGCGGTGGCCGCGGTGTGTGCCATGGCCAGCCCCGGCTGGGCTGGCGAAGCCGAGGCCAAGAAGTGGATTGACAGCGAATTCCAGCCCTCCACGCTGTCCAAGGACAAGCAGCAGGCCGAGATGAAATGGTTCATCGACACGGCCAAGAAGCTGCAGGCCAAGGGCGTGAAGGAAATCTCGGTCGTGTCCGAGACCATCACCACCCATGAGTACGAATCGAAGACGCTGGCCAAGGCCTTCGAGGAAATCACCGGCATCAAGGTCAAGCACGACATCATCCAGGAAGGCGACGTGGTTGAAAAACTGCAGACCTCCATGCAGTCCGGCAAGTCGATTTACGACGGCTGGATTTCCGACTCCGACCTGATAGGCACCCATTACCGCTACGGCAAGATCCTGGCGCTGTCCGACTACATGGCCGGCGCGGGCAAGGAATACACCAACCCGGGCCTGGACCTCAAGGACTTCATCGGCACCAGTTTCACCACGGCGCCCGACGGCAAGCTTTACCAGCTGCCCGACCAGCAGTTCGCCAACCTTTACTGGTTCCGCGCCGACCTGTTCGCGCGCAAGGACCTGCAGGACAAGTTCAAGGCCAAGTACGGCTACGACCTGGGCGTGCCGCTGAACTGGAGCGCCTATGAAGACATCGCGGAGTTCTTTACCAATGACGTGAAAATCATAGACGGCAAGCCCATCTACGGCCACATGGATTACGGCAAGAAGGACCCGTCGCTGGGCTGGCGCTTTACCGATGCCTGGTTGTCCATGGCCGGTACCGCCGACAAGGGCATTCCCAACGGCATGCCGGTGGATGAATGGGGCATTCGCGTGGCAGCCGACAAGTGCACGCCAGTGGGCGCTTCGGTTTCGCGCGGTGGCGCGACCAATTCGCCGGCCGCGGTCTATGCGCTGACCAAGTACGTGGACTGGATGAAGAAGTACGCGCCCAAGGAAGCCAGCGGCATGACCTTCGGCGAAGCCGGCCCGGTGCCGGCCCAGGGGCAGATCGCCCAGCAGATCTTCTGGTACACGGCCTTTACCGCCGACATGACCAAGAAGGGCCTGCCGGTCGTGAACGCCGACGGCACGCCGAAGTGGCGTATGGCACCCGGCCCCAACGGCCCCTACTGGAAGCAGGGCATGCAAAACGGCTACCAGGACGTGGGCTCCTGGACCTTCTTCAAGGACCATGACCCCAACAAGGTGGCAGCCGCCTGGTTGTACGCGCAGTTCATCACTTCCAAGACCGTCTCCGCCAAGAAATCGGTGGTGGGCCTGACCTTCATCCGCGACAGCGATATCCACCACGACTACTTCACCAAGAATGCCGCCAATTACGGCGGCCTGATCGAGTTTTACCGTAGTCCGGCCCGCGTGGCCTGGACGCCGACCGGCAACAACGTGCCCGACTACCCCAAGCTGGCGCAGCTCTGGTGGAAGAACGTGGCGCAGGCCGTGACGGGCGAGAAGACCCCTCAGGGCGCGATGGATACGCTGGCCGACGAGATGGACCAGGTGATGGGACGCCTGGAGCGCGCCGGCATGGCCCACTGCGCGCCCAAGCTCAACCCCAAAGGCGATCCGGCCAAATGGCTGAGCGACAAGGGTGCGCCATGGGCCAAGCTGGCCAATGAAAAGCCCAAAGGCGAGACCATCAACTACGACAAGCTGCTGCAAGCCTGGAAAGACGGCAAGGTGCGCTGACCCCCGCAGGCCGTGSGGCGCATCGGCGCCGCACGGCCTGTTTTTTGCTGAAGCTGGAGGCGGGGCCCATGAGGGCTGTTGCCGTGGCGCTGGGGTAAGCTCGGGCGCACTTTAAAAAATGGGTTTGTATGGAACGGGAATCAAAGCCCATGACAACTGAATCAGCGCCTGCGGCGACGCGGCGCCAGGACTTGATGGCCAGGCTCGCCGAGCCGCGCCACTATGACATCGCGATCATCGGCGGCGGCGCCACCGGGCTGGGCGTCGCGCTGGACGCCGCCGCGCGCGGCTTTTCCGTCGTGCTGGTGGAATCGCACGACTTTGCCAAGGGCACCTCCTCGCGCGCCACCAAGCTGGTGCACGGTGGCGTGCGCTACCTGGCCCAGGGCAACATTTCGCTGGTGCGCGAGGCCTTGCACGAGCGCACCACCTTGCTGGCCAATGCGCCGCACCTGGCCCAGCCGCTGCCTTTTGTCATGCCTTCCTACAAGTTCTGGGAGGCGCCGTTTTACGGCATAGGGCTCAAGATGTATGACGCGCTGGCCGGCAAAGCGGGCCTGGGCGCCACGGAATTTCTCAACCGCCAGGAAACCCTGGCTTACCTGCCGACCGTGCAGCCGCAAGACCTCAAGGGCGGCGTCAAATATTGGGACGGCCAGTTTGACGATGCGCGGCTGGCGCTGGCCCTGGCTCGCACGGCGGCGCGACAGGGCGCGCTGCTGGTGAACTATTGCCCGGCCACCGGCCTGATCCATGAAGGCGGCAAGCTGGTCGGCCTGCACGCGCGCGACCAGGAGACGGGGCAGGCGTTCGAAATCCGGGCGAGCTGCGTGGTGAACGCCGCCGGCGTCTGGGTGGACCAGCTGCGTATGCAGGACGGCCAGGCCATAGGCCGTGACGCCAAGCCCATGGTGGCACCCAGCCAGGGCGTGCACATCGTGGTCGACCGCTCGTTTTTGCCCACCGACCATGCCTTGCTGGTACCCAAGACGGCCGACGGCCGGGTGCTGTTTGCCGTGCCCTGGCTCGGAAAGACCATCTTGGGCACCACTGACACGCCGCGCCACGACCTGGCCCGCGAACCGCTGCCTTTCAGGGAAGAGGTCGATTTCATCCTGCGCGAATCGGCGCGCTATTTGAGCCGTGCCCCGGGCCCGGCGGATATCAAAAGCATCTGGGTGGGGCTGCGGCCGCTGGTCAAACCGCCGGACGACGATGCCGGCAGCACCCAGGCGCTGTCGCGCGAACACACGGTGCTGGTCAGCAAAAGCGGCTTGGTCACTGTTACGGGCGGGAAGTGGACCACTTACCGGGCGATGGCCGAAGACGTGCTGGATAAATGTTTTGGCGCGGCGCTGCTGCCGGCACGGGCAGCAAGTGCTACCACGCATTTGAAGTTAGTTGGCGCTCACAACTCAAGCCACAAGATCAGTGAAGCGCCTGGGGCTCACTTATATGGCAGCGAGGCGCCCGCCCTGGACGCCCTGCCTGGGGCGGACCGTGAACTGAGCGGCGGCCTGACGGAAGCCATGGTGCGTTTTGCCGCCCGCCATGAATATGCTCGCACAGTGGAAGACGTGTTGGCACGCCGCTCCCGCCTGCTATTCCTCGATGCCGCGCTGGCCAGGACCCTCGCGCCGGAAGTGGCGACCCTGCTGCAGCAGGAAAACGGGGTGGATCCGCAACTGGACGCGTTTTTGGCGCTCTGCGGCCAATATTTGAGCCTGCCTGACTGATGCGGCCGCAGTCGCCGGAGGCGGCTGGCAAAAGCCTGCACCTCTGTGGTCGGGGCGGCACAGTGCTCTATTTTTTATAGCTGCCAATCCATGTCTGTATTGGAATTGACCTGGATTTGGCATCTGAAAAATTGCCCCTTGTACGTCCAGCCTCAGGCTGATTCCAGAGCCTTTCGGGCCGGCCAAGCCGCTTGCCGAAACGCCAAGGGAATATTTTCACAACAGCCGGTTGACAGTGCCGGGAGATTTAGTGATAATCGTGGGCTTCGCTCTAAAAAGGCGAAGAATTCTGCCTAACGGAAGCATCGCAAGTGGTTTGCGGTGTGGACGACAGGCCCAAGACTGATTGGCTGGTGATCCCAAGGGGTTGCCTTCCGGTGCAAGTTGGGAACACATTTAAATGATTCAAACGCAATCCAAGCTCGATGTTGCTGACAACAC
This sequence comes from Polaromonas sp. P1_F2, assembly GCF_056405735.1. NCBI lineage: Bacteria > Pseudomonadati > Pseudomonadota > Betaproteobacteria > Burkholderiales > Comamonadaceae > Polaromonas > Polaromonas sp. P1_F2. The sequence continues at coordinate 182,403 of NZ_JBFUBN010000005.1, read as the reverse complement.
GGGTGCCAAGTCCGTGATGTGCATCAAGGTTCTGGGCGGCTCCAAGCGCCGGTACGCCAGCGTTGGTGACGTCATCAAGGTGAGCATCAAAGAAGCCGCTCCGCGTGGCCGCGTCAAAAAAGGCGAGGTTTACAGTGCAGTGGTCGTTCGCACCGCCAAGGGCATCCGCCGCGGTGACGGCTCCCTCGTTAAATTCGACGGCAACGCAGCAGTGTTGCTTAACGCCAAGCTGGAGCCTATCGGCACCCGCATCTTCGGACCAGTGACGCGCGAACTGCGCACTGAAAAGTTCATGAAGATCGTGTCCCTGGCTCCTGAAGTTCTGTAAGGACTCGCCATGAACAAAATCCGTAAAGGCGACGAGATCATCGTGATCGCCGGTCGCGACAAAGGCAAGCGCGGCAAGATTTCGCTGCGCAAAGACGACAGCTACGTGCTGGTGGACGGGATCAACCTGGTGAAAAAACACACCAAGCCCAACCCTCTCAAGGGCACCACCGGCGGCATCGTCGAAAAAAGCATGCCGATTCACCAGTCGAACGTGGCAATCTTCAATGCCGCAACCGGCAAGGCGGATCGCGTTGGCATCAAGCTTCTGGCAGACGGCAAAAAAGTGCGCGTCTTCAAGTCCAGCGGCGAAGAAATCAAGGCTGCATAACATGGCAAAGACCGCACCTGTACAACAAGCTGCTCCGCAGGCTCGCCTGCAGGCCCAGTACCGCGAAAAAATCGCCCCCGGCCTGATTGAAAAATTCGGCTACACCTCGCCTATGCAGGTTCCCCGCATCACCAAGATCACGCTCAACATGGGTGTGAGCGAGGCTGTTGCCGACAAGAAGGTCATGGACAACGCCGTCGGCGACATGACCAAGATCGCCGGCCAGAAGCCCGTCGTGACCAAGGCCAAGAAGGCTATCGCCGGTTTCAAGATCCGCGAAGACCTGCCCATCGGTTGCATGGTCACCCTGCGCGGCGTGAAGATGTATGAGTTCCTCGATCGTTTCGTCACCGTGGCTCTGCCCCGTGTGCGTGACTTCCGCGGTATTTCCGGCCGGGCCTTCGATGGCCGCGGAAACTACAACATCGGCGTGAAAGAGCAGATCATTTTCCCTGAGATCGAGTACGACAAGGTTGACGCCCTGCGCGGTCTCAATATCAGCATCACCACCACGGCAAAGACCGATGAAGAGTGCAAGGCACTTCTCACCGCTTTCCGTTTTCCGTTCAAGAACTGAGGCGGGACATGGCAAAACAAGCTTTACTGCAACGTGAACTGAAGCGCGAGAAACTCGCGGCCAAGTTCGCCAAAAAATACGCTGAACTCAAGGCGACGTCCAACGACGCCAAGCGCTCGGACGACGAACGCGCTCTGGCCCGCCTCGAGCTGCAAAAATTGCCCCGCAATGCCAACCCTACCCGCCAGCGCAACCGCTGCGCGATCACGGGTCGCCCACGCGGTACGTTCCGTCAATTCGGCCTGGCTCGCGCCAAGATCCGCGAGTTGGCTTTTGCTGGTGATATCCCTGGTATCACCAAGGCAAGCTGGTAAGCATAGGAGAACCACAAAATGAGCATGAGTGATCCTATCGCCGACATGTTGACCCGCATCCGCAATGCACAAATGGTTGAAAAAGCCGTTGTGCTGGTGCCGTCGTCGAAAGTCAAAGTTGCCATCGCGCAGGTACTGAAGGATGAGGGCTACATCGATGGCTTCTCCGTCAAGACCGACGAAGGCAAGTCCCAGCTGGAAATCGCCCTGAAGTATTACGCAGGCCGCCCCGTGATTGAGCGCATCGAGCGCGTCAGCCGCCCCGGTCTCCGTGTCTACAAAGGCCATGGCGCCATCCCCCAGGTCATGAACGGCCTTGGCGTGGCAATTGTCACGACGCCGCAAGGTGTCATGACTGATCGTAAAGCCCGCGCTACCGGTATCGGTGGTGAAGTGCTTTGCTACGTGGCCTAACGGCGGCATTGAGGAGAAACTGAAATGTCTCGTGTAGGAAAAATGCCGGTCTCCATCCCCCAGGGTGTGGACGTGGCCATGAAAGAAGACCAGATTAACGTCAAGGGCGCCCTCGGCACCTTGGCGCTGACGCAAAACACGCTTGTCACCATCAAGAACGATGCAGGCAAGCTGACTTTTGTGCCGGCCAACGATTCGCGTGAAGCCAATGCCATGAGCGGCACGATGCGCCAGCTCGTGAACAACATGGTGACCGGCGTGACCAAGGGCTTTGAGAAAAAGCTCAGCCTGATCGGCGTGGGTTACAAAGCCCAGGCCCAGGGCGCCAAGCTGAACCTGACGGTGGGTTACTCCCACCCGGTGGTGATGGACATGCCGGCCGGTATCAAGGTGGAAACGCCTACGCCGACCGAAATCATCATCAAGGGTTCCGACCGCCAGCGTGTGGGACAGATCGCCGCCGAAGTGCGCGCCGTCCGTCCTCCCGAGCCTTACAAAGGCAAGGGCATCCGTTATTCGGATGAAAAAATCACGATCAAAGAAACCAAGAAGAAATAAGGAGCTGCATCATGTTGACCAAAAAAGAGCAGCGCCTTCGTCGTTCACGCCAGACCCGCATCCGCATTGCCACGCAAGGTGTTGCCCGTCTGACCGTCAACCGCACCAACTTGCACATCTACGCCACGGTTATCTCTGGCGACGGCACCAAGGTGCTGGCTGCCGCTTCCACCGCGGAAGTCGAAGTGCGCAAGGACATCGGCGCCTCGGGTAAGGGCGGAAACGTTGCTGCTGCGCAGGCCATTGGCAAGCGCATTGCCGAAAAGGCAAAAGCGGCAGGTGTTGAAAAAGTGGCGTTTGATCGCGCCGGTTTTGCGTACCATGGCCGCGTCAAAGCGCTGGCTGATGCGGCTCGCGAAGCTGGCTTGCAGTTCTAAGCAGACTGGAATTAAGTATGGCTAAGTTTCAAGCAAAATCGAACAACGACGCTCCAGACGATGGTCTGAAGGAAAAAATGATCGCGGTCAACCGCGTGACCAAAGTCGTGAAGGGCGGCCGTATCCTCGGTTTCGCCGCACTCACGGTGGTTGGTGACGGTGACGGCCGCGTCGGCATGGGCAAGGGCAAGTCGAAAGAAGTGCCGGCAGCCGTGCAGAAGGCCATGGAAGAAGCGCGCCGCAACATGACCAAGGTCTCGTTGAAGAATGGCACGATCCACCACAATGTTTTCGGCCACCACGGTGCAGCCAGCGTCATGATGGCGCCGGCTCCCAAGGGTACCGGCATCATTGCCGGCGGCCCGATGCGCGCTGTTTTCGAAGTCATGGGCATTACCGACATCGTGGCCAAGAGCCATGGTTCGAGCAATCCCTACAACATGGTGCGCGCCACCATGGATGCACTGAACAACTCCACGACCGCTTCTGAAATTGCGGCCAAGCGTGGTAAATCAGTCGAAGAAATCTTCGGCTAAGGCGGCATTGAAATGACCAAAGAAACCAAAGTAAAAGTCCAGCTGGTTCGCAGCCCGATTGGCACCAAGGAATCGCATCGCGCCACCGTGCGCGGTCTGGGCCTTCGTGGCGTCAACAGCGTCAGCGAACTGCAGGACACGCCCGCAGTACGCGGCATGATCAACAAGATCAGCTATCTGGTCAAGATTGTCTGAGCGGAGACTCATCATGGAATTGAACGGAATCAAGCCTGGCCAAGGCGCCAAACATGCCAAGCGCCGTGTCGGTCGCGGCATCGGCTCCGGCCTGGGCAAAACGTCGGGCCGCGGCCACAAGGGCCAGAAGTCCCGCGCGGGCGGCTACCACAAGGTGGGCTTTGAAGGCGGTCAAATGCCTATGCAGCGCCGCTTGCCAAAGCGTGGCTTCAAGTCGCATCTGCTGAAGTTCAACGCCGAAGTCACTCTCGGTGCGCTGGAACAACTCGGCCTGGCCGAAGTGGACCTGCTGGCACTGAAGACGGCCGGCCTGGTGGGCCAGCTCGCCAAGAACGTCAAGGTCATCAAGACCGGTGAACTGACCAAGGCTGTGAAGCTGAACGGCATTTCCGCCACGGCGGCTGCCAAGGCTGTGATCGAAGCCGCCGGCGGCTCCGTCGCTTAATACCTGACTGGATTACATCAGTGGCAACCAACTCGGCTCAAATTGCGAAAACCGGCAAGTACGGTGATCTGCGCAACAGGCTTGTGTTTTTGCTGCTGGCCCTGGTGGTGTACCGCATCGGCGCGCACATCCCGGTGCCGGGGATTGACCCTGGCCAGCTGAAAGAGCTTTTCAAGGGCCAGCAAGGCGGCATATTGAACCTGTTCAATATGTTCTCGGGTGGTGCCCTGTCGCGATTCACGGTGTTTGCCCTGGGCATCATGCCGTACATCTCGGCCTCGATCATCATGCAACTGATGACCTACGTCGTTCCGACGTTCGAGCAGATGAAAAAAGAGGGTGAAAGCGGCCGCCGCAAGATCACCCAGTACACGCGCTACGGCACGCTGGCTTTGGCATTGTTCCAGTCCATGGGTATTGCCGTGGCACTGGAAAGCTCTCCGGGCCTGGTCCTGGCGCCTGGTTTTGGTTTCCGTATGACGGCGGTTTTCAGCCTGACGGCCGGCACCATGTTTTTGATGTGGCTGGGCGAGCAGATCACCGAGCGTGGTTTGGGCAACGGCATCTCGATCCTGATTTTTGCGGGTATCGCGGCCGGCCTGCCGAATGCGATGGGCGGCTTGCTGGAGCTGGTGCGAACCGGCGCCATGAGCATCGTGATCGCCATACTGATCGTCGCCGTGGTTGTGCTGGTAACGTATTTTGTGGTGTTCGTGGAGCGGGGCCAGCGCAAGATCCTTGTGAACTATGCGCGGCGCCAGGTGGGCAACAAGGTCTACGGCGGTCAGTCGTCGCACTTGCCGCTGAAGCTGAACATGGCGGGCGTGATCCCTCCGATCTTCGCTTCGTCGATCATCTTGCTGCCGGCGACGGTGGTGGGCTGGTTCAGCGCCGGTGACAGCATGCGCTGGTTGAAAGACATCGCCAGCACGCTGACGCCCGGCCAGCCGATCTACGTGATGCTGTATGCCAGCGCGATTGTGTTTTTCTGCTTCTTCTACACGGCCCTGGTGTTCAACAGCCGTGAAACGGCGGACAACCTGAAGAAGAGCGGCGCCTTCATTCCCGGCATCCGGCCAGGGGACCAGACGGCTCGCTACATTGACAAAATCCTGGTGCGCTTAACGCTGGCAGGTGCGGTTTACATCACATTCGTGTGTTTGCTGCCCGAGTTTCTGATTTTGAAATACAACGTGCCTTTCTATTTCGGCGGCACGTCGTTGATGATTATTGTCGTGGTGACCATGGATTTCATGGCCCAGGTGCAGAACTACATGATGTCGCAACAGTATGAGTCGTTGCTTAAAAAGGCGAACTTCAAGACGTCACTGGGCGGTTAACTGGATATTTGATGGGATATGTCTAAAGACGATGTGATCCAGATGCAAGGCGAGGTTGTAGAAAACCTCCCCAATGCGACTTTCAGGGTGAAGCTGGAAAATGGACATGTTGTACTGGGGCACATCTCGGGAAAAATGCGTATGCACTACATCCGCATCCTCCCCGGTGACAAGGTAACGGTTGAATTGACGCCTTACGATTTATCGCGCGCACGCATTGTTTTCCGTGCCAAGTAAGCACAGAGTGAAAGTTTAGGAGTAATAGAAATGAGAGTTTCAGCTTCGGTCAAGAAGATTTGCCGCAACTGCAAGGTTATCCGTCGCAAGGGCGTTGTCCGTGTGATCTGCACGGACCCACGCCACAAACAGCGTCAAGGCTGATTTCAAGAGTTTTAGAGGACGAACATGGCTCGTATCGCTGGTATCAATATTCCGCCGCAGCAGCACGCCGAAATCGGCTTGACTGCTATCTTTGGCATCGGTCGCACGCGCGCTCGCAAAATTTGCGAAGCATGCGACATCGCCTACGCCAAAAAGGTCAAAGACCTGACCGATGGCGACCTGGAAAAAATCCGTGAGCAGATCGCCCTGTTCACCATCGAAGGTGACTTGCGTCGTGAAACCACGATGAACATCAAGCGCCTGATGGACATCGGCTGCTACCGCGGCTTCCGCCATCGTCGCGGCCTGCCCATGCGCGGCCAGCGCACCCGGACCAATGCCCGCACCCGCAAGGGTCCGCGCAAGGCCGCCGCAGCTTTGAAGAAATAATTGAGAGGTCGTCATGGCAAAATCACCAAGCAATAACGCCGCACAGCGCGTTCGCAAGAAAGTTCGCAAGAACGTGGCCGATGGTATCGCCCACGTGCACGCTTCTTTCAACAACACGATCATCACCATCACGGATCGCCAGGGCAATGCCTTGTCCTGGGCTTCCTCCGGTGGCCAGGGCTTCAAGGGTTCGCGCAAATCCACCCCTTTCGCAGCGCAGGTCGCTTCGGAAGTGGCAGGCCGCGCCGCCATTGAACAGGGCATCAAGAACCTTGACGTTGAAATCAAGGGTCCTGGTCCCGGCCGTGAATCGTCTGTTCGCGCTTTGGGCGCACTCGGCATCCGGATCAATTCGATCGCCGACGTGACCCCGGTTCCGCACAACGGCTGCCGCCCGCAAAAGCGCCGCCGCATTTAATCCCCCGTGCCTGGCTGTCCGACGGGTTGTTTCCAGTCCGTCAGATACCAGGCATTTTTACCAAGCCCACCGCCGGCAGGTCACGACCTCCGGCTCCTGCATGCAAATGCAGCAGATGACAAAAGGACACTCAAGTGGCACGTTACCTAGGCCCCAAGGCCAAACTATCCCGCCGTGAAGGCACCGACCTGTTCCTGAAGAGCGCACGCCGCGCCATCAGCGACAAGGCCAAATTCGACTCCAAGCCGGGCCAGCATGGCCGTACCTCCGGTACCCGCACCTCCGACTTCGGCCTGCAACTGCGCGAGAAGCAAAAAGTCAAGCGCATGTACGGCGTGCTCGAGAAGCAGTTCCGCCGCTACTTCGAAGAAGCCGATCGCCGCAAGGGCAACACCGGCGCCAACCTGTTGTTCATCCTGGAATGCCGCCTGGACAACGTGGTCTACCGCATGGGCTTCGGCTCGACCCGCGCTGAAGCACGCCAGCTGGTGTCGCACAAGGCCATCACGGTCAACGGCGGTTCGGTCAACATTCCTTCGTACATGGTCAAGGCCGGCGACATCATCGCCGTGCGCGACAAGTCGAAGAAGCAGACCCGCATCACCGAAGCCCTCGAGCTCGCAAAACAGGTCGGCCTGCCCGCCTGGGTCGATGTGAACGCCGACAAGGGCGAAGGCACCTTCAAGAAGGTTCCTGACCGCGACGAGTTTGCCGCCGACGTCAACGAATCGTTGATCGTCGAGTTGTACTCACGCTAATTTTTCGTTCCTGCGATACGGGGCACCGTATCGCCAGGGTGTGCTTCGCCGGCCTTATCGGTGTAACGAACCGAGGGTATTGAGAGGAAGACTGCATGCAGACCAATTTGTTGAAACCAAAAACCATCAATGTCGAGCAACTTGGCGCCAACCGCGCCAAGGTGACTCTGGAGCCGTTCGAGCGTGGCTACGGCCATACGCTGGGCAACGCGCTGCGCCGCGTACTGTTGTCTTCCATGGTCGGCCACGCCGCCACTGAAGTCACCATCGCGGGTGTCCTGCACGAGTACTCGTCCATCGACGGTGTGCAGGAAGACGTCGTCAACATCCTGTTGAACCTCAAGGGTGTGGTGTTCAAGCTCCACAACCGCGATGAAGTCACGCTGAGCCTGCGCAAGGACGGCGAAGGCCCTGTCACCGCCGCCGACATCCAGACGCCGCATGACGTGGAAATCATCAACCCTGAGCACGTGATCGTGAACCTGTCGCACGGCGGCAAGATCGACATGCAGATCAAGGTTGAAAACGGCCGCGGCTATGTGCCTGGCAACCAGCGCCGCTACGGCGACGAGTCGCCGAAATCCATCGGCCGCATCGTGCTGGACGCGTCGTTCTCGCCCGTCAAGCGCGTGAGCTACATCGTCGAAAGCGCCCGCGTCGAGCAGCGCACCGACCTCGACAAGCTCGTGCTGGAAATCGAAACCAACGGCGCCGTGACGGCTGAAGATGCTGTCCGTGCCTCGGCCAAGATCCTGGTTGAGCAACTGGCGGTGTTCGCGCAGCTCGAAGGCAACGAACTGGCCGCGTTTGACGCGCCCGTTCAGCGCAGCTCGCAGCAGTTCGACCCGATCCTGCTGCGTCCTGTCGACGAGCTCGAACTCACCGTGCGCTCGGCGAACTGCCTCAAGGCGGAAAACATTTACTACATTGGCGATCTGATCCAGCGCACTGAAAACGAGCTGCTCAAGACCCCCAACCTGGGACGTAAATCGCTCAACGAGATCAAGGAAGTGCTGGCCTCCCGCGGCCTGACGCTCGGAATGCGCCTGGAAAGCTGGCCTCCCGCCGGCCTCGACAAGCGATAATTGAAACAAGATCCCTGAACGGGGTCTCGCACGGGCAGTACCTGATACGGCTGCCCGGATTTTAAAAAAGGAAACACACCATGCGCCACGGACACGGACTACGTAAACTCAACCGCACCAGCGAGCACCGCCTCGCCATGCTGCGCAACATGATGAACTCGCTGCTGCAGCACGAAGTCATCAAGACCACCCTGCCAAAGGCCAAGGAATTGCGCCGCGTGGTGGAACCCATGATCACCCTGGGCAAAGAACCCACGCTGGCCAACAAGCGCCTGGCATTCGACCGCCTGCGCGACCGCGACATGGTCGTCAAGCTGTTCGCTGAAATCGGCCCGCGCTACAAAGCTCGTCCAGGCGGCTACACCCGCATCCTGAAGATGGGTTTCCGCGTTGGCGACAATGCACCCATGGCTTTGGTCGAACTGGTGGACCGTCCTGAAGTGTCGGAAGACACTACCGCTGACGCGGCCAAGGCAGAGTAAGCTACAATACAGATATACCGCGCGGTGGAGCAGCCTGGTAGCTCGTTGGGCTCATAACCCAAAGGTCGTAAGTTCAAATCTTGCCCGCGCAACCAACACGTGAGTCTCCGGACTCACAGCAAAACGCCTGCATCAGCAGGCGTTTTGCTTTCCGGCCCGCATTCATGCGTGCCGTGATTCATGGTCCCCGAACGGCGATGCCGGCATCGCCACTCGAAAGACCGAACACTCAGTCCGGCACCACCGCCGTCACTTCAATCTCCACCCGCGCACGGTCTTCCACCAGGCCCGCCACTTCGACGCAGGTCATGGCCGGGAAGTTCTTGCCCATGACCTCGCGGTAGGCGCCGCCCAGCTCCTTGAGCCTGGCGACATACTCCACCTTGTCGACGACGTACCAAGTCATGCGCACCATGTGTTCGGGCCCGGCGCCGCCGGCCTGGAGCACCGCCAGGATGTTCTGCAGCGCCTGCTTGGTCTGTGCGATGAAATCGTCGCTCTCGAACTCCTGCTTCGCATTCCAGCCGATCTGGCCGCCCACGAACAGCAGCGCGCCGCGCGCGAGCATGCCGTTGGCATAGCCCTTGGGCTCAGCCCAGCCGGGGGGTTGTAGTTTCTTGATCATGTGTCTCCAGGGGATGTTTGTTGCAGATAAGGCAGCAGCGCGCTGCGCAACGCTTCGGGAATGCGCACAGGCTTGCCGTGGGGAACTTCGGAATAGACGACCACGCCATGCGCCCTGAGCCTGATGTCGCCGGCCTCGCCATGGACTTCGTACTGCATTCCCAGGCTCGAGTTGCCGATGCGCGTGAGTTCCAGCGTGATCGTGAGCGCGTCGCCGTTGCGGCACATGCCCAGGAACTCGGTCTTCAGGTCCACGATGGGCACGCCGGTTCCGCCGGCGATCAGCTTGTGCTCCGGAAAACCAATGTGCGCCAGAAAGTCTTCCTGCACCTCATGCAGCAGGTAAAAGAACTGCGGGTAAAAAACAATGCCGGCCGGGTCGCAGTGGTGGAAGCGGACGAGCTTGGGAACGCAGAACTTCATGGCTGGCGCAGCTTGAAGCGTTGCAGCTTGCCGGTCTCGGTGCGCGGAAGCTTGTCCACAAATTCAACCTGGCGCGGGTACTTGAAAGGCGCCAGCGTGGCCTTGACGTGGTCTTGCAAGGCCTTGGCCAGCGTGTCGCCGGCGGCCTCGCCGGGCTTGAGCACGATAAAGGCCTTCACCACCATGCCGCGGTCCTCATCGGGCAGGCCGACCACGCCGCACTCGGCCACGGCCGGGTGCTTGAGCAGCGCGTCTTCCACCTCCGGCCCGGCCACGTTGTAGCCGGCGGTGATGATCATGTCGTCGGCGCGCGCCTGGTAGAAGAAATAGCCGTCGGCGTCCTGCATGAAGGCATCGCCCGGGTAGTTCCAGCCGTTCTTCACATAGTTGCCCTGGCGCGCGTCGTCCAGGTAGCGGCAGCCGGTGGGCCCCACCACGGCCAGCTTGCCGATGGTGCCGCGCGGCACTTCCGCGCCCGTCTCGTCCACCACCTTCGCGGTATAACCTGGCACCACCTTGCCGATGGCGCCGCGGCGCACCTCGGCGCCGGCGGCCGAGATGAAGATGTGGAACATCTCGGTCGCGCCTATGCCGTCAACCATCTCGATGCCGCTGGCGTCCTTCCACAGCTGGCGCGTGGCGTCCGGCAGGCTTTCGCCGGCGCTTACGCACAGCCGCAGGCCCGGCACGCCATGCTGTTTGGCAAAAGGCGCCATCTGCCGGTAAAACGTGGGCGCGGTGTAGCAGACCGTCGCGCCGACCTGGTTGATGAGCTTGACCATGGCCTCCGGCGTATAGCCTATGGAGGGGTAGTACACGGAGGCGCCCGCCCACATCGGGAAAATCAGCATGCCGCCCAGGCCGAAGGTAAAGGCCAGCGGCGGCGAACCGACCACGATGTCGTCCGGCTTCGCCTTGAGCACATGGCGCGGCCAGGCCTCGCAGGCGGCCAGCACATCGCGGTGCGTGTGCACGGCGGCCTTGGGTTTGCCGGTGGTGCCCGAGGTGAAGGCCATCAGCGCGATGTCGTCGGCCGACACGGGGCAGGGTGTGAACTGGCCGTCTTTCTGGGCCGACAGTACGGCCAGCGATCCCAGCGCGTCCATCACATTGAAGGGCACGATGGCCGGCAGCGTCGCGCCTGGCGCCTGCGCCGCCTGCAGTTCCTCCAGCAGGCCGGCATCGCACAAGGCCAGCGCGGGCCGGGCTTTCTCGATGATCTCGCCGAGTTCCTTGGCGCGCAACAGCGGCATGGTGGCCACCGCCACCAGCCCGGCCTGGACCACGCCCAGCCAGGCCAGCGCCATGCCTATCGAATTGCCGCCGCGCAGCAGAACGCGATTGCCGGGCTTGAGGCTGAAATCTTCGGTCAGCACCTGCGCGATGCGGTTCACGCGCTCCAGCGCCTCGGCATAGCTCAGCGTGATCTTGTCCGAGCGCAGCAGCGGCTTGTCCGCGCGCCCCTCGCGAAAGGCCTTGTCGAACAGGTGTTGCACGAGGTTGGCCCGCGCCGGGACGCGCAGCTCGGGCAGCGCATACACCATGCGCGGCAGCTGTTCAGGCTGCGGCAGGCGGTCGTGCACAAAGCGATCCGCCTGCGCGGAGGGCGCCGCGGGCATGGTTTCAGCGGAAGGAAGCTCAGGGTCGGAGACGGAGGTGCTCATGATTGCAGTACGGCCTTTCCAATGATGAGTTGCTGCACTTCGGTCGCGCCTTCGTAAATGCGCAGCGAGCGGATGTCGCGGTACAGGCTTTCCACTTTGGTGCCCACCTTGACGCCCAGGCCGCCGTGCATCTGCAGCGCCATGTCGATGACTTTTTGCGCGTTCTCGGTGGCCGTCATCTTGGCCATGGCCGGCTCCGCCGTGATGCGCGCACCGGTGCCCAGGCGTTCGCTTTCGTCGCGCATCCAGGCCGCGCGGTAGGTCAGCAGCGCGGCCGCGTCGACCAGCGCCGCCATTTCGCCGAGCTTGGCCTGCGTGAGCTGGAAGTCCGCCAGGGTCTGGCCGAACATCTTGCGTTCTTTGGAGAAGTGCACCGCTTCGGCCAGCGCGCGGCGCGCCATGCCCAGCGCGGCGGCCGCCACGGAGGCGCGGAAAATGTCCAGCGTCTGCATCGCCAGCTTGAAGCCGCCGTGCAGCGCGCCCAGCTGCGCATCTTTCGGCAACTTGCAGTGCGCGAACTTCAGCGTGGCCAGCGGGTGCGGCGCCATCACGGCGATATGCTCGCTGCTGTCCAGGCCCGTGCTGTCGGCATCGACGATAAAGGCCGTGATGCCGCGCGTGCCGGCCTGCAGGTCGGTCTTGGCGAAGGTCACGTAAAAATCCGCGATACCGCCGTTGCTGATCCAGGTCTTGCTGCCGTTCAGCGCCCAGCCTTCGCCGGTTTCCGTAGCCGCGGTCGCCATGGCGCCGGCGTCCGAGCCCGCGTCGGGCTCGCTCAAGGCAAAGGCCGCAATCTTCTTGCCGCTGGCTACCAGCGGCAAATACGCGGCCTGCTGCGCCGGCGTGCCCGCCAGCGTGATGGCGCCGCTGCCCAGTCCTTGCATCGCAAAGGCGAAGTCGGCCAAAGGCGAATGAAAGGCCAGCGTCTCGCGCAGGATCACCAGCGCACGTGAATCGAGTTTTTCCAGCGCGCCGCCCAGCGCGCCGTCTTTACCCGCCGGCACGCAGTAGCGCAGCCAGCCCTCTGCGCCCAGCAGGCTCACCCACTCCTTGCAGGCCTTGCGGTCGTCGCTCTCGTCGATGTGCTGCTGGGGCATCCACTCGGCCAGGCGTGAACCCAGCTCGCGGTGAACCTCGTCAAAAAAAGGCAGCGCCAGGTGGGCGGTCGTCGATTTCATGTTCAATCACCCTGGAACACAGGTTTTTTCTTGGCTGAAAACGCCTTGTAGGCGCGCTTGAAATCCTGCGTCTGCATGCAGATGGCCTGCGCCTGCGCCTCGGCCTCGATCGCCTGGTCCAGCGTCATGGCCCATTCCTGGTGCAGCATGGTCTTGGTCATGCCGTGCGCGAAGGTCGGGCCCTCGGCCAGTTCCTGTGCCAGCTTTTGCGCCTGCGCCAGCACGTCCTGCGGCTCATGCAGCGCATTGAAGAAGCCCCAGGCCAGGCCTTCCTGCGCGCTCATGGCCCTGCCGGTGAACAGCAGCTCCGAGGCGCGCCCCTGGCCTATCAGGCGAGGCAGCAGCGCGCAGGCGCCCATGTCGGCGCCGGCCAGGCCCACGCGCGTGAACAGGAATGCCGTCTTGGCCTGGGCCGTGCCCAGGCGCATGTCGGCCGCCAGCGCCATCATGGCGCCCGCACCGGCGCAAATGCCGTCAATCGCCGCGATGATGGGCTGCGGGCACAGGCGCATGGCCTTGATCAGATCGCCCGTCATGCGCGTGAACTCCAGCAGCTCGGGCATGGTCATCTTGGTCAGCGGCCCGATGATCTCGTGCACGTCGCCGCCCGAGCAGAAGTTGCCGCCCGCACCGGTGATCACCACCGTCTTCACGTCGGTCGCGCTGTTCAGCGTGCGGAACAAATCGCGCAGCTCGGCATAGGAATCAAAGGTCAGCGGGTTCTTGCGCTCGGGCCGGTTCAGCGTCAGTGTCGCGACCCCGGCATCGAAGGAATAGGCGAAATGCTCCGCCTGGTAGTGGGCCATCGCGTCGAAATGCGCGCGCATGGGGTTGGCCAGGCCGATGTAATGTTTCATGTCGTCTCCAGTTTGGTGTCGGCGAGTTGATTGTGGTGCTGCTTGACCTTGCCCAGCAGCTTGTGCAGTGATTCGACTTCGCGCGGCGACAGCGCCTCGAAAGCCGCGACGATCCAGGCCTCATGCTCGCTCGCCATCTCATCGAAGAGCTTGCGCCCGCGCGGCGTCAGGCGAACGCGGTAGGCGCGGCGGTCGCCTTCGACGTCCACACGCTCCACCAGCCCCTCGGCCACCAGCTGGTCGGTGATACCCGTGACATTGCCGCCCGTCACCATCATGCGGCGCGACAGCTCGTTCATCTTCAGGCCTTCGGGGCTGCGCTCTAGCTGCGCCATCAGGTCAAAGCGCGGCAAGGTGGTGTCGAACTGCTCGCGCAGCTGGGTGCGCACCTGCTTTTCCACCAGCTGCGTGCAGGTCAGCATGCGCAGCCAGAGCCGCAATGCTTCGGGGTGTTCGCTGTGGCCTCGTGCTTCCATGTCCATGGGGGTCTCCTGGGTGTTGGCTTTTGCCTGTTATCTCTGTTGTCTATTGCTATTTGCCGGCGGTGGCCTGGCCGCGCTCGGCTTGAGCGGCCTGAACGGCCATCTCTTTCTGTTTGGCGAGCTCGCGGTAGAGCTGGTCGCGCCCGCTCAGGTAGGGCTGGGGCCAGTTCACGTGGCGGCTTTGCAGCTTGGCCGCTTCGTGCAGCGTCCAGGCCGGGTCGGCCAGGTGCGGGCGCGCGATCGCGCACAGGTCGGCGCGGCCCGCTGCGATGATGCTGTTGACGTGGTCGACTTCCGAGATCGCGCCGACGGCGATGGTCTGTATGCCCACCTCGTTGCGGATGCGGTCGGCAAACGGCGTCTGGTACATGCGGCCGTAGACCGGCTTGGCCGCGCGCGTGGTCTGGCCCGACGACACGTCGATGAAATCGCAGCCTGCGGCCTTGAACATGCGCGCGATGGCCACCGCGTCGTCCGCCGTGTTGCCGCCCGGCGCCCAGTCGTGCGCCGAGATCCGCACGCTCATGGGCAGGTGCGCTGGCCACACCGCGCGCATGGCGCTGAACACTTCCAGCGGAAAGCGGCAGCGGTTTTCCAGGCTGCCGCCGAAGTCGTCCGTGCGCTGGTTGGTCAGCGGCGTGATGAAGCTCGACAGCAGGTAACCGTGCGCGCAATGCAGCTCCAGCCAGTCAAAACCGGCCTCCACCGCATAGCGGGTGGACTGCACGAACTCCGCCTTCACGCGGTCCATGTCGGCGCGCGTCATCGCCTGCGGCACCTGGTTGGTCGGGCCATAGGCCACGGCGCTGGCCGCCAGCAGCGGCCAGTTGCCGGTGACGAGCGGCTCATCGGGCTGCTCCCAGCCCACCTGCGTCGAACCCTTGGGCCCGCTGTGGCCCAGCTGCAGGCCAATCCTGGCGCCCGCGCCCGAGGTATGCACAAAATCCACAATGCGCTTGAAAGCCTTGGCCTGCGTGTCGTTCCACAAACCCGGGCAGCCCGGCGTGATGCGGCCCTCGGGGCAGGGCGAGGTCATTTCCACAAACACCAGCGCCGCGCCGCCCAGCGCACGCGCGCCCAGGTGCACCAGGTGGAAGTCCTGCGGCACGCCGTCCACCGCGCTGTAGGTGGCCATGGGCGACACGACAATGCGGTTTTTTAAGTTGAGTTCGCGCACCTTGAGCGGCAGCAGCATGGGTGGCGGCGCATGGGCAGCATTGCTCCTGGCCAGCCACTGCTCGTAACCCTGCAGCCAGGCCGCATCGCGCACGCGCAGGTTCTCATGGCTGATGCGCTGCGAGCGCGTCAGCAGCGAGTAGAAGAACTGCTCGGCTTCCATGCCGCTGTAGCGGTCCACGTTCTCGAACCATTCGGTCGAGTTGCGTGCCGCGTTCTGGATCTTCAGCACTTCCACGGAGCGCAGCGCTTCATAGGCCTGCAGCGCAGCGGCCGCATCGCCGTGCTGTGCGAAACAGTTGGTCAGCTCAATCGCATCTTCCAAGGCCAGCTTGGTTCCACTGCCGATCGAGAAATGCGCCGTGTGCGCCGCGTCGCCCATCAGCACGATGGGAACTTGCTTGCCATCGATGGCGGCCTCATGCACCCAGCGCTCGCACACCACGCGCGGAAAGCGTATCCAGATCGCCGAGCCGCGCACATGCGTCGCATTGTTCATCAGCGGGTTGCCGTCCAGGTACTTGGCGAACAGGCGCTCGCAGAACGCGATGCCGTCCTCCTGGCTCATCTGGTCCAGGCCGTGGGCTTTCCACACCGCTTCCGGCGTTTCGACGATAAAGGTCGAGGTGTTCTCGTCAAACTTGTAGGCGTGCGCCGCGAACCAGCCGTGCTCGGTCTGCTCAAACGCGAAGGTGAAGGCGTCGAAAGTCTTGTGCGTACCCAGCCAGACAAAACGGCAGGCGCGCAACTCCACATCGGGCTTGAAGGTCTCCGCATAACGGTTGCGGATGCGGCTGTTCAGGCCGTCGCTGGCGATTACCACGTCGGCCTTGTACTGCGCCGCGATGGCCTGGTCGTCCTGCACGTCGGTTTCGAACACCAGGTCCACACCCAGCGCGATGCAGCGTTCCTGCAGGATGTTGAGCAGGCGCTTGCGCCCGATCCCGCAAAAACCGTGGCCGCCGGATCGCACCGAGCGCCCCTTGAAGAACACCTCCACGTCATCCCAGTGGTTGAAGGCATCGCCGATCAGCTGTGCGCTGACAGGGTCGGCCGCGCGCAGGTTGCCCAGGGTCTGGTCCGACAGCACCACGCCCCAGCCGAAGGTGTCGAAAGGCCGGTTGCGCTCGACCACCGTCACCTGGTGGGCTGGGTTTTGCAGCTTCATCAGCAGGGCGAAATACAAACCTGCGGGACCACCGCCCAGGCAAAGAATGTGCATGAAAGCGTACTCTCTGGATTAATCTTGCCTTAATTGTTTAGGTTTAAACTAAATCCGTCAAGCGGGTTTTACCGCAAGACTGGAAAGCAGATGTGAGCAGGGCGCGCGGGTGGAGCGGCCGGCCATCCGGCCTTGGTTCAAGGTGCCTGGAAGGCTGCGGCCCGGTAAGTGAGCACCAACGTGTCGCGGAATCCGGCGCCCGGCTGGTCGTCGGCCGGCAGTATCGGTGTGGTCTCGTGAATCACCCGAGCGTCGTCCAGCAGCAGCGCCGTCAGCGGCTCCCGCATCACAAAACGCACGCCGTGCGGGCCGTTGGCGTCGAACACCCGGGTCTCACCGCCCTTCACGCCGTGGCGCGCCACCATCATCACCACCACAAAGTCCACACCGTCGCGGTGCGCGCCCTCCGGCGTCGGCCGGCCCACGCCTCCGGCCGTGTCGATGCGGAACTGGTGCGCCTCGATGTACCAGCGCGCCGTCGGCTGCACCTGGGCGAACAGCTTGCCCAGGCCGGCTATCAGGTCCGTCCACGCCGGGGCGCCCGCCACGGCAGGCTCCACAGGCTCAAACCAGCGCTCAAAGCCGCCGTGCAGCGCGTTGTAATCCGTCGGCTGCCAGTGCGCGCGGTGCGGTGTCTGCACCAGCGTGCCTGCGGCCAGCTCCTGTACAAAACACGAATGCCGGCGCTTGCGGTAATGCCCGCCGTCCTTCAGGTGGGCGTCCGGCGGCAGCCGGTCCCAGGAAGCCGTCAGCGCATTCCAGGCCGGCGCCCAGGCCGCGCCCAGTTCCAGCGTGGCCGTCAGCTCGGCCGGGTTCAGCAGGCTCAGGCCGTCCTGGCTGAGCGCCTGGCGGGCCGACTTGGGGACAGTGGCGATATTGAACATAGGCCGCTATTTTGCTTGAGCCGCGCGGCCCGCCCCGTACCCGAGTCTGCAAAGCCCCACGGCCCCAGGAAGTGAAACCTGCCTACATACACAGATTCAAAAACTTTCCATAATGGCCTGTCTGTCCAACTTGAGGAGCTTATCCATGCTTTACAAATTCAAATCCAAAGACGCCGGCGATGTGATCATGCTCGAAGCCAACGGCCGCAAGGTCCTCGAAATCATCGGCAAAGACCCCGCCCCCAAAGGCATCATCCTGCCCGAGCAGATGCCCGCCGCCATCGCCGCGCTGCAGGCCGCCATCGCGCATGAGGAAGCCCACGACGCCAATGCCGAAGATGGCGTCGTTCCCGGCGACGGCCTGGGTCTGCGACAGCGCGCCGTGCCCTTCATCGATATGCTCCAGCGCAACCTCAAGTCGGGTCATGAGGTGGTCTGGGGGGTGTAGGCGCTATATATATGTATGAATGAAAAAAGCCCTGGTGACAGGGCTTTTTGCTTTGGGGGAGGGCGGTACTTTAAAAGTCAGTCACACCCAGCCGCTTCAAGGCGTCTTTAGCCGGCTCCAGGCCCTGCAGCGCCGCTTTTTTGTACCACTCGGCAGCAGCAGCCTTGTCTTGTGTACCGCCCCATCCGTATTCATAGGCGTGGCCTACCTTGTACTGCGACTGCGCAAAGCCCGACGTCCCGGCCGACAGGTAATAGGCAAAGGCCTTGCGCGGGTCCGCGGGCTGGCCGTTGCCGTTTTCCAGCTGCGAAGCCACGTTGTGCGCACCCCGTGCCAGGCCTGCTTCCGCAGCCCGCATAAACCAGTCAAACGAGGCCTTCACGTCTGGCCGCGTGCCCTGGCCCCGGTAATACATCACCGCCACGTTGTTCATCGCATAAGGGTGGCCCTGCTCGGCCGCGCGCCGGTAGTTTTCAAAGGCCAGCGCCGGGTCGGCAGCCATGCCAATGCCATGGGCCTGGTTCCACGCCAGGCTGGCCTGCGCCAGCACAAAACCCGCCTCCGCCGACTTGCGGTACCAGATGTTGGCAAGCTCATGGTTCACCTCCGTACCCCGGCCCTGGGTGTAAATCATCCCCACCGCATGCTGGGCGCGCGCATTGCCGCCTTTGGCCAGTCGCTGCAGCTCGTCACGCGGGCCGGCCGCGCCTTTGGGCACGGCCTGGAACAGCGCCGCGACCTCAGGATTCGGCAGCTGCGACAGCAGCCGCGCAAAAGGATCCGCCAGCGACACCGGCGCTGCCTTGGCCGCATCGGCAGTCGCGGCGGCCGGCGGCGTACGGTTAACAGGAGCGGCAGTGGATGCCGCCGCAGTCGTGGCCATTTCAGTCTGCACAGCCGCGTTGCGCTCAGCCGCCGTGCCCGCCAGCGGCTGCGTGGCAGCAGCAGCCGTGCCATTGGCACCCGCAGCGGGAAACAAACGTGAAAGCGCCTGCGCCGCGCCTTGTTTCAGTCCGGCGGAATCCGTCGTGGATGCGGCAAACTTTTCAATGTATTGGCGCGTCGTGTCCGGGTTGCGTGAAAAGCGATGCGACACCACAAAGGCATCCGCCGAACGCTGAACCTGCCCCTGCGCCCCAAACACTTCCGCCAGGTTGGCCCAGGCGGCGGCCCGTGCCGGCGCCAGCGCCAGCGTGTAGCGCAACTGCGCCTCCGCTTCGGTGAGCTTGCCTGCGCGGTACAGCATGTAGCCGTAGTTGTTGGCGATCTCCTGGTCCGACGGATCGGCCCGCCGTGCTTTTTCAAAATCAGCCGCCGAATCGGCCATCTGGTCAGCCTTGAACTTTTCCAGCGCCGTGGTGTTCAGCCGCCGCGCGAGCTTGCGGTCGCCGCGAGCCGGGTAGGGCAGCTCTTCGATCTCCGTTTTCGCGTCCCACACCGCATTGGCATCTCGCGACGCGGCGCCGGCGAGCATCTTGGTGACCTGGTCCAGGCGCGAAGTGATCTGGGCATTGGCCGGGGCGGCCGCCTGGGCAAATGCCGGCAGGCTGCTGAGCTGGAGTACGGCGGCCAGTACGCAGGTGGCTGAGAAATAGCCTGCACGTTGATGTGCTGCTTTGGTGTTCATAAAACGATCCTCCCTTTTGTTTGTGGGAGTTTATCTGCAAGCAGCCGTACCTGATCAGTGTTCATTCGCTCTATGAGAGATAGGTATGTGCAGATGTCAAAACGCTATTGGCCTCTTTCTCGTCATCTGTCTACAGTCCGTCCGCTAACGCATTCCCCGGAGCTGTTTGTGAACCATCAGATTGAACCCCCTCGTGACATACCCTGCGGACGCAGTTCTTCCCGTCAAAGCGGCATCGTCCTGTTGATAGTGGTGTGTGTCGGGCTGGCTTGTGTAGCGGGGCTTCAACACTTCAGGGAAATGAAGGTGCCACCCGTGCCTGTGGTTCAAATGGACTCTCCCGGATTCGTTGCGATTGAGCAACCCTGGCATCTGCAGCTGACAGACATCCCTGAGCAGAAGGTATTCATCGGCTTCAAGCACGCCGGGCAGGTATTCATCGACGCCTCGGATCTATGTTTGCAGCCCGACTTTAGAGAGCACATCCGCAACGAGGGCCCGGAGCCTGAGGATGGCGAGAGGCTACTTTCGGAGGCTAGCGATATTTCGCTACCCAAAGAATTGACGCAGAGAACTTGGTGGATTGTGAGCAGCGATTTGCAGGCGGAAGACCGCACCTTCGATACGCCTTACCAATGGCTTGGCGAGCGCCTCGCGTATGTGAACTATGCGTGCCTATTTCTGGGGCAAAAGACAGACCGAACTTCTCTTAATCAATTCCGCACGTCCAAATCTGAGCCCGTCATTGGGTTGATGGGTTTAGAAACTCCTTTGGATCTGTATCTGAAAGAGCATGAGGGTTGGATTAGCGTGACAGATGAAAACCGCGCCGGAAAAATGCGGGAGCTACCGTGGTTGCTTGCCTGGGTGAATAAGTTCAGCGCCAAAGGTGTTGAGCAGTGCGGATACTCAGAGGGCGTCATGCTCGACGTCGCGCTGTTGCCGATGAAAGTAAAACTATCGCCGAACGACCAACAAAATTCGCACTGGTTGGCCGCAACAGGATGCAACGTACTTGATCACTGGTCGCTTGTGATGACGAGTGACAACGGAACGGTGTCGTTCATTCCAGTGACCATGCCACCAGACGTTGAGAGCTATCAGCCCGGCAAGGTTTGGACGGCGGATATTGATAACGATGGGACGCCAGAGTTCCTGATCAAGGCTCAGTATTACGAAGGAGAGAGGTATGTGTTGCTTCGCTTGAACAAGAATGACAAGGGCGCTTATTACTTCACTGAGATTACAGGGACATCTTACGAAGGGCTGTGATCGTGACCTTGCAACTACCGAAGGTGGAAGGGCCTCCCGTATCGACTGGGCCGCGATACGATGGAGATAAACCCGACAAACATTTTCCGCCTGCGGACATTTGCGCCGCGCGTGCGTGATGAACTCGAATATCTTTCGGGCTATTCAAAAAACCGCCCTGAAATTCTTCCTCTCAAAATCGCTCCTCAAGCCCCAGTTCGTGCGCGTCAATCTTTCACATTGGATCGCCGCGCCCGTCAATTCCTCTATAGAAAATCCACTCGCGTCGCCGGCCAGGTTCGCGCTCTTCGCCGCTAGGCGACGCTTCATGACAACACCTTTCAACAATATCAACGGCTCTTCCATTTCCAGTGAAGTCGGTGCGCCTGCCCCTCAGATACCGGAAGTGCATTTCAATGGCTCCACTCCATCTGAAAGCAATAGTGGCCGAAAGATCAAGCGCAAGTCCTTCGCATTACGAGCCCTAATTTTTTTTGTCACGATCTTTGGGCTCTTTGTGTTGTTGCGGCTCTTGGAGCCCGCGTTTGCTCGTGGGATGTTGTTGCGACCCGTATTTGAGAATCGACAGCCCATTTCTCTCAGTCGTTGGAACGGATTGGCGGCTTTGTTGACGGGCGCTCTCTTTTGCGGCGTCGCGGTCGCAAAAAAACCAGCGTCCTGCGATTGCTCGGACGACAGCTTCAGACCGTCCAAAGACCGAATCAAAATCACCCGCGCGCCAGAGATCAACCAGACGCTCAAAGCACTGGATGCCAGCGACCCAGCGCAGGCGGCCTCGCGTAAAAAGATTCTGGCCACTGCGGATACCTTTTTACAGCGATATATGAATGGAGACATTGGTCAAACGCAAGATCCAGACGGCTGGAAAAATTACAACGGTCCGATCATGGGGATGAGTATGGAGGAGTGGGAAAAACTGAAAACTGAACAAAAGGACAAAGATATAAGTAATTGGAATCTATGTCCGTTTGCGAAGATGGTGTCGTTGACGACTGCGACAAACAAAACTACTGTGCGATATCAATTTACGACGGTAGGCCGCCTTATTGCAACACCCCGTCCAGGCCTTAGAGAGGATAAATTTTCTGCAGCTGAAAACGGAAAACCGTTCTTGATCGACGTTACGTTGAATGACCAAAACAAGGTGGTTGATCGTAAACAAATGCCTCAGGGATTTGATGCAAGTCCTTTTGCCTTTGGGGTCAGCTCCCTGAGGCATCAGATAGCTCGGATGCCCTCAAAAAAAGACGATGCTGAAATTACTCGTGCCTACAAAACGGGTTTGCGGGAGAAATTGGATGGTTTAACTGATGCCTCCAAGATTTGCAAATTACAGATCGTACGGAAATAAATATGGCCAGCAATATTCTGGGCGCAGCGTTTACCCAATACGGGCTTGGCACAGGCAGCAAAGGGGGGACTTCGGCCGCTGCCGTTAAAAACCCCGATGCGCAATACGAGTACGGGCAAAAAGGGCGGACAGGCGTAGATACCGACCACAACGGCTTCCGCGAAGTGGATTGCTCTGTCCTGGTCTACAACGCCCTGCGCAATGCAGGCTACTACTTGCCTGATTCAAGTGCGGCAGGGTTCACCACCCAGACTTTGTTCAGTGGTGACAACCTGACAAAGACGGCCACCGACAACTTCACCAGCTTTAAAGCAGAGGACGTGTTCTCGCGTGAGGCGGACTTGCAACCCGGTGACATCTTGTTGTTCAAGGGCGTCAATGGCAACACCAGCCAGCACGTGGCCATTTTTTATGGCTATGACGAAAACAAGCAAATGATGTTCTATGGCTCCCAGACCAGTACTGGCCCTGGTGTTGCGAGCTTTACCCCAGGCAATGAGAAGGAATATTGGGGCGGGAAAGATTCAAAACTCATAGGTGCCCTCCGCCCCAACGAGTCCCTCTACATCCCCGAGATGGATCTGACAGGCGGTGCGGGCACAGGCCTGGGTTCGGCCAATGTGATGACTGCCGTCAACCTGCTGAAACAAGACAATGTTGAGGGCTACCGCGCCAATATCTACAGCAATGCTGATGGCGTGCCGACCGTCGGAAACGGACTGACCTTTGTTGTCAAAGGCACCGGTGGGCAGTGGACGGTGCTGCCAGAAAACCAGATCAAGGACTTGTTACGCGATGCAGGTTTGCCAGAGAGCAAATACAACGACTTACCCCTGGACAAACTCAGTCAATCCGCCTCCCTGCTTAATCAGGGCCTCAAAGACCAGGCCAAGGCGGTATTTGGCAAAGGGGAAGAAGGCGGGTTTAGCGTCACCCCGGCCGAGGCCGACAAGCTGAGTGCGGCCTACATCGTGCGCGATGTGGTGCCGAGGCTTGCAAATACGCTTGGCGTTGATGATCTTCAAACTCTGGAGCCTGGCGAATTTGCGGCGGTTGCGTCAAAGATTTATCAAAGCCCTGGTTGGCTCAAGACCCAGGCAGGCAAGGATTTTGTGAAAGCGTGGAGCGACGGCGATGACGCGGCAGCGCAAGCTGCCCTGGGCACGGGTAACCGTGGTCGAGCTGAGGCCAGTGCCTACGAAGGCAATATCAACACGACTAATAACAATTTAAGCGTTGCCACAGGCCCCTCTTCTTCGCCCCCCATCGGTCACTGGGAAGAACAAACCATCTACACCGATCTGGGCATCCCAATGGGTACGACCACAGCCTGGGTACTCGGCCCCGGTCCGGCGTCGCCGCCGTCCGGTACCGCCCCGGTCGATACACCTCCGGGCAACCACACGACGACCGGCGCTATTTACCTAAGCCGCGACGGCGCCAGTGCCACTTTGCCCGATGGCAAAGTCATCAATGCTGGTCAAGGTGGGCGGTTGGAGCTCGGAGTTGATGGCAATCTCACGGCCACTCGCCCAGTCGCAGGTTATGGACCCAACGAAATGGTCTACAGCGTCACGCTGTACAACAAGGCCGGCCAGGCCACGGCAAGGACCCAGGTACAAGTCATAGCCGATCCCAACCATCCCAATGACCCGGCGTACAACACCACGCTTGTTCAAGGTCAGGCGCGGGATATTACGCCCGCACAGCCCGACGGCACCAGCACCGTTGTCCGCGCCGTATTTCAGACTGGATTTGGCTGGATCGAGCCGGGTACGGGTGAAATTGTTCAGACCCTTGCGCAATGGGCGGAGGAACAACATCCGCTCAGTGACTTCGAGAAGGCACTGCTCGATGCGTTTCGCAATCCTCCTGCGCCACCGGACGATCCGGGCATTCAGCCACCGGATGATCCGGGCATTCAATATGCCGATGCAGGGCAGCACGCCGGCATCACCCCCACCCCCACCGCCACCGATGCCGGTCCACGTGGCCCCGACCTGCCGCCCAATCAGCAAGCGCAAACAGCCACCGACGCACAAGCCGACTTCCGACAAGACGAAATTGCCGCACAAAACAGTCAAGGCGCGATTGAAGCCGCAGCCACTGCGGCCCAGCTGCAAGCCGCCGCCACACTGGGCCTGATCAACACCATCATCGGCCTGCGGAACTGGGACCAGCAAAGCGACATCGGCCACGCCAGCACGCTGGTGGGCATCTACAACCAGATCAACGCCATGAACGGCGGCCAGCTCGGCGCCAGCACGGGGCTGGGAAGCCTCAGTGGAGTGGGCGCGGGCTTGGGCTTGCTCTCAGCCCTGGAATCCGGCAATGTCGGCGGCATCCTCAGCAACGGCATAGCGCTGGGCAATGCCGTGTTTAACGGCGCCGTCAGCAACAACATTGCCAGCGCCTTGGGACTGGCCGAAGGCGCCGCCGGCAATGTCATCCCCGGCATCGGGTTGGTCATGGCGCTGGACAGCGGCGACCCCCTGTCCATCGTCACCTCCGTGCTGGCCTTCATCCCCGGCTGGGGCCAGGCTGCGGCGGCGGTGCTGTCTATTTTTGGCGGTGACTTGTTCGGAGACGACGACCCGCCGCCGCCACCTGAAGGCATCGTCAGCTACCGCTGGAACGCCGACGGCAGCACACAACTGCACATAGACGCCAACCAGAGCAGCGGCGCGGATACCGCGTTGACGATAGCCGGCCAGATTCAGGACATGCTGAACGCCTATGTGCAAAACATCAATGCACGCCAGGCCGGCACCGCCGACGATGTCGCGATCAACCCCTACCTGATCCCCCGCGTCGGCTTCAGTAACGGCCAGGCCTGGATAGAGGTGCACACGCCGGACGGCCAGCTCATACACGAGCGCATGAACGGCGCCACCCTGGGCGGGCGCGTGCTGGGCATCCTGATCAATAGCGGCGGCCTGGCCCCCGCCTGGCAGATAGAGACCCAGCAGCAGCACTGGCTGCAGCAGACACAGGAGCTGAAACAGCTGCAGGACGCCGTGTCTGAGGCAGAAGCCAGACTGCCTTACGGCCCTGGAGAAAGCAATGGCGACCAAAGCGCCGGCCAAGGCCCCCTGCTCACCACCGTGCAAACCTACTATGCCAGTGGCGACCACAACTCCGGCTATGCCATCGGCAACAACGCCGCCGACGTGGCCGTCTGGCAAGCTGCCACGGCCGCGTTCGCTCTCAAGCAGGCACAAATCGAGCGGGGCCTGTTCGCGGGCCAGGCCGGCGACAACGCCCCCGGCGGGCAAGCCTGGGCGTTGCAAGGCAATGCGGTGGAAAGCGCCGACTTCACAACCCAGCACTTCGGGGCGCTGGTGGTGCATAGCCAGCAGGCCCTGCAAACCACTTTGACCGCCGTGCTGCGCAATGCCGACGCAGACGGCTACCTGGAGCAAAGCCAGTGGCTGGCCGCGAATGACCGCTTGGGCGGGGCGCAAGGCCTGCTGGTGCTGGACATGCTGGGCGACGGAACGATTGAAACCCGCGACATCCTGAACCTGGGCGGTAACCGCAGCACTGACGGCAACCCCACGACCGAAGCGGCCCAGGCCAGCCAGATGGCCGACCTGCAGCGCAACAATGCCCAATGGCTGGACGGCAACGAAGATCAGGTCCTTGACAGCCGGGACCCGGCATTTGCGCTGGTGCGGTATTGGCTCGATGGGAACCAAAACGCGATGATGGAGACCGGCGAAAGCAGGAGCTTGGCGCAGATGGGCATTGTCTCCATCGACCTGCGCAGCGGCGCCGTGAATTACGCCAACGGACAGCAAAGCGCCATGACCGCGCTGACACTGCAGGCGGCCACGGACGGCATCAGGATGACCCAGATTCAGCAGGTCACCGCCGAAGGCACCCTGCTCACGCTTGATGCCGGCGTGGTCCTGGAGCATGAGGGTTATCAAGGCAAAGTGCTGGTCAGCGACTCCGGCGGCGCCCGCTGGGTGGGCGCGCGTGAGCAATGGTATGAGCAGGATGCCAAGCGCACGGGTGACTGGGAAGGTACGGCTGAGCAGGAGGCACACCGCCATGGCGGCGGCAATGTGGCCGATGCCCCCACGCAGACCAGCGTGACCAGTGTGGCGAGCGCGGGCGAGGTGCTGCGGGTGGCTGCTGTGGCCCCCAGTGTGGTGAGCGTGGACGACGAGCGCTTGCAGTCCGACCCGCAGCCAGACGCTGCAGGCGACGCGCCAGCCGGCGCTACGGGCCCAGAGGATGCACAGATTGAAGAAGGTGATGCGCGCATTCGCAGTGCGCCGCCCGCCCGCACGATTGCTGCAGCCCCTGCCCCCAGGGCCTTTGTGCCGGTGGGCGCGGTTTCAGCGGCGCAAGAGATGCGCCAGGTGATGCTGGACCGGATCAGCAGCGCGGACAGCGGGGTTCTAGGTGGCCTGGGCGCGCCGCTGGTGGCGCTGGCCAGCGGGGCTGCGGTCGTGCAATGGCCCCAGCTTGCCAGCGCGCAGCAGGCGGGCGAGGTGGTGGCCGAGCCGCTGGCAGCGCCGGGAATATACAGCGTTGTTTCATCCCCTACATTCTCTACAAGCGAGTCAATTCTGAGCGCTGCGGTCGGGTCCGAACCCATCAACGCCGCGCTCTCCGTGAGTTTCAGGCAAGTCGATCTGGGTAGTTTCCAGATCGCCCCGGCGGCGGTGGAGGCCATGCCTTCGCTGACAGCCCGGCTGGTCACGTCATGGACCAATACCGAGGGGGTAGCTTCGAGCGGCGCCGCGGCGGATGCGACGGCAGCTTCGGGCGCCGCCTCACAAGCCTTGGTCAGCGCCGCGGTCTCCAGTGCGCCAATTACGGTTGCCATGTCCGCTACACCCGATGTGGTGCTGGACTACCCGACGATCACCGGCGAACGCATCAGCGGCATCGAAGACATCGGCCTGCGTCTGAACGAGGCCCTTTTGCTGGACAACGACAGCACCCTGAACGATTCCGGGCTGCACATCGTGGCGGTGGGAAGTCCCCACCATGGGCAGGTCAGCCTGCGCAGCTCGGTCGATGCGTCGGGCGTCGCGTTCACGGAAGTGGTGTTTATTCCCGATGCCAACTTTCATGGGGAGGCGGGTTTCGGGTACACCGTGAGTGACGATTTTGGTTTGCAAACCAGCGGATGGGCGACGCTGGACGTACAGGCAGTCAACGACGTACCGGTGACGCAAGACGATGCGGCGGCGTTTGATGAAGACCATGTCGTGTGGTTCAGCACAGCAGACCTGCTGGCCAATGACAGCGATGTGGATTCGACCACCGACGGCCAGCAGCTGTCCATCGTCGCAGTGGGCCATGCCCAGCACGGCACGGTGCGACTCAGTGATGACGGCCAGGCCATTTCTTTCACGCCCGATGCCGACTACTTCGGGCCGGCGAGCTTCAGTTATACGGTCAGCGACGGCACAGGGGAAGCCGGCGGCACTGCCCAGGCCTCGGTGTTCCTGACGGTGCAACCCGTCAATGACGCCCCCCTGCTGGCCGATGAGTCCACCACATCGCTCGAAGATGAGCGCCTGCTGATTCCCGTGGCCAGCCTGCTGGCCAATGATAGCGACGTGGACGACCCGCATGCCAGCCTCGTGGTTGTCTCGGTACAGGGCGCTACGCATGGCACGGTGCGGCTGGTCGCCGCCCAGAATGGCGATGAAGCCCATATCGAATTCACGCCAGACGCCAACTACCACGGCTCGGCCCGCTTCAGCTACACCGTGCAGGACCCGCAGGGCGCCACCAGCACGGCGACCGAGCATATCGCCATCGCGGCCGTTAAGGACGCGCCCGTGGCGCAAGGCGAAGCCCTGACCAGCCTGGAAGACGCCGGCCTGCTTTTCACCCAGGCCCAACTGCTGGCCAACGACTCGGACGTGGACACCACGACCGATGGCGACACGCTGCACATCAGCCGCGTAGGCTTGGCGCAGCACGGCCAGGCCTGGCTGGACAGCGACGGCAGCGTGCGCTTTCTGCCCGACCAGGACTACCACGGCCCGGCCGGTTTCAGTTACTGGGCGGCCGACGCAGCGGGCCTGGAAGCCCAGGCGAGCGTCAGCATCACGGTGGCAGCTGTCAATGACCTGCCGGTTCCAACAGGCGAGGAGCTGCGCAGCAACGAAGACACCATCCTGACCATCAACCCGGCGGACCTGTTGGCCAACGACAGCGATGTGGATACGGCCACCGATGGGCAGGTCCTGACGATCAGCGCCGTCAGCAATGCGCAGCATGGCAGTGTGGCCTTGCTGCCCGACGGACAGATCCGCTTTGTGCCGGAGGCCGACTTCAACGGCCTGGCGAGTTTTACGTATACGGTAAGCGATGGCGCGGGCGGCGTGGCCACGGCGACAGCCGTACTGAACCTGGCGGCCGTGAACGACGCCCCGGTAGCCCTGGGCGAGACCGCCAGCGGGGATGAAGACACCACCTTGCGCTTCACCGCGGCGGGGTTGCTGGCCAACGACGGCGATGTGGATGTGGCGAGCAATGCCGATGTGTTGCACATCAGCCGCGTATCGGATGCGCTCCATGGCACCGTCAGCCTGCAGGCGGACGGCAGCGTGCAGTTTGTGCCGGAGCATGACTATTTCGGGGCGGCGAGCTTCAGGTACTGGGTCGCCGACCTTGCCGGGCTGGAAGTGCCGGCCACGGTCAACCTGACGCTTGTGCCGGTCAATGACGCGCCTGTGGTCGCCGATGAATTGACCGATGGCGATGAAGACGTGGCCTTGAGTTTTGCCGTGTCCGACCTGCTGGCCAATGACAGTGACGTGGACAACCTCCATACCGACCTTTCCATTGTTTCGGCCTTTGGCGCGCAGCATGGCAGCGTGATGTTGGTTACGGGCTTGGGCGGAGTTCAGCGCGTGGTGTTCACGCCCGAGGCCAATTATTTTGGCACGGCGGGTTTTACGTACATGGTGAGCGATGGGGCAGGTGGTCAAAGCACCGGCACGGTGGTGTTGCGCCTGGCGGAAGTCAATGATGCGCCTGTGGTGCAAGCCGATGCCTTGCCGGACGGCCAGGAAGACACCGTGATCCGCTGGGCGCCGGCTGTGCTGCTGGCGAATGACTCTGATGTCGATGGGGATACGCTGACGGTTGCGTCGGTGGGGCAAGCCTCTGGCGGAACGGTGGCGCTTGTCGGCGGCGAGATTGTGTTCACCCCTACGGCGGATTACTACGGGCCGGCCAGTTTTGTGTATACCGCAAGCGACGGGCGCGGGGGTAGCCGGCAGGCGCTTGCCACGCTGAGCTTGCGCGCGGTCAATGATGCGCCCGTCGGGGTGAACGAAACGATTGCCGGCGTGGAGGACCAGGGCTTGCTGATTTCACAGGCAGCACTCCTGCAAAATGAGATTGACGTTGACAATGCCCACGCCGATCTGCGCATCGTCGCGGTCGGCAATGCGCAGCATGGCACGGTGCAGCTGCAGGCGGACGGGGCCATCCGCTTCGTGCCCGACGCCGACTATGCGGGCACGGCGCGCTTCGGTTATACCGTCAGCGACGCGGCGGGTGGCCTGGCAAGCGCCGAGGCCACCATTGTCCTCAGCGCGGTGAACGATGCGCCTGTCGCCTTGGGCGAGCGGATGCAGGGGACGGAAGACCAGGGGCTGGTATTTACGCAGGCCGCGCTGCTGGCCAACGACTCGGATGTGGACAACACAAGGGCTGAGCTGGTGATTGGGCGAGTGGGCGAAGCGAGCCATGGCGCGGTATCAATGGATGCGTCGGGGCAGGTGCGGTTTACCCCGGCGGCCGACTACGCGGGGCCGGCGAGTTTTTCTTACTGGGTGCGCGATCCGGCCGGCCTGGAGTCCAAGGCGGGCGTTAACCTCACGCTGGCGGCCGTCAATGATGCGCCGTATGCCCAAGGCGAAACGCTCAGCGGCGCCAGCGAAGATGCGGTCTTCTCGATCAGCCAGGCTACGTTGCTGGCCAATGACGGCGACGTGGACAATGCCTCCGCCGATTTGAGCGTGGTGCTGGGCAGTCCGAGCCACGGCACCGTGCAGCTGGCCGGCGATGGGCGGATTGTCTTTACGCCCACGGCCAATTACAACGGCGCGGCATCATTTACCTACCAGGTGCGGGATCTTGCCGGCCTGCTGTCCCCCACGGTCACGGCCGCCTTCACGGTGGCTGCGGTGAACGACATCCCTGTTGCCGTGGATGACCAGTTTGCGACCTACAGCGGGAGCCAGATGACCGTGGGCTTTGGCCAGTTGACCGGCAATGACAAAGATGCCGACCAGGACGCGCTCACGGTCTCCGCGGTACGAAACCATGCGCACGGCAACGCCTGGATCTCGAACGGCGCCGTTCGTTTTGATGTTGAGGCGGGTTTCGCCGGGCTGGCCTCCTTTGATTATCTTGTCGATGACTCGCACGGCGGCCAGACTTGGGGGACGGCCTATGTGGACGTTTACCGGCCGCCGAACCTGTACCCGACCCTCGTGACGAGCGCCTCTCAGGGCTCCGCGTGGTATCGGGGTGCAAGCCCAGCAGAGGGCTGGTTTCTCACCAATTATTACTACACACCGGTTGACGATGGCGACCCCAACGCGATCACCATCACCTACGCGGGAGGGTCCTATCAGAATCCCTACGATTGGCAGTGGCTGGACATGCCAAGTTCCGGCGCTTCTGTGGTGTTGGACACCAACGTCAGGCAGATGGTGTTTGATTTTTCCTGGGCGTATTACGGCGTGTTCAGCGCATTCACGACAAGCTGGATACTCACCGACGACCACGGACTGCAAAACGTTTTCCACTATGGTGTGACGGGCTATCAATGGAATTCCGCGAGGAATACCTACGAGTTCACCACCTCGATTTACAACGAACACACTGGGTATGCCTTGCCCATCGTGCTCAACCTGGATGGACAGGGCATCAAGTACACCGAGGTGCGCGATTCCAAGGTGCGCTTCGATGTTGACCACGACGGGGTGGCGGACAAACTGGCCTGGGCGGCCGCCGGAAGCGGCGTATTGGGCATCGACCTGAACGGGGACCAGCAGATTTCGGACGCCTCGGAATTTTCCTTCGCGCAGTATGTCCCGGGCGCCACAACCGACCTGCAAGGCCTGGCCGCTTTCGACACGAACCACAACCAGCAACTGGACAAAGGTGATGAGCGTTGGGGCCAGTTCGGGGTGTGGGAGGACAAAAACGCGGACGGCCAGACGCAGCAGGGCGAATACCGCACGCTGGAGCAGCTGAACATCCAGAGCATTGAGTTGACGTCCAACGGGCAGGCGAGCGGGATGAACACCGAGGCGGTGGTGACGGGGACCACGCATTTCACACGCGACGACGGCAGCACCGGCCAGGCGGCGGACGTGATGCTGGCCTACCAGTCGGGCCAGGATGTGGCGGCGATGGCCGAAGAAGCGCTCTTGATGCGCATGGCCTTGGTCTTCAACCAGCACTGCAACACTGGCGATGCCACTGCCGAGCCGCTGGCATTTGTCAATTGGGCGCAGGCCGGCAGCAGCGGGCATTGGGAAACCCCCACCTCGGCGGAACTGGACCACCCGGCCTTGCTGGCCCTGGCCGCCGGCAAGCAGGACACCGGCGCGGCGGCGCAGCATGCCGCGCTCAACGACAAGGCTTTGGCATGACGCTGACCTGACCTGTCCTCATTCGGCCACGCTACGCGCGGCCTGTCAAAAAACCTAAAGCAATCTTCGGGAGCGAATCGTGAAATCTGTAAAACCCGCGGCTGGCCCGCAGCGGCCGGCAACGCCAAAAACCCCGGCGCAGCAGCTGCTGCACGCCGACATTCTTTTGCTCAAGCTCTATGCGAGGCTGCACGGCATGGCGCTGGACACGCGGCAGGCCATTGCGGAATTTTCCGAGGCGGGCCAGGCCTTGACGCCGGGCAAGGCGGTGCAGGCCTTGCAGCAGCTGGGCTTTGACACCAAGGTCGAGTCCGGAACGCTGGCGAACCTGCGCAAAGCCGCCTTACCCATCCTGTCTTTCACCAAAAAGGGAGAGTTGATATTGATAGGCCAGGTCGAGGACAGCACCCTGACGCTGCAATATCCCGGCGCCGACCACCCCGTCAGGGTTTCGGCGGCGGAGTTTGAAAGCCTTTGGGCCGGGCACTGGGTTCATGCGCGTCAACCGAGCGCCGCCACCCAGGCCGCGCAAAACGGAGGAAAGCCCCCGGCCTTCGGACTGGGTTGGTTTTGGGGCGCGCTGCAGAAATACAAAAGGCTGATGGGTGAAATCCTGCTGGCCTCGTTTTTTGTGCAGATCTTCGCACTGCTGACGCCTCTGATTTTTCAGGTCGTGATTGACAAGGTGCTCGCGCACCGCAGCCTGGCGACGCTGAGCGTCGTAGTCCTTGGGCTGGCATTGGTCAGTGTGTTCGAGATTGTGCTGGGCGGCATGCGCCACTACCTGTTCAGCCACACCACCAACCGCATCGACGTGGAACTCGGCAGCAAGCTGTTTCGCCACCTGATGCATTTGCCGCTGCAGTATTTTGAGACCCGCCGCAGCGGTGACACGGTGGCGCGCGTACGTGAGCTGGAGAACGCCCGCACGTTCATGACCGGCCAGGCGCTGACGAGCTGGCTGGACCTGTTCTTCGCACTGGTCTTTCTGGCGGTGATGTTTTACTACAGCCCCAGCCTGACCTTCATCGTGCTGGCCGCGCTGCCGGTGCTGTTCGGCGCCTCCTGGCTCATCACCCCGCTGCTGCGCAAAGGGCTGGAAGACAAATTCGCGCTCGGCGCGGAGAACCAGACCTTTCTGGTGGAGACCGTCACCTCGATGGAAACCCTTAAAAGCCACGCGGTGGAGCCCCAGTGGCAACGCGAGTGGGACCGCAGGCTGGCCGACTATGTGAATGCCTCCTTCAAGTCCGGCCATCTGGCCAACGCAACCAACCAGTTCACCAGCCTGGTCAGCAAGGCGGTTAACGTCATTTTGCTGTTTTACGGCGCCACGGAGGTCATAGACAACAGCTTGACCGTGGGTGGCCTGATTGCCTTCAACATGCTCGCCGCCCGGGTCAACGCTCCCATTTTGAAACTGGCTTCGCTCTGGCAGGAATTCACGCAAATGAAAGTCAGCGTCAAGCGGCTGGGCGACATCATGGATGCACCGGCCGAACCGGCCTTCCGGCCGGGGCGCATCACGCCGCCGGACCTCAAGGGGCGGGTGCGCTTTGAGCATGTCGGGTTTCGCTACGGCGCCAAACTGCCCGAGGTGCTCAGCGAGCTGAGTTTTGAGGTCAATCCGGGCGACATCATCGGCATCACGGGGGTGTCCGGTTCCGGCAAGACCACCTTGATGCGGCTGATCCAGCGCCTGTACTCACCCGAAAGAGGACGGGTGCTGATCGACGGCATGGACCTGGGCCTGGTGGATACCTCCTGGCTGCGGCGGCAGATTGGCGTGGTCGGCCAGGACACGCAGCTCTTCAACCGTTCCGTGAAAGACAACATTACCTTCGGCAACCCCGGCATTGAGGCCGAGGCCGTGATGGAGTGCGCGCGCCTTGCGGGGGCGCATGACTTCATTCTCGATTTGCCGGACGGCTACGACACCATCATCGGTGAGCGCGGAGGGCGGCTCAGCGGCGGCCAGAAAGCCCGCCTTGCAATCGCCCGGGCCCTGGCGACGAATCCGAAAATCCTGTTGCTGGATGAAGCCACGGCCGCGCTTGACTATGAAAGCGAGCGGGTCTTTCATGACCACATGGAGCAAATTTGTGCGGGCAGGACCGTCTTCATCGTGGCGCACAGGCTCTCGACACTCAGGCTCGCCACGCAAATTCTGGTGATCGAGAAGGGCCGCCTGATCGAACAGGGGGGCCATCACAGCCTGCTGGCCGCGCGGGGCCGCTATGCCGCGCTGTACAAGAGTCACCAGATGCCGGAGGCCGCATGAATAGCAAGCCAAGTGCTGCGCCAGACGCTGTGAAGGCCAGCCTGGGCCCCGCGCAAGCCAACCCTTTCACGACCGAAGCGATGGCGATAGCGCAGCGCCCACCGGCCCGGGTCGCGCGGATGGTCACCATCGCCATTTGTGCGATGACCGGCATCGCCTTCGTTTACGCCTGCCTGGCCAAGATCGATATTGTCGTGAGCGCGCAGGGCCGGACCATTCCTTCCGGTAAAAGCAAAGTCATCCAGCCGCTGGAGTCGGGCGTGGTGCGGAGCATCAACGTGCGGGATGGCCAGATGGTCAAGGCCGGCGATGTGTTGCTGGAGCTGGATCCGACGAGTACCTCGGCCGACAGCGACCGGCTGCAGCGTGATGCCTGGGAAGCCCAGGGCGACGCCTTGCGCGCGTCATCTCTGCTGGCGGGACGGGGTATGTTCAACCCGCCGGAAGGCATGCCCGCCGAAATCCAGGCCACCCAGCAGTCCATCCTGCAAAGCCGCCTGATGGAGCAACGCTCCCGCATGGCCGCGCTGGATGCAGAGATTGCGCGCAAGCGGGCCGACTGCGACGGCATTGAAGCCAGCCTCACTCAATTGCGGCTGAGCCTGCCGCTGATCCAGAGAAAGCATGAAATGCGCGAGGACCTGGCCCGTACAGGCCACATCGCCGAGACCGGCGTGATAGAGACCCGGCTGGAACTCATCAACCTGCAAAAGGAGTTGGCCGTGCAGGGCAACCGACTCCAGGAGTCGAATGCGGGCCTCAACGCCGCCGTCCAGCAGAAGGCACAGGCGCTGGCCGAGTTCCAGTCCAGGGCGAACACCGATATTTCCGAGGCCGCACGCAAACAGGGCGCCTCGCAGCAGGAGCTGATCAAGGCCCGCCAGCGGCGCGAACTGCAGACCCTGCGCAGTCCCATTGACGGCTTTGTCCAGCAACTGGTGGTGACCACGGTGGGGGGCGTGGTGACCCAGGCGCAGGCGCTGATGACCATCGTGCCGCAAAGCAGCACCCTGGAAATCGACGCACAGGTCCTGAATCGCGACATCGGTCAGGTGCGTGTGGGCCAGCGCATCATCAACAAGGCCGAAACCTTCGACTTCACCCGTTACGGCTACTTAGAGGGCGAGGTGCTGTGGATAGGAACCGACGCGGTGGTGGACCCCAAGCTGGGGCCGATCTACCCGGTCCGCATCAAACTCCATGGCACGGAAACGCCCAATGTGGCCTATGGCCATAAAGGGGTGGTGACGGCCGGCATGAACATGACCTCGGACATCCGGACGGGCGAGCGCCGGCTGATTGAATATTTCCTGGCGCCCATGCTGCGTTACAAGGAAGAAAGCCTGCGGGAGCGTTGATGAATTCGCTGAACCTCTCTTTCTGGCGGCTCGGGTGCTACCGGGCTGTTGCCCTGGCGCTCATGTGCGGAGTGGCCCTGACGATTACCGCACCTCTTGCCCATTCGGAGGATCTTCTGACTCTCTACCGCAAGGCGCAAAGCGGCGATGCGGTGTTTGAAGCGGCGCGCTACCAAGCCGAGGCCGCTGCCGAAAAACTGCCACAGGCCCGTGCGGGCTTGCTGCCCACGCTCAGCCTGAACAGCAATGGCAACCAGCAAAAGGGCGACGCCTCTTTCAGTGGTGCCCCCTACCTGGACCGCGATGTGGGCAGCACCGGCACGACGCTGCAGTTGAATCAGCCTATCTTCAGGTGGGGGGCCTGGCTGGCCTACGCGCAGGCCGATGCGCAGGTGCGCCAGGCCATGGCCCAGTATGCCCAGGCCGAGCAGGATTTGATCCTGCGTGTCAGCCAGCGCTACTTTGATGTGCTGGTCGCGCAGGAAAGCGTGTCGGTGGCCCAGTTCCAGCTCAAAGCCGTCGCACAGCAGCTGGAACTGGCGCGGCGCAATTTTGAGGTGGGAATGGCAACCGTTACAGATGTTCACGAAGCCAAGTCCCGGTTTGACCTGTCCCGGGCGCAGCGCATCGGCGCGATCAACGAGCTGCAGAACAAGCGGGCGGACCTGGAGCGCGTGTTGGGCGAGGCACCGGGCACGCTCGCCGGTTTGCGTCGGGACGCGCAGGTGCCCGGCCCCCAGCCGGCGGAACTCGACACCTGGATCGCCAATGCCAAAACCCAGTACCCCCTGGTGCGCATCCAGGAAGCCGCCGAAGAAGTTGCAGAAAAGGAAATTGCGAGGAACAAGGCCGCGCATCTGCCGACGCTGGATTTGACCGCCTCTTACGGCAAAACCTATACCTCCGGAAGCATCACGTCGCCGGCCGATATCGCGGTGCGCAATCGGGTAAGCCAGATAGGCTTGCAGCTTTCGGTCCCTCTGTACGGCGGCGGGGGCATCAGTTCGCGTGTTCGGGAGGCAGTGGCCAACCTGGGCAAGGCCCGGGCCGACCTGGACGACGCCCGCAGGCAGGCCGCGGCATTGGCGCGCCAAGCCTATGCGGGCATCGCCAACGGCCAGGCACAAATCGAAGCGCTGGTTTCCGCGGTGGAGTCCAGCAAAAGCTCGGTGGAGGCCAACAAAATAGGCTACAAAATCGGCACGCGCATCAACATCGACGTGCTCAACGCCGAGCAGCAGTTGTATGCTGCCCAGCGGGATCTCGCCAAAAGCAGGGCTGAAACCCTGATGAGCGGCCTGCGACTCAAAGCCTCAACCGGCGCGCTGGATATTACCGACGTGGAAGCCCTGAACGGCCTTCTCGAACAAGCCACCGAATGAACCCGGCATCCACACACAGGATTTTTCCATGACCCCACCAACCCTCCCCAATCTGAGCGAAGCAGAAATCACGGACCTGGCCAAACGTTTGCAGTACGAGGCCAAGGCCGCGGCCGGGAAGATTCCACTTTTAGGGCCGGTCACCTGGCTGATGATGCAGCAGCCCAGTACCAAACACACATTCCTCACTGAATTGGAGTGGCGCGTGATGCCGGCGCTGGTGTGGGACCAAGCCAAGCTCTATATGCGGGAAGGCATGCCGCTGGCGTATGTGTCCTGGGCCAGGCTGTCGAAGGAAGCGGCAATGCGCTACCGGGCTGCGCACCGGCTGGCTCCTTCCGACTGGCGCTCAGGCGAGCAAATCTGGCTGGTGGACGTGTTTACGCCCTTTGGCGGCGCCGCCGAACTATTGAAAGACATTCGCGAAAACGTGTTTGCGGGTCAGCCGGTTTACCAGCTGGGGCCGGTTACCGATGCGGATGGGCTCGCCAAGGTGATGACGTGGCCTGCTGAGGACGCGCCATGAGATTAGAAGCGTGCGGCAACCTTCCCGTTCTTTAACTTTGCAAAAGGACTACTGTGCTGCTCACAAGCGCCGCATCATGAACATTTGCCCCCATTGCCGAGAAGCCGGTGGAATCAACGCTTGGGAGAAGCGTTTCTCCAGTCGTGGCAATCCGTTGACGTGCAAGCTGTGCGGAGGTCTTTCACATGTGCTGGCCAGTTCCGCGGGCGGCACCTTTGTCTTGACGGTCTTCTTGTTGGTGATCGCCGTCCTTGCCGGCGCTCTGGTCAGGTCATGGCTCGCCGGCCTGTCGGTTTGCCTGCTGGCGGTGGCCTACAACCAGTGGGCATGGCAACGCGAAGCACTTTGGCCGATCCCGAAAGAGAATGCACAGGCTGCGCGGCGCGCCAATTGGGTGGTGGCGGCCGTGTATCTGGTGATTGCTTTTTTTTCCTGAGGATGGCAGTCTGATTGCTCAGTCGCTGATGGGCCGACGGTTTCGCGACCGCTGACGCCTGCCCGCCGGGGGCGCGCTCTAATCCACCTTCGCCCCAGAAGCCTTCACCACCTGCGCCCACTTCTTGTGCTCAGCATTGATAAACGCCGTGAACTGCGCCGGCGTGTTCCCGCTTGGAATCGCGCCTTGCGCCAGGAGTTTCTCTTTCATCGCCGGCGTACCCAGTGCTTTCGAAGCCTCTTGTTGAATACGGTTCACGATGTCGGGCGGTGTGCCCGCAGGCGCGAGCAAGCCAAACCAGGAGCTGGCGTCATAGCCTTTCATGGCCCGGCCGCCGGCCTGTTCTATGGTGGGGACGTCGGGCAGGGCGGCTGAGCGTTCTGAGCTGGTGACGGCCAGGGCTTTGAGTTTGCCGGACTTGATGAGCTGCATGGAAGAGGGCAGGTTGTCGAACATGACGTCCATGTCGCCGCCCACCAAAGCCAGCAGCGCGGGGCCGGAGCCGCTGTAGGGGAAGTGCGTCATATAGGTGCCGCTCATGGTCTTGAACAGTTCGCCGGCCAGGTGGATGGAGGTGCCGTTGCCGCTGGAGGCCATGTTGAAGGTGCCGGGCTTGGCTTTGGCTGCACGTATGAAGTCGGTGACGTTGTTGATGCCGGCGGCCTTGGCTTTTTCGGTGTTGACGACCATGACGTTGGGAACGCCCGCGACCAGGGTGATGGGCGCGAAGTCTTTTTGCGGGTCGTAGGCCATCTTGCTGTACAGCGATTTGTTGATGCCGTGTGTGCCGACGGTGCCCATCAGCAAGGTGTAGCCGTCGGGCGTGGACTTGGCGACGACGTCGGCGCCTATGTTGCCGCCGGCGCCGGCGCGGTTCTCGACGACAAAAGGCTGGCCGAAGGCTTTGGAGAGTTCAGGCGCCATGGCGCGGGCCAGGATGTCGGTGGTGCCGCCGGGCGCGAAGGGCACGACGATCTTGACGGGCCTGGCGGGCCAGCTGGCGCTTTGGGCCCAGGCCGAGGGCGTGGCCATGAAGGTGGCGACTGCTGTCAGCGCGGTGGCCAGGAAAGCGCCGTAGCGGCGGGAAAGAAAAGGTGTGCTGTTGTTATTCAAGAGAGGCTCCAGGGGATGGCCGGCACGCGGCCGGGGGTCACTTGAAGATAGCGTGCGCAGGCGGGTGCTTCAAGAGGGTTTCAACCCAGCCGCCATAAAAAAAGCCGCCCGGCGCGAACCGGGCGGCTTGGCGGATTCAGTGAATGTCAATCAGTCGGCAAACTTGCCGGCGGCTTCGATCACGGGCTTGAGTTTGGCGATCTGGCCGACCACAAACGCCTTGTGGGCGGCGGGGTCGACGCGGTTGTCGGTCACCACCACGGCGCCCAGGCCTTCCTGCTTCTTGATGAATTCAGGATCTTTCAGGGCCGCTTTGAGCGCGTTGTTGAGCTGGGTCAGCACGGCCGGGGGCGTGCCCTTGGGTGCGTAGAGGCCGTGCCAGACGGTCAGGTCAAAGCCCTTGAGGCCCATGTCCTGCAGCGTCGGGTAGTCTTTGAGCAGCTTGTTGTTCGACAGCGGCTTGGCGGTGGTCACGGCAAAGGCCTTGACGCGGCCGGCTTCGATCTGGCCGGTGGTGTTGGTGGTCTGGTCGCACATCATGTCGACCTGGCCGCCGACCAGCGCATTCATGGCCGGGGCGGTGCCGCCGAAGGGAATGGTGGTCATCGCGTCTTTGGCGTTGATGGCCGCTTGCCACATCAGGCCGCACAGGTGCGAAGCCGAGCCCAGGCCGGCGTGGGCGATGTTGAGCTTGCCGGAATTGGCGCGGATGTAGTTCTCGAAGTCGCGGTAGTTGTTGGCGGCCAGCTGCGGCTTGCCGATGATGGTCATGGGAACTTCGTTGATCATGCCGAGGAACTCAAAGTCCTCGGGCACCTTGTAAGGCAGCTTGCGGTACAGGCCCGTCGCGGCAGCCATGCCGATGTGGTGCACCAGCAGGGTATGGCCGTCGGGCGTGGCGCGCGCCACCTTGGCCGCGCCTATGGTGCCGCCGGCGCCGTTGACGTTTTCAACGACGAAGTTGGCGCCGCCGCCCATGGCTTTGCGCATGGCTTCGGCGAGGTCGCGCGCGACGCGGTCGGTGGGGCCGCCGGCCGCGAAGGGCACCACAAGACTGATGGGCTTGGAGCCGGGGAAGGCGGGGGCTTGCGCGTGGGCGGCAAACATGGCCGTCGCTGCGGCGGCGAGTACTAACAGGCGTTTCATGGGCGTCTCCTTGTGATGAACGCGCCAAGTTTACGGTCCCCTTACTGCGCCAACATCGCGGGAACTACGTAAGGGCTATCCCCTTTATGAACCCGTCTTTCCGGGTTTAAGGAAGCGTCAAGAACCGTTAGGAAGCACTGTTTATGCGGCCTTTCAGGCTACTTTTACTTGTAACTCCTAGCGTCCTCAATAACCTTGCCGTCGTTGGGGAGACTGCCGGGCGCGACCAGCTGCACGGTGCCGCGCAGCTTGGTGACATCGCGTATGGCTTCGCCTATGCGCTGGTCCAATCCGTCGGGGGTGGATGAGGCCTCTGCCTGGAAGTGCATGCTGTCGTTGGCCATTTCGCCGCTGACGACCAGCCTGGCCTTGAGCACTTCCGGAAAACGTTTTGCGATGTCGGCGACCTGGCCCGGGTGCACAAACATGCCGCGTACCTTGACGGTCTGGTCGGCCCGGCCCATCCAGCCCTTGATGCGCGTGTTGGTGCGGCCGGTGGGGCAATTGCCCGGCAGCACGGCCGAGAGGTCGCCGGTGCCGAAGCGGATCAGCGGGTAGTCGGGGTTCAGCGTGGTGACCACCAGCTCGCCGACCTCGCCTTCGGCGACCGGGTCGCCGGTGCCGGGGCGCACGATTTCCACGATCACGCCTTCGTCCAGCACCAGGCCTTCGCGGGCCTCGGTTTCATAGGCGATCAGCCCGAGGTCGGCCGAGGCATAGCACTGGTAGGCGGCGATGCCGTGCTCGGCGAACCAGTCGCGCAGGCTGGGCGGGCAGGCCTCGCCCGAGACCATGGCGCGCGTCACGCTGGGCAGCCCCACCTTCATCTCGGCGGCCTTGTCGACAATGATTTTGAGGAAGCTGGGCGTGCCGACATAACCGGCGGGCTTGAGCTCGGCCATGGCCTGCACCTGCTGCTCGGTCTGGCCGGTGCCGCCCGGAAACACCGTGCAGCCCAGCGCATGGGCGCCGCTTTCCATCATGGTGCCGGCCGGCACGAAGTGGTAGCTGAAGCAGTTGTGCACCAGCTGCCCGGGCCTGAAGCCGGCGGCGTGCAGC
Source organism: Polaromonas sp. P1_F2 (assembly GCF_056405735.1). NCBI lineage: Bacteria > Pseudomonadati > Pseudomonadota > Betaproteobacteria > Burkholderiales > Comamonadaceae > Polaromonas > Polaromonas sp. P1_F2. The sequence goes on along the minus strand of NZ_JBFUBN010000005.1, from coordinate 141,316 downwards.
GCGCGCGCCATGCGCCAGTAGTCCTTGCGCGTGCTGTCGGGTTCATAAATCGTGCCGGGGCTGGCGAACACGCGCGGCATCGCGGCGCCGTAGCGCAGCGCGCTGAAGCCGCCGAAGGGGTCGCCCCCCGCCTCGCGCGAAGCCTGCTGGCGCTCGAGCAATTCGTACTTGCGCGTGACGGGCAGGCGCGCCAGCGCGGCGCGCGAGCTGACGGCCGCGCCGTTCACGCCTTTGAGGATGCCGGCAAAAGCCGGTGCGTGCGATTGCGCATGCGCGATCTGCTGCGGCAGCGCGGCCAGCTGGGCGGCCTCGCGTTGCGCGGGGCTTCGCACTTCGAGTGAGTCGTAATGTGTGGTCATGTGTGGGGCAAACCAGGGCTAAGTGAAGTCTTAAACCAGCAGGGGCCGCGGAACCGGCTTTGCCGGGCTGCAGGCGCAGCGCCCCCATACGTAGGGAGAGGGGCAGCGCGCCGCAGGCTCGAAGTGACAAGCGTGGGGGCCATGACCTCAGGCCAGCCAACGCTTGCGGCGCTTGTAGCTCTTGACGTCCTTGAAGCTCTTACGCTCGCCGCCGCCCACGCCCAGGTAGAACTCTTTCACGTCCTCGTTGTTGGCCAGGTCGGCGGCCGCGCCGTCCATCACCACGCGGCCGCTTTCCATGATGTAGCCGTAGTCGGCGTACTTCAGCGCCATGTTGGTGTTCTGCTCGGCCAGCAGGAATGTGACCTGTTCCTTCTGGTTCAGGTCTTTCACGATGTTGAAGACCTCCTCGACGATCTGCGGCGCCAGGCCCATGGAGGGCTCGTCGAGCAGCACCATGGACGGGCTGGCCATCAGGGCGCGGCCTATTGCGCACATCTGCTGCTCGCCGCCCGAGGTGTAGGCCGCCTGCGAGGTACGCCGGGTTTTCAGGCGCGGAAAGTAGTTGTAGACCTTCTCGAGATTGGCGGCCACTTCGGCCTTGCTGCTGCGTGTATAGGCGCCGGTCAGCAGGTTTTCTTCGATGGTCAGGTGGGCGAAGCAGTGGCGCCCTTCCATGACCTGCACCACGCCGCGCTGCACCAGGTCGGCCGGTGAGAGGTTCTCGATGCGCTCGCCGCGCAGCTCGATGGAGCCCTTGGTGACCGCGCCGCGTTCCCCCTGGAGCAGGTTGGAGACGGCGCGCAGGGTGGTGGTTTTTCCCGCGCCGTTGCCGCCCAGGATGGCGACGATTTTTCCTTGCGGCACCTGCAGGGAAACGCCTTTGAGCACCAGGATCACATGGTTGTAGATGACCTCGATGCCGTTGACGTTGAGAATGATGTTAGGTGTGTCCATATTTTTTCCTGACCAATTGGAAAACCTGCGTGCAGGCCTTCCAATTGGCGGCTCGCGAGAGCCACGCCCTCCCGCCAGGCGGGAGGATTTCAAGGCAAGGGCACCGTGGATCCGGCTTTGCCGGTCCGCCAGTGCCGCCCCTTGAGGGGGAGGCGGTGCGGAGCGCCGCCACGGGGGGAGCCTAGCTTTGGCAGTCGGCCGGGGTGCGCGGCGCCAGCTTCTTCTCGGCGGCGTACTTGGCGGCGTTGGCCTTGACCATGGGCTTGATGATCTGCTCGTCACCCTGCATCCAGTCGCTGCTGATCTTCCAGGCCTTGCCGTCCCAGGTCGAGATGCGAGCCCAGGTGGCGCCCATGTGGTCCTGGCAGGAAGTGCTGATGGGGCGCAGCACGCCGCTGAAGCCCAGTGCATCCAGCTTGGCCTGGGTGAGGTTGAGGTTTTCCAGGCCCCAGCGCACCTGCTCGCCGGTCATGACCTTGCCTTTGCCGAAGCGCTCCTGGGCGGCGCGTATGCCCTCGACGGTGAGCATGGCGCTCATGGCGCCGCGCAGCCACAGCACCTGGCCTACTTCTTCCTTGGGGCCTGTGCCCTGGCCCTTGCCGTGCAGGCTGCTCAGGGTTTCCTTGACCACCTTGGCATCGAAGTCCGAGCTGTTTTGCAGCGCCACGGCGTTGTAGCCCTTGGCGCCGTCACCCACGTCGCGCACATCGGGTTCGGCGCCCGACCACCACACGCCGTACATCTTCTCGCGCGGGTAGCCGGTGGCTTGGGCCTCCTTGAGCGCGGTGGAGTTCATCACGCCGAAGCCCCACAGGATGGTGTAGTCGGGGCGCGACTGGCGCACCTGCAGCCAGGTGGCCTTTTGCTCCACGCCGGGGGCCGTCACCGGCAGCTCGATCAGCTGGAAGCCATGCATCTTGGCGCGCTCCTGCAGGATGGGCAGCGACTCCTTGCCGAAGGGGCTGTCGTGGTAGACCAGGGCGATCTTCTTGCCCTTGAGCTTGTCCAGCCCGCCTTCCTTCTTGCCGATGGCCTGGATGATCACATCGCCGGCCACCCAGTAGTTGCCTGCCAGCGGGAAGTTCCATTTGAACACCGTGCCATCGGCGCTTTCGCTGCGGCCGTAGCCCAGGGTCACCAGCGGGATCTTGTCGGTCGGGGCTTTTTCGGTGATGGCGAAGGTGGCGCCCGTTGACCAGGGCTGGATCACGGCGGCGCCGCCGTTGTTGCCCTTGAGGCGCTCATAGCACTCCACGCTGCGCGCGGTGTCGTAGCCGGTTTCGCATTCCTCGATCAGAAGTTTCACGCCATTGATGCCGCCGCGCGCGTTGGTGAGCCTGTAGTAGTCGACGATGCCGTTGGCAATAGGCGTGCCGTTGGGCGCATAGGGGCCGGTGCGGTAGGACAGCACCGGCATGTACTGCTGCTTGGCCTGGGCGAAGGCCGTGCCGCCGAGCAGCGCGGTGGCACCGGTGGCAACGACGGCCGCGGCTAGAACGAGTTGGCGAATCTTCATGAACTTCTCCTGTGGGTGTTAAAGGAACGACGCTGTCAGTAAACATGGCGGGGCCGGCCGGCGCATCGGGACTAGCGAGCATATGGGGCGGCTTGGTGCGTGCACGTGCGGGGCTCTCAATGGGGGAAGGGCCATAGGCGCAGCTTTTGCTTGGCGGTGGACCAGAGCTTGGCCAGCCCGTGCGGCTCGACAATCAGGAACCATACGATCAGCCCGCCGAAGACCATCAGCTCGGCATGCGAGGCGGCTGTGGTGGTGATCTCGACACCGGCCATGGAGGCCAGCAGCGGCAGCAAGCGGCTGAGCGCGATCGGCAGGATCACGATGAAGGCGGCGCCGAAGAAGCTGCCCATGATGGATCCCATGCCGCCGATGATCACCATGAACAGCAGCTTGAAGGACAGGTCCACCGAGAAGGCGCCCGGCTCCCAGGCGCCCAGGTAGAAGAATGCCCAGAGTGCGCCGGCCACGCCGATGATGAAGGAACTGACCGCGAAGGCGCTGAGCTTGGCGTACATGGGGCGTATGCCGATCACGGCGGCGGCCACGTCCATGTCGCGTATGGCCATCCACTCGCGGCCTATGGCGCCGCGCACGAGGTTCTTGGCCGCAAGGCTCAACACACACAGCACGCTGAGGCAGAACAGGTACTTGCTCACATCGCTTTCCAGCGGCAAGCCAAAGACCTGCAGGTTGGACACGGCCACCGAGCCTGAGGCGTTGTCCAGCGTGAACCACTTGATGCGCAAAAACATCCAGTCCGCGAAGAACTGCGCCGCCAGCGTGGCCACGGCCAGGTACAGGCCCTTGACGCGCAGGCTGGGCAGGCCGAAAAGGATGCCGAATACCGTGGCGCACAGGCCGCCCAGAATCAAGGTGACGATCAGCGGCATGCCGGGGATGCGGGCGAAAAAATTGTAGGCGCCGTAAGCACCCACCGCCATGAAGGCCCCCGAGCCCAGCGAGATCTGGCCGCAGTAGCCGGCCAGGATATTCACGCCCAGCGCCGCCAGCGACATGATCACAAAAGGCATGAGGATGGCGCGGAACAGGTAGTCGCTGGCCATGGCGGGCACGGCGATGAAGGCGACGGCCAGCAGGGCCAGCATGACGATGCGATCCTGTGCGATCGGAAATATCTGCTGGTCGGCGCGATAGCTGGTCTTGAACTGGCCGTTTTCTCTGTAGAACATAAAGGTGAACCGGTGTTAGATCGAGATAAACGAAGTTTTGCGTACGGGTGCGCCCCATTCAGCAGGGGCCGCGGAACCGGCTTTGCCGGGCCGCAGGCGCAGCGGCCCCCGAGGGGCTGGAGCCCGCGGCTCCAAGCCTGCCTGCGCAGGCTTGGACGGGCGACAGAGGCGAAGCGTCCCGCGAGCCGCGGCCTGCAAGGCCTCGCGCAGTACACGAAGTGAAAAGCGTGGGGGCTTCATATCTAGACACGGTCGATGATTTTTTCACCGAAGAGGCCCTGTGGCCTGAACAGCAAAAACACCAGCGCCAGTACATACGAGAACCAGATCTCTATGCCGCCGCCCACATAAGGGCCCAGGTAGACCTCGGAGAGCTTCTCGCCCACGCCTATGATCAGCCCGCCGATGATGGCTCCGGGCACCGAGGTGAGACCGCCCAGGATCACCACCGGCAAGGCGCGCAGGGCCACGGTGGTCAGCGAGAACTGCACACCGAGCTTGCTGCCCCAGATCATCCCGGCCACCAGCGCCACCACACCGGCCACGCACCAGACGATGACCCAGATGCGGTTGAGCGGTATGCCTATGGATTGCGCGGCCTGGTGGTCGTCGGCCACGGCGCGCAGGGCGCGCCCGGTGGCGGTCTTCTGGAAAAAGATGCTGAGCGCGGCCACCAGCGCGGCGGCAATGGCGGCCGCGATCACGTCTTCCTTGTTGATCAGCACACCACCCTGGTAAACCGACTCCAGCACAAAGACCGGGTCTTTGGGCATGCCGATGTCTATCTTGTAGATATCGCTGCCGAACATGGCCTGGCCCAGGCCTTCCATGAAGTAGGTGATGCCCAGCGTGGCCATCAGCAGGGTGGCGCCGTCCTGGTTGACCAGGTGGCGCAGCACCAGGCGCTCAATGATCCAGGCCACCACAAACATGATGGCGCCGGCGATCACAAAGGCTGCGACGTTGGCCAGCAGCAGGCTGTTGATGCCTGTCCACCGCGGAATCCATTCCGAAAAGCGCGCCATGGCCAAGGCGGCGAACAGCACCATCGCGCCCTGCGCGAAATTGAAGACGCCGGAAGCCTTGAAGATCAGCACAAAGCCGAGTGCCACCAGCGAATACAGCATGCCGGCCATCAGGCCGCCAAGCAAAGTTTCCAAGAAGAAAGCCATCTTGTTAATCCTGCCGCTTTAATGACTGGTGCCGAGGTAGGCCCGGATCACGTCTTCGTTGTTGCGTACTTCGTCGGGGGTGCCGTCGCCGATTTTTTTGCCGTAGTCGAGCACCACGACGCGGTCGGAGATGTCCATGACCACGCCCATGTCATGTTCGATCAGTACCACGGTGGTTCCGAACTCGTCGTTGACGTCGAGCACAAAGCGGCACATGTCCTGTTTTTCCTCGACGTTCATGCCGGCCATGGGTTCGTCGAGCAACAGCACCTGCGGCTCCATCGCCAGCGCGCGGCCCAGGTCCACGCGTTTTTGCAGGCCGTAGGGCAGCTGGCCGACGGGCGTCTTGCGGTAGGCCTGGATTTCCAGGAAGTCGATGATTTTTTCGACCGCCTCGCGGTGCATGATTTCTTCTTTTTCGGCCGGACCTATGCGCAGCGCCTGCAGCAGCAGATTGCTTTTGATCTTCAGGTTGCGGCCCGACATGATGTTGTCGAGCACGCTCATGCCCTTGAACAGCGCCAGGTTCTGGAAGGTGCGCGCCACGCCCATCACCGCCACCTGGTGGCTGTTCATGTGCTTGAAGGTCTGGCCGCGGAAGGTGATGGAGCCCTGCTGCGGCGCATAGACGCCGTTGATGCAGTTGAGCATGGAGCTTTTGCCGGCGCCGTTGGGGCCGATGATGGCGCGGATCTCATGCTCTTTGACGTTGAAGGAGATGTCCGAGAGGGCCTTGACGCCGCCGAAGTTCAGGGTGATGTTCTTGACGTCGAGAATGACGTCGCCGATTTTTTTAGCCAAGGCAAAGTCCTTTCGCCGCGCAGGCGCGGGGAATCCTGTATTGCTCCTTCCCCCGCTGGGGGAAGGCGGGGATGGGGGCTCCCCGGTTTGCGTGTTCGACTCGGGCCTGGAAATCGATCGCCGCAAGCCCCCATCCCAACCTTCCCCCAGAGGGGGAAGGGGTTATCCGGCTAAAGTGAAAGTTCATGCTGCAGCCTTTACTGGCGCAAAGGTCTGGGCGTCGCTGATCTTCAGTGTCGCGCTCACGCTGCCGCTGCGGCCGTCCTCGAACTTCACGACGGTTTCGATGAACTGTTCGGTTTTGCCGCCGTAGAGCGCGTCGATCAGCGGCTGGTATTTTTCGGCGATGAAGCCGCGCCTGACCTTGTTGGTCCGGGTGAGTTCGCCGTCGTCGGCGTCCAGTTCTTTGTGCAGCACCAGGAAGCGGCTGATCTGCGAGCCGGCCAGCAGGGCGTCCACGCTGAGGTCGGCGTTGACTTTCTCCACGCATTCCTTGATGAGCTGGTAGACCTCGGGCTTTTGCGCCAGGTCGGTGTAGCCGGCATAAGGCAGGTTGCGGCGCTCGGCCCAGTTGCCGACGGCGTCGAAGTCGATGTTGAGCATCACGCAGACCTGGTCGCGGCCGTCGCCGTAGGCCACGACTTCCTTGATGTGCGGGAAGAACTTGAGCTTGTTCTCCACATATTTGGGGGCGAACATCGCGCCGTCGTTGGCGCCGCCCTTGATGCGGCCCACGTCCTTGACGCGGTCGATGATCTTGAGATGGCCGCCGGCGTCGATAAAGCCCGCGTCGCTGGTGTGGTACCAGCCCTCGGCGCTCAGCACCTCGGCGGTGGCCGTGGGGTTTTTGTAGTATTCCTTGAGCAGTCCGGCCGACTTGACCAGGATCTCGCCGTTCTCGGCCACCTTGATCTGCACGCCGCTGATCGGCACCCCTACCGTGTCGGCGCGCGCCTCGTTGTCCGGCTGCAGGCAGACGAACACGGCGGTCTCTGTCGAGCCATACAGCTGTTTGAGGTTGATGCCGATGGAGCGGTAAAAGGTGAAAAGGTCGGGGCCTATGGCCTCGCCGGCGGTATAAGCCACGCGCACGCGCGAAAAACCCAGCGTGTTGCGCAGCGGGCCATAGACCATCACGTTGCCCAGCGCATACAGCACCCTGTCCATGCCACCGACGGGTTTGCCGTCCATCAGCGCCGGGCCGGCGCGTTTGGCCACGTCCATGAAATAGTTGAACATGCCGCGCTTGAGGCGGCCCGCGTCTTCCATGCGGATCATCACGGTGGTCAGCAGGCTTTCGAAGATCCGCGGCGGCGCAAAGTAATAGGTCGGGCCGACCTCCTTGAGGTCTATGGTCACCGTGCTGGCGCTCTCGGGGCAGTTGACGACGTAGCCGCAGGCCAGCCACTGCGCATAGCTGAAGATGTTCTGGCCGACCCACGCGGGTGGCAAGTAGGCCAGCACTTCCTCGCCGGAGGTGAGTTTGTCGAAATCAGCGCCGGCCTTGGCGCGGTCCAGCAAGGTGTTGTGGGTGTGGACCACACCCTTGGGATTGCCGGTGGTGCCCGAAGTGAAGAACATCGCGGCCACGTCGTCCGGCTGGGCTTTTTCGACTTCAGCCCTGAAGAAGTCCGGCTGGCCGGCGGAAAAACCGCGGCCCGTGTCCAGCAGCGCATCGAGCGACTGCAGGCCGGCCTCGGCATAGTTGCGCAGGCCGCGCGGGTCGTCATAAATGATCTGGTCCAGCTGCGGGCACTGGCCGCGAATCTCGAGCAGCTTGTCGACCTGTTCCTGGTCTTCCACCAGCGCGAAGCGCACCTCGGCGTTGTTGATGGGGAAGATGCATTCGGCGCCCACGGCGTCCTGGTAGAGCGGAATCGGGATGGCGCCCAGCGCCTGCGCGGCCAGCATGGTGGCGTACAGGCGCGGCCGGTTGGCGCCGATGATAACCATGTGCTCGCCGCGCCGCAGGCCCAGCTGGTGCAGGCCGCAGGCGATGTGCTCGACCAGCAGCGCCATGCCGGCCCAGCTGTGCGCCTGCCAGATGCCGTACTCTTTTTCGCGCATGGCGGCGGCCCCGGGGCGCTCGGCCGCATGTTTGAGCAGCAATCGTGGGAACGTGGTCTGCATTCGCTTCTTGTCTCCGTTCTGTGCGGCTTTTTCGGGAAAAACCGCTGGTATGGGTCGAATGGTAGGACCAGCTTTGACGCTACGGTGTCATTGCGACGACAATTTCCGGGTAAGTCCTACTGGGGTGTGCCCGGGGTCCGCCCGGTTTATCGGATAAAGCGTCCGTCGCGCGAAACCATGGTCAGTTCCACAAAGCGCGAGGCATTGCGGGCCGAATCGCTGAAGCTGACCTCGAAGCCGCCCAGGTCGTAGCGCTTCAAGTTCCAGGTGCTGTCGATGAAGGCGGCGCGCGTCGGGTTCTTGCCGGCGCGGCGCAGCGCTTCGGCGAACACGCGGGCATTGATGTAGCCCTCCAGCGCCAGGTGCGAGGGCTCCAGCGCGACGCCGGCGGCCTTCCAGGCCTGCTGGAATTCGCGCACCATGGGCACCACGGTGTTGCCCGGCAGCGGCACCACCTGCGACACCGCGATGCCGGTGGCGTCCTCGCCCATGGCCTTGAGCGTGGCGGCCGCGCCCATGATGGACAGCGCGTAAAGCGACAGCCCCTTGCGCTGCGCGCGTATCGCTTTCACGAAATCGATGGTCGGCTTGCCGGCCAGGCCCACCAGCACGGCCTCCGGGTTGGACGCCGCGATCTTGACCGCCGCCGCGCCGGCATCCGAAGAGTTGTTCTCCACGGTGACGATGGCGGTCGCTTCCAGCTTGTGTTTGGCCATGGAGCGCTGGGTGGCGTCGAAGACCTCCTTGCCGAAGGAGTTGTTCTGGTAGGCGATGGCGATGCGCCGTATGCCGATGGTCGCCAGGTGCTGCACCAGCTGCTCGGCCTCGTCGGCGTAACTCGCGCGTATGTTGAACACATTGCGCGCGTTGGCCGGCCGCGCCGACAGCGCGCCCGAGAAGGGCGCGAAGAAGGGCATGCCCGACTCGATCACCTGCGGCAGCATGGCTTCGATCATGGGGGTGCCCATGCAGTTGAAGAGCGCGAAATTGCTTTTGTCGTCGATAAAGCCTTTGACGTTGCCGAGTGCGCGCTTGACGTCGTAGCCGTCGTCGGCCGTTGTGAGCTCGATCAGCCGGCCGTTCACGCCGCCTTTGGCGTTGATGCCGGCAAAGCAGGCCTTGGCCCCCTGGTGCATGGCCTGGCCCAGTTCGCCCAGCGGCCCGCTCAGCGCGATGGATTGCGCGATGCGCACCGGGCCGCTGTTGTCCTGCGCGCGCGCCGGGCCGTAGAGTGCGGCCGGTACGGCGGCGAGTGCGCCCAGCATGCGGCGGCGCGTCAGGCGGGCGCGGGCCGGGGACGAATCGATGTTCGAGGTGATGGAAGGGATGGAAGGGGCTGTCATGGGGGTGTCTCCTGGTCGTTGTGGGCTCGTGGCGGGCTTGTTCCAGGCTCTTGGTGGCTTGTCTCCGCGGGGCCGATGCTATGCTTTGGAAAGCAGGCCAACTGTCTGCGCGACGACAATCCAAGGGTTGCGCCCGCCCCGGACTTTCCCTGATCCGCCACCCCTGTTTCTGCTTGAACATTGCGAGCATGGCCACTGAGTCACCCCTTCACCAACGCCGCAGGACGCCCACGCCGGACGAATTGCGCGGCATTCCCTGGCTGCCTCTGCTGCTGCCGGATGAACGCGCGCGCGCGTTGGCGGGGCTGCAGGTGGGCGACGCCGCGCCGGGTGACTATGTGTGCCGCGTGGGCAAACCGGTGACCTACTGGTTCGGTGTGGTCGAAGGCCTGCTCAAGATGAGCAGCGACAACGAGCAAGGCATGACCATGACCTTTACCGGCGTGCCGCCCGGCGGCTGGTTCGGCGAGGGCACGGCGCTCAAGCGTGAGCCCTACCGCTACAACATCCAGGCCTTGCGCAAAAGCGTGGTGGCCGGGCTGCCGGTGGAAACCTTTCACTGGCTGCTGGACCATTCCATCGGCTTTAACCGCTTTGTAATGAACCAGCTCAACGAGCGCCTGGGCCAGTTCATCGCCGCGCGCGAAATCGACCGAATGAACAACCCCGACATCCGCGTGGCGCGCAGCCTGGCCTCGCTGTTCAACCCGGTGCTGTACCCAGGGGTCGGTGAAATCCTGCGCATCACGCAGCAGGAACTGGCTTACCTGGTCGGGCTGTCACGCCAGCGCGTGAACGAGGCGCTCAACGCCTTGCAGGCCCAAGGCTTTATCCGCATCGAATACGGCGGACTGCGCGTGCTGGACCTGGAGGCGCTGCGCTCCAGTGTGTTCGCGGGCGAGGGGGCGGGTTTGGCTCCCCGCACAGGCCCTAGCCCCTGATGCCGGCGATGGCCAGGCGCAGGTTGTCGCGGGCGCGCGCTTCCAGCGCGGCCTGGAAATGCGGCGTGCTGTAGATAAAGGGCCGGCCTAGGAAGGCGCGAAGAATCTCCCCGCGCTTCTGGCGGAATATCGCTTCGGGCACGAAGGCGTATTCCTGCCGTATCTGTTCTTCGTATTCGGCAAAGCGCGGCGGCAGGGCGCCCAGGATGGACAGGTCCACATCCACCAGCAGCTTCGCATCAGGCGACACCGGCAATGCGCTATGGCAGGTGGCCATGATCAGCTCGTCCACCCGCTGCACGGTAGCCGGCGGCGCGCCATAGCTTTCCAGTACTTCGCGCGCCCAGTCGGCGCTTTGCCTTTCGTTGTCGTGGCGCTGCGTGTCATAAATGCCATCGTGGAACCAGAGCGCAATTTCGACTTCGTCCGGCCGTTCGGCCAGGTGGCGGACGGCCTCGAAATGCGCCAGGCATTCCGCGAGGTGCTGCACGGTGTGGTACTTGCGATGGGGCTCCGAGTAGCGCGCGACCAGCTCATCAAACACGCTGCCGGCGATGGCTTGCGGCGCCAGTGCGTTTGCGCAGCGCTGCCAGGAACGGGCCAGGAGGTCAGGAGCGAGATTTGCCATCAGTACAGCGTCGATTTCTGCCGGGCCGGCAGTTCGCGGTCGTATTTTTCGCCGTCAATGGCGGCCGCCGTCAGCGCCTGCAGCATGGCGCCGGGCGTGGGCACGTCGGGCCGGCCTTGCGGCACGGCCTGCCAGAGCTTTGAGCGCTGGATGGCTCGCGCGCACTGGAAGAACACCGACTCGACCTTGATCACGATGACGCAGTGCGGCGGCTTTCCTTCCATGGCAAAGCGTTGCAGCAGGTCGGGTGCGGTGGTGATGCTGGCCCGGCCGTTCACGCGCAGCGTCTCGCCGGCGCCGGGCACCAGGAACAGCAGCGCCACGCGCGGATCGACCAACAGGTTGCGCAGGCTGTCGATGCGGTTGTTGCCGCGGCGCTCCGGCAACAGCAGGGTTTTGTCGTCCTGGATCGCGACAAAACCCGGCGGGTCTCCGCGCGGTGAGGCGTCCAGGCCACCGGGCCCGGCCGTGGCCAGCACCGCGAAAGGCGAGGCTTTTATCAAGGCTTGGTAGGCCGGGTGCAGATAGTCCACCTCTTTTTTGAGGGAGGCGTCGCCGACGGCGCCGAACAGCGCCTCAAGTTGCGGCAGGCTGGTGATGGCATGCGAGTCGGCTTGCGGGTTTGTGGTGTGCATGGGCATGACTTTATCGCTTTGATTTTTGGCCGGTGGCGGCGAGGGCAGGCGCGCACAGCGCTTCCACCAGCTTCAGGGCTGGCACCGACAGTTGCTCAAAGCGGCGCGCGCAGATCAAAAGCTGGCGGTCGGCCCAGCTGTCGGACAGCTTGAGCACGCGCAGCGTGCCCGCATGGCGTTCGGCCGCGACAGCCGGCACCACGGCCACGCCAACACCGGCTTCCACCATGCGGCAGACGGCGTCAAAACTGCGCAGCCGTATGCGGGTTCGCATGCGCAGCCCCAGGCGCCCGGCCTGCAGGGCCAGGTGTTGCTGCAGGGCGCTGTCCTCGCCCAGGCCGACAAAGTCATGGGCCAGCGCCTGCGCGAAACTGGTCTGTCGCTGTCGGCCGAATCCGCTGCCCTGCGGGACCACCAGCACCAGCTGGTCGCGGCGGAAGGGCCGGGACTCCAGGCTGGAAATATCCGCGGAGTCGGCCACGATGCCGAGGTCGGCCACCTGGTCCAGCAACTGCGACACGATGACATGGCTGGGGCGTTCCTCGAGGTCGACGTCAATGGCTGGATGGGTGTTGAGGAAGTCCGCGAGCGCCTGCGGCAGGTAGTCGGTGATGGCGGCGGTGTTGGACAGCAGGCGCACCCGGCCCGCCAGGCCGCCGGCGTAGTCGGCTATCTCGCCGTGCATGCGCTCGATTTGCTGCAGCACCAGGCGCGCATGGTGAGCCACGGTCAAGCCGGCCTTGGTCGGCTTGACGCCGGCGCGCAGGCGTTCCAGCAAGGGCACACCCAGGGCCTCTTCCATGCCGCGAATACGCGCGCTGGCCGAGGCCAGCGCGAGGTGCGAAAGCTTGCTGCCGGCCGTGATGCTGCCGGTGTCGATGACGTGCAGGAAGAGCCGCAGGTCGACAAGGTCAAAGCGGAGGGTGGCGGGCATGGCGCTGTGGTTGGTCCTGGCCTTCGGAGAAGGCGAAGGCTGCCAACGCATATTACCGCTTGAGCGTGAACGCGTCGCTGCGCAGAATCGGCCGCATGAACTGGATCAACAACTTCACGGGGGCGGGCCACGAAACCCTTTTATTGGGCGTGGTCACCGGGGTATTCCTGCTTGCCGGGCTGGTCAAGGGCGTGGTCGGCCTGGGGCTGCCGACGCTGTCCATGGGCTTGCTGGCCGGCGTGATGCCGCCCGCGCAGGCCGCCGTGATTTTGATCCTGCCTTCGTTTCTGACGAATGCCTGGCAGATGTGGGACGGGGCCGCGCTGGGCCGGCTGGCCAGGCGGCTCTGGCCTTTGCAACTTGGCGTGGCGGCCGGCACGCTGTGGGCGCCCGTGAGCCTCGTCACCCTCAATGCCAATGTGGCCTCGGCGGGCCTGGGGGCGGCATTGATGGCATATGCCCTGTTGGGGCTGGCAGCCGCTCCGCTGGCTGTGCCTCGCCGCGGCGAGGCGCTTTGTTCCGGCGTCGCGGGACTCATCACCGGCGCCATCACGGCGGCCACGGGTGTTTTTGTCTTCCCGGCGGTGCCTTACCTGCAGGCCCTGTCGCTGAGGAAGGATGAGCTGGTGCAGGCGCTCGGGCTGTCCTTCACCGTTTCCACCGTCGCGCTCTTTGGGCGCCTGGCGCTCGAAGGCTCATTTTCGGCCGCGGCCCTGCCCGGCGGCTGGAGCTGGCTGGTGGCCTTGCCTGCGGCATTGCTGGGGATGGCGGCGGGCCAGATGCTGCGCGGCCGGCTGAATGAAAAAAACTTCAAGCGGCTGTTCTTTGCGGGCTTGCTGGCCATAGGCCTTTACATGGTGATTGGCAGCGCGATACGCTGGCTTGCGGGCTAAGGCCTTACGCGCTGGCATTGGTTCAAGGCCGGTTTTTACGCTTTCTTTATACCGGCCGCCGGTCTTTCATCCCCGTTTTTACACGCCGGATCCGAAACTTCTTCCATCGCTATTGCCTGGAGAAGATCATGGATCTTGCGTTTATGCTCGGTGCCGCCGCCCTTTGGGGTGTGATGGTCTTGCTGGTCTGGGGCTTCCAGAAGCTCGAGAAATCCGAAGGGGGCCGTTCATGATCCCCCTCGACGTCTTGTACGGCTTCGGCGGCGTCTGCGCCATCGTGCTGCTCACCTACCTCGTGTATGCGCTGATCTGCGCCGAGGAGTTTTGATGAGCAACTCGTCGTGGGGCCTATTGGCTCTCTTTTTAGGGGCTCTGCTTGCCACCGCCTGGCCGCTGGGTATCTGGCTGGCCCGCATTTATTCCGGCAGCCTTCCCAACTGGATGCACAAGCTCGAAGCGCCGCTATACCGCCTGGCCGGCACCTCGGCCGATACGAACATGAAATGGTCGCAGTACGCGCTGGCGCTGCTGGCCTTCAACGCACTGGGCGTGCTGGCTGTGTATGCCTTGCAGCGCCTGCAGGTCTGGCTGCCGCTGAACCCGGCCGGCATGGCCGCCGTGCCGCCCGACTCGGCCTTCAACACCGCCATCAGCTTTGTCTCCAACACCAACTGGCAGGGTTATGCCGGCGAGTCCACGATGAGCTACCTCACGCAGATGCTGGTGCTGGCTGTGCAGAACTTTTTCTCGGCCGCCACCGGCATCGCCGTGGTGTTTGCGCTGTTCCGGGGTTTTGCCGCGCGCGCCACGGGTGCCATCGGCAACTTCTGGGTGGACGTCACGCGCATCACGGCCTGGCTGCTGTTGCCGCTGTCGCTGGTGTTCGCGATTTTTCTCGTGGGCCAGGGCGTGATCCAGAATTTTGATGGCTACAAGGACGTGGCGACACTGGAGACTACGTCCTATCAGCTTGCCAAGAACGGCCCTGACGGCCAGGCCCTCAAAGACGACAAGGGCAATCCCGTGATGGAAGACGCCAAGACCGGCACCCAGACCCTGGCCATGGGCCCGGTCGCGTCGCAGGAAGCCATCAAGATGCTGGGCACCAATGGCGGCGGCTTCTTTAACGCCAACTCGGCCCACCCTTATGAGAACCCGACGGCGCTGAGCAACTTCTTCCAGATGCTGTCCATTTTCCTGATCCCCGCGGCGCTGTGCTTTGCGTTTGGACGCGCGGTGGGCGACCAGCGCCAGGGCTGGGCCGTGCTGGCCGCGATGACGCTGCTGTTTGCGGTCGCGGTGGTGGCCATCACGCCGGCGGAACAAGCCGGCAACCCGCTGCTGCCACCCCTGGGCGTGGACCAGGCGGCCGGCGCGCTGCAGGCCGGCGGCAATATGGAAGGCAAGGAAACCCGCTTCGGCATCAATGCCTCCAGCCTGTTCGCGGTGATCACCACGGCGGCGTCATGCGGCGCGGTCAACGCCATGCACGACTCCTTCACGCCGCTGGGCGGCATGGTGCCCATGGTGATGATGCAGCTGGGCGAGGTGGTGTTCGGCGGCGTCGGCACAGGTCTCTACGGCATGCTGATCTTTGCCATGCTGGCGGTGTTCATCGCCGGCCTCATGATCGGCCGCACGCCGGAATACCTGGGCAAGAAGATCGAGTCGCACGAGATGAAGCTGGTCTCGATCACCATCCTGGTGACGCCCATCCTGGTGCTGGCCGGTACGGCCGTCGCGGTGCTGGCAGGCGCCGGCAAGGCCGGCATTGCCAACCCCGGCGCGCATGGGTTTTCTGAAATCCTGTATGCGCTGAGCTCGGCCGGCAACAACAACGGCAGCGCCTTCGCGGGCCTGTCGGCCAACACGCCGTTTTACAACACGCTGCTGGGTTTGGTGATGTGGATGGGCCGTTTCGGTGTCATCGTGCCGGTGCTGGCGATTGCCGGCGCGCTGGCCGCCAAGAAGCGCCTGCCGGTCACGGCCGGCACCATGCCCACGCACGGCCCGCTGTTCGTGATGCTGCTGATAGGCACCGTGCTGCTGGTGGGCTTGCTCAATTACGTACCCGCCCTGGCACTGGGCCCGGTGGTCGAGCATTTGATGCTCTGGCCCGCCCACTGAATCGCAAGAAGGCCAACGAGAAATTGATATGAACACCCAAAAACCTTTTGTGCTGCTGGATCCTGCTTTGCTCAAACCCGCCATCGCGGCGTCGTTCACCAAGCTGAACCCGCGTGTGCAGTGGCGCAATCCTGTGATGTTTGTCGTCTACATCGGCAGCATCTTCACCACCTTGCTGGGCCTGCAGGCCTTGCAGGGACAGGGTGAGGCGCCCGCAGGCTTTATTTTTGCGGTAGCTGTCTGGCTGTGGTTCACCGTGCTGTTCGCCAACTTTGCCGAGGCACTGGCCGAGGGCCGCAGCAAAGCCCAGGCGGCCTCTTTGCGCAGCCTGAAGAAAAGCACCTGGGCCAAGAAATTCAAGGAGAGCAATGCCAAGGTGTTTCACGGAACGGCGTGGCTCCCCGAACAAGCCGAGAACCTGCGCAAGGGTGCGGTGGTGTTCGTCGAAGCCGGCGACATGGTCCCGCTGGACGGTGAGGTGATTGAAGGCGTGGCCTCGGTCGACGAAAGCGCCATCACCGGTGAATCGGCACCGGTGGTGCGCGAGTCGGGCGGCGACTTCTCGGCCGTGACCGGCGGCACGCGCGTGCTGTCCGACTGGCTGGTGGTGCGCATCGTGGTGAACCCCGGCGAGTCCTTCCTGGACCGCATGATCAGCATGGTCGAGGGTGCCAAACGCCAGAAGACGCCCAACGAAATCGCGCTGACGATTTTGCTGGTGGCGCTGACCATTGTCTTCCTGGTGGTCACCGTGACCTTGCTGCCCTTCTCGGTGTTCAGCGTGGGCGCGGCCGGTGCCGGCACGGTGGTCAGCATCACCGCGCTGGTGGCGCTGCTGGTCTGCCTGATCCCGACCACGATTGGCGGCCTGCTGTCGGCCGTGGGCGTGGCCGGCATGAGCCGCATGATGCAGGCCAATGTGATCGCTACCTCGGGCCGCGCGGTGGAAGCCGCCGGCGACGTGGACGTGCTGCTGCTCGACAAGACCGGCACCATCACCCACGGCAACCGCCAGGCGGCTACCTTTTTGCCGGCGCCCGGCGTGACGGGCGCCAAACTGGCCACTGCCGCGATGCAGGCCTCCCTGGCCGATGAGACGCCCGAGGGCCGTAGCATCGTCGCGCTGGCGCAGCGCCTGGGCGCGAGCGAAGCCCTGGTGGGTGACAGCCACGAGGTTCAGTTCACCGCCCAGACACGCATGAGTGGCATCGACGTGCAGCGCCCCGACGGCAGCACGCGCCAGCTGCGCAAGGGCGCGGTCGATGCGATCCGCAAACATGTGGAGGCACTGGGCGGCAGCATGCCGGCCGAGGTGCTGCGCGCGGCCGATGAAGTGGCGCGCCGCGGCAGCACGCCGCTGGCGGTGGCCGACGGCAACGCGGTGCTGGGCATCGTGGAGCTGAAAGACATTGTCAAGGCCGGCATCAAGGAGCGCTTCGGCGAGCTGCGCCGCATGGGCATCAAGACGGTGATGATCACCGGCGACAACAAGCTCACGGCCGCCGCCATCGCCGCCGAAGCAGGTGTCGACGACTTCCTGGCCGAGGCCACGCCTGAAGACAAACTCAAGCTGATACGCCAGTACCAGGCCGAAGGCCGGCTGGTGGCGATGATGGGCGACGGCACCAACGACGCGCCGGCCCTGGCCCAGGCCGACGTGGCGGTGGCCATGAACAGCGGCACCCAGGCCGCCAAGGAAGCCGCCAACATGGTGGACCTGGATTCCAATCCGACCAAGCTGCTGGAGGTGGTGGAGACCGGCAAGGCCTTGCTGATGACGCGTGGCTCGCTCACGACGTTTTCGATCGCCAATGACGTGGCCAAGTACTTCGCCATCATCCCGGCGATTTTTGTGAGCACCTACCCGCAGCTGGCCGCGCTCAATGTGATGCGCCTGGGCAGCCCTTCGACAGCGATTTTGTCGGCGGTGATTTTTAATGCACTGGTCATCATGTTTTTGATCCCGCTGGCGCTCAAGGGCGTGAAGTACCGGCCCGTCGGCGCCGCGGCTCTGCTGCGCCGCAACCTGCTGATTTATGGCCTGGGCGGCCTGATCGTGCCTTTCATCGGCATCAAGGCGATTGACCTGCTGCTGGTGGCCATGAACCTCGTATAAGGAAAATCCATGAAAACCATTCTTCGCCCCGTACTCGTGATGTTCACCGTGCTGACCCTGGTCACTGGCGTCGCCTACCCGCTGGTGGTGACCGGTGCCGCGCAGTCGCTGTTCCCGGCACAAGCCGCCGGCAGCATGATCGTGCGCGACGGCAAGCCTGTCGGCTCCGCGCTGATAGGCCAGAACTTCAGCGACCCCGGCCATTTCTGGGGCCGCCCCTCCGCCACGGGGCCCATGCCCTACAACGCCGCGGCTTCCAGCGGCGCCAACCAGGGGCCGCTCAATCCCGCTCTGGTCGATGCCGTGAAAGGCCGTGTCGAAGCGCTCAAAGCGGCGGATCCCGGCAATACCGCAGCGGTGCCGGTGGATCTGGTCACGGCCTCGGCCAGCGGACTGGACCCGCACATCAGCCCCGCCGCCGCGCGCTACCAGGCAGCCCGGGTGGCCAGGGCGCGCGGCTTGCCGCTGGAGAAGGTTCAGGCCCTGGTCGAACAGCACACCGAACAGCCCTGGCCTGCCGTTCTGGGTGAAGCCCAAATCAACGTGCTGCAACTCAACCTGGCGCTGCAAACCCTGCGCTAAGCCGGGCAGCCTGTGCCCAGGCCCGATACCATGAGGCACCCTCCATAAATCCATGGCCATTTCCCCCGACGCCCGTCCCGACCCCGATGAACTCCTGGACCGCCTGCGCGGCGAGGAAGAAAAGGCGCGCCGGGGCCGCTTGCGTATTTACTTCGGCGCCAGCGCCGGCGTGGGCAAGACCTACGCCATGCTCAGCGCCGCGCAGCGCGAGCGCAAGGCCGGGCGGGACGTGCTGGTCGGCGTGGTCGAAACCCATGGCCGCGCCGAAACCATGGAATTGCTGGCCGGGCTGGAGCAACTGCCTTTGCGGGAAGTGGCCTACCGCGGCCGTACGCTGAAAGAGTTCGACCTCGACACGGCGCTGGTCCGCAAGCCGGCGGTGCTGCTGGTCGACGAACTCGCGCACAGCAATGTGGAGGGCTCGCGCCACGCCAAGCGCTGGCAGGATGTGCACGAGCTGCTGGAGGCCGGCATCGATGTCTGGTCGGCCGTCAATGTGCAGCACCTGGAGAGCCTGAACGGCACGGTGGGCGCCATCACCGGCATACGCGTGCATGAAACCGTGCCGGACACGGTGCTGGACGGCGCCGATGAAATCATCCTGGTCGACGTCACGCCCGATGAGTTGATGGCGCGGCTCAAGGCCGGCAAGGTCTACATGCCGCAGCAGGCCGAACGCGCGGCGCAGAATTTTTTCCGCAAGGGCAATTTGATTGCGCTGCGCGAGATTGCGCTGCGGCGCACGGCCGAGCACGTGGAAGACGACGTGCGCAGCTACCGCGTCGAGAAATCCATCGCCCCGGTCTGGAACACCGAAGGTGCGATCCTGGCCTGCATAGGCCCGCGCCAGGGCGCCGAACAAACGGTGCGCACGGCGGCGCGGCTGGCCGGCCAGCTCAATGTGCGCTGGCATGCGGCTTATGTGGAAACCCCGCGCCTGCAACTGCTGGAGGTCGCCGAGCGCGACCGCATCCTGGCCGTGATCCAGCTGGCCGAAGAACTGGGCGCGGCCACGGCGGTGTTGACGGGCAGTGATGCCGCCGCTGAACTTGTCGCGCAGGCGCAGCAGCTCAATTGCGCGACGCTGGTGGTGGGGCGGCCGCAACTGCCGGGCTGGCGCGCCTGGTGGGCCGGCCCCAGCATGACGCGCCGGCTGGCCATGCTGGCGCCCACGCTGGACATCGTCGAGGTGGGCCATGCCGACAGCGCGCGGCGGCTGGCGCGCGCCGTGCAGCGTTCGGCCGAGGATGACGACGCGGCGGCATGGCAAGGCAAGCTGCCCGGCTATGCCTGGGCCGCGGCGGGCAGCGCGGCCGTCACGCTGCTGGCCCTGCCGCTGCTGGCTTACTTCGACCTGGCCAACATCGTGATGGTGTTCCTGATGGCCACGGTGCTGGTGGCGCTGAAGTTCGGGCGCGGGCCGGCGGCGCTGGCGGCTTTCCTCAATGTCGCGGCCTTTGATTACTTCTTTGTCGCGCCGCGCCTGTCCTTTGCTGTCAGCGACGTGCAATACCTCGTGACTTTCGGCGTGATGCTGGTGGTGGGCCTGCTGACCGGCCAGCTCACCGCGGGCCTGCGGTTCCAGGCGCGCATCGCGGCCAGCCGCGAGCGCCGCGCGCAGTCGCTGTTCGAGCTCACGCGCGATTTGTCGGCGGCCTTGCTGAGCGAGCAGGTCACCGAACTCGGCGAGGCCGCCGCGCGGCGCAACTTCGGCGGCCAGGCGCTGGTGCTGGTGACCGACGGCCATGACCAGTTGCTGCCACCCGAAAAGCCGCCCGAGGACTTTGACGCCAGCGTGGCCGACTGGGTGTTTCGCAATGAACAGCCGGCCGGGCTGGCCACCGCCACCTTGTCGGCCCAGGCCTGGCATTACCTCCCGCTCAAGGCGCCCATGCGGGTGCGCGGCGTGCTGGCCGTCAAGCCCGCGCAGGCGCGCTGGCTGCTGATCCCGGAGCAGATGCAGCAGCTTGACACGCTGGCACGGCAGATCGCGATCGCGCAGGAGCGTGTGCACTACGTCGATGTGGCCCAGCAGGCGGTGGTGCAGATGGAGTCCGAAAAACTGCGCAACATGCTGCTGGCGGCGATTTCGCACGACGTGCGCACGCCGCTGACCGCGCTGATCGGCCTGGCTGATTCGCTGCAACGCACGGCGCCGCCGCTCAGTGATGAACAGGCGCAGGCGGCGCGCGCCATCGCCGGCGAGGCGCGCCACCTGAGCGCGCTGGTCAACAACCTGCTGGACATGGCGCGGCTGCAAAGCGGCGCGGTGAACCTGCGCAGCGATTGGCAGTCGGTCGAAGAAATCGTCGGCTCGGCGATACGCCAGGCCCAGCATGCGCTGGCCGGCAGGACCGTGGTGACGGCCTTGCCGGCCGACCTGCCGCTGGTCGAGTTTGATGCGGTGCTGATGGAGCGCGTGCTCGTCAACCTGCTGGAAAACGCCGCGAAATACGGCAAGCCGCCGATTGACATCAGCGCCGAAGTGACGGACGCGGCGCTGCTGCTCACGGTGCGCGACCACGGTCCCGGCCTGCCCGCCGCACTGAAAGGCCGCGAGCACGAGCTGTTCGAGAAATTCACGCGTGGCGAGGCCGAATCGGCCACACCGGGTGTGGGCCTGGGCCTGGCGATCTGCCTGGCGGTGGTGCAGGCGCACCGCGGGCAGATCATGGCGGGCAATGCCGCGGGCGGTGGTGCAGAATTCACCATCACCCTGCCGCGGCGCACGCCGCCCCAGGGCCTGCCCGAAACCGCCTGACTTCCTGCCCCTTTAGCCATGTCGCATCCCACACCCGTTGCCGTCGTCATTGAAGACGAGCCGCAGATACGCCGCTTTGTGCGCGCGGCGCTGGAGGCCGAGGGCTGGCAGGTGTTCGAGGCCGACACCGCCAAACGCGGGCTGACCGAAGCCGGCACGCGCAAGCCCGATTTGCTGGTGCTGGACCTGGGCCTGCCCGACGGCGATGGTTTGGACGTGATTCGCGACGTGCGCGGCTGGTCGGCCGTGCCCATCGTGGTGCTGTCGGCGCGCGCCGACGAGGCCGACAAGATCGCCGCGCTGGACGCTGGTGCCGATGACTACCTGACCAAACCCTTTGGTGTGGGCGAGCTGCTGGCCCGCGTGCGCGCCAACCTGCGCCGCCCGCGCGGGGCCGGGGCCGACGGCGCGCCCGACGAGCCGCTGTTCCGCTTCGGCGAGGTCGAGGTGGACCGCCAGGCGCGCCTGGTGCGGCGCGGCGGTGCGGAGGTGCATTTGACGCCCATCGAATATCGCCTGCTCAACGTGCTCATCAGCCACACCGGCCGGGTGCTGACGCACCGGCAACTGCTGCGCGAAGTCTGGGGCCCGTCGCACGCGGAGCAAAACCACTATTTGCGCATCTATATGGGCCATTTGCGCCAGAAGCTCGAAACCGACCCGGCGCAGCCCCAACACCTGCTGACCGAAACCGGGGTCGGTTACCGGCTCTGGGTGGGACAATAGCCACCATAGCGCCCGGACAGCCGGGCACCTAGCTCGATCAAGTACCCAGCCCATGCAAGACCCCCTCAAACCCGGCTCAGCCCCCAAGCCCGTGGGCGCCGCCGTCCGCATCCCCAAAGCGCCGGCCGCAGCAGCGGGCGCGCCCGCGCCTACCGTGCGCTTGAACAAGCGCATGGCCGAACTGGGCCTGTGCTCGCGCCGCGAGGCCGACGACTGGATCGCACGCGGCTGGGTGCGCGTGAACGGCGCGCCCGCCGTGATGGGCCAGCCGGTGGCCGCGGATGCGCGCATCGAGATCGACCGCCAGGCCGAGCAGCAGCAGCGCATGCAGGTCACCATCCTGATCAACAAGCCGGTCGGCTATGTCAGCGGCCAGGCCGAGGACGGGCACGAGCCGGCCGTGGTGCTGGTGCAGCCGCAAAACCGCTGGCGCGAATGCAACAGCCACATGCGCTGGGGCCACGAGCAATTGCGCGGCCTGGCGCCGGCGGGCCGGCTGGACATCGATTCGATAGGTCTTTTGGTGCTCACACAGGACGGGCGCGTGGCACGCCAGCTGATCGGCGAAGACTCGGACATCGAGAAGGAATACCTGGTGCGCGTCAGCTATGGGCCGGAAACCGTCAACGTGCAGTCGGTGTTCCCGCCCGAAAAGCTGGCCCTGCTGAACCACGGCCTGAGCCTGGACGGCCAGCCGCTGCGGCCCGCGAAGGTGTCGTGGCAAAACCCCGAACAGCTGCGTTTTGTGCTCAAGGAAGGCAAAAAACGCCAGATCCGCCGCATGTGCGAGCAGGTGGGGCTGTTTGTGACGGGGCTCAAGCGTGTGCGCATTGGCCAGGTCAACCTGGGGCACCTGCCTGTGGGGCAGTGGCGCTATCTGGCGCCGCACGAGCGCTTCTAAAGCTACTCCAGCCTTAAAGATGGCGCGGCCGGCGGGTGCTGCACTGTCCTACCTGGAGGCGGGCCAACGGATGGCAGCGCCTGCCCCGCAGCGGCCTAAAGTGGGTCGTATGGCACTTATTACTTACCTCGTCGAGGACAACCAGATCGTCCTGGAGAACCTGATCGAGGCGCTCCAGGAAATCGCCGCTGTCCAGGTCACGGGCCATGGGGCTACCCAGGCCGAGGCCAGCCGCTGGTTGCGCGCGCACAACGGGGAATGGCAGCTGGCCATCGTCGACCTTTTCCTGAAAGAGGGCAACGGCCTGGGCGTGCTGGCGGGCTGCCGCAACCGCGAGCCCTACCAGAAGGTCGTGGTGCTCACCAATTACGCCACGCCGGAAATCCGCCGCCGCTCCGCGGACCTGGGCGCCGACGCCGTGTTCGATAAATCCAGCGAGCTGGACGGCCTGTTTGCCTACTGCGCGGAGCAGACCGCGCATGAAGAGCCGGGCAAATTGCCGCACTAGGGCCAGGGCTCGGGGCCAGGCGCTTCCAGGGCCGTCCCAACACCCGCTGGCGCGCGTGCGGCTCTGCCTCCACAATCGGGCATGACCCCACCCGACCAGCCCGAAACGCCAGGGCCTTTTTCGCCGGGCCTGTTGCCCACTTGGCTGCATGTCTCCGACATCCAGGGGCTGGCGCAGCTTGCCACGCAGGCCACGCTGGGTGTCACCGGCCTGGCCGAAAGCGTGCAGGGCAATATCTACAAGGCCGTCGCCGCGCCTTTCGGCCCGCTGGGCGCGAAATTCATCAATCGCATGCCGGGCGCCAGCGGCGTGCGCCCGCTGGGCATTACAGGCCTGGTCTACGGCGGCATCAAGGGTGTGACGCGGCTGGCCGGCGGCACGGCCAATGCCTTGCTGTCGCGCGCGGCGCCGATGGCAGGGCCCCGGGCCTCGACGCCGCAGCGCGAGGCCATGTTGGCGGCGCTCAATGGCGTGCTGGGCGACCGCCTGGCGGAGACGGCCAACCCGCTGGCGATTTCCATGCGCCTGCGCCATCAGGGCCAGCCGTTGCTGCTGGAAGCGCAGGCGCTGGCCGCGCGCTTGCCGAATGCGACGGGAAAGCTGCTGGTGGTGGTGCACGGCCTGTGCATGAACGACCTGCAATGGAACAGCGCGGCCGCCGGCGGCTTCAAGGGCCACGGCGAACAGCTGGCGCGCGAGCTCGGCTATACGCCCGTCTACCTGCACTACAACACCGGCCTGCACACCTCGGACAACGGCGAGCAACTGGCCGGGCTGCTGCAGCAGCTGGTGAAGGCCTGGCCGCAGCCGGTTGAAAGCATCACGCTGCTGGTGCACAGCATGGGCGGCCTGGTCGCGCGCAGTGCCTGCCACCAGGCGGCCGAGGCCGGTTACAGCTGGCTGGCGCAGCTCAAGGCCATGGTGTTCCTGGGAACCCCGCACCACGGCGCGCCGCTGGAGCGCCTGGGCAGCTGGGTGGACGGTGTGCTGGGCGGCAACATCGTGACCAAACCGTTCGCGAAGATCGGCCAGGTGCGCAGCGCCGGCATCACCGACCTGCGCCACGGCAATGTGCTGCACGCCGACTGGCATGACGCGGGGCGTTTTGAGCGCGGGCCCGACGCGCGCCGGCCCGTGCCGCTGCCGGCCGGTGTGGACTGCTACACCGTCGCGGCCACCACGCTGGCGCCCGGCAAGGGGCCGATGATGGCGGTGCGGGAGGCGCTGGCGCGCAAGATGGTCGGCGACGGCCTGGTGTCACTCGAAAGCGCGCTGGGCCTGCATGCGGAGCCGGAGCGTTGCCTGGCGTTTGCACCGGAAAACCAGTGGATCGCGCAGGGCATGAACCACATGGAGCTGCTGAGCCGGGCTGAGGTGGGGCGGCAGCTGGTGCGCTGGCTGGGCGGTCAGCCTTCCTAGCGCTTTATTTCGTTGCAGGGCATTTGTCGAGCGAGCGGGCGCCCGGTGTGCTGCGGCTGAACGGACTGTACGCCGCGACCACTGCTCACCAGGAAATCGTCAGCTCAACCGGCTCCAGGGAATGCATGGGTTTGCCCGCCACCACCGCCAGGCGGTGGCCGCTGGAATCGGGGGTGTTCATGCGCTGCGTCTGGCCGGTTCTGCTGGCTGAAGCGCTGGCAATGGCCTGGACGTCCACGGTAGCCGGGCAGCTGATGCGCAGGGTGCCGGCGTTGCCGTCCGGCTGTCCACGATGGGTGCAGCGGTGGTCCGCCGTCACGGCTTCACTGAAGCTGCGCAACATGATGGTCACATCAAAAGAGCCGGAACTCGTTTGCGCCTGGGCTGTGCTGCAAATGCCGAGCAGCGACTGGACGAACAAGGCAATGGCAAACACAAATTTGATGGGTTTCATGGCGCAACTCCTTAAAACTATCAGCTGATGCGACCATGCTAGCGAATTTGATAATTTGAAGCAATTGGTAAAATTAACCGTAAAACTGTTACTTTGTGACGTTTCACACAAATCAAGCGACAAATTTGATTTTTGTTATTAGTTCATCATTTTTCTGTGATTTATTGGCCAAATTCAAGGGGGTTTTGCAGTTTGAACGCGGCGTCATCGCGAATTTCGCTCTTTTGGGGCCTGGAAGCACCAGAGCGGCGCGGCCGGTATGGCCGTCGACTTGAAGAGGATCGCTACCGAACCGGCTTTCAGCCGGCCTAGTAGCTGATGGTGACCGTCACGCCGGTCTGGGTCGCGGTGCAGGCGCCCGAGGAGCAGGTGCCTGCCTGACCGGCGGCGATGCTGCCGGTCACGGTGTAAGGCTGGGCGAGACCGGTCCCTGTTGTGCCCGCGCTGCTAAGCGCCAGCGTGTAGTTGAGGCCCAGCAGCGTGCCCGAGGTTGGCGAAAGTGCCAGGGTGTAGGTGGTTCCGCGTGTGCAGTCCACCGTGAAGTTCATGGTGGCTGTCTGCGGTGTGGCGGCAAAAGAGGTGTAGTTCAAGGTCAGCGTGGACGGGGAAATCGCGCCGGGGGCCAGGTTGCCGGTGGCTAGCTGCCCTACGAAGCAACTGGCAATGATGCTGACGGTAGGGCTGAAAGTGGTCGTCGAGACGACGGCGCCGGTCGTGGTCAGTTGCAGGCTGGCGGTGAATGCTTCGTCATAGATTCCCGGCGTTCTGCCGGTTTGCCCCGCGGTCACCACAAAGTCATAAGGCAGCACCACGCTCACGCTCAGTGCGGTGGCGAAATTTAACGTCCCGTTGACGCGCGCGGTCCCGGCGTTGGTCCACTCGGTCGCGGTGCCGTTTTTGCGGATGCTGACATTGAGCCGGTCGGCGGTGGTGGTAGTAACTGCCCCATGGCGAAAGACGCGGCGGGGGGTGCCCGTTCGGGTCCCGAAATCGATGCTGACCCAATAGGTCTGGGTGTTGGCATCACTGACTAGGCGCGTGCAGTTCACCGTGATGGTGCCGGACGCATTGGAAGTGGTGCCCTGGCCGTTGACGTAATTGAGATCGACTGAGGTGGACGAGAGTGCGCAACTGATGGCCGCATGCGTTTGCAGCGCGCAGGTGCACAGCAGGCTTAGCAGGGCAACACGCAATGCGCAAAAGACACTCATCGATTGGCTCCATGACATCGCCCACGCCTGTGCGAGTGCGACAACTTTCATCCCAGTGATAGTAACGTCTTGTAGCAGTATGGTGAAGGCTGCGGTATCGCGCCGTTTTTGCGGGTTCAGTCGCGGGAAATTCGTGACAAATGTCACGCTGTGCGCCTGGGCCGAGGGCTCGGGGCCTGCGCGGAAACAGAAAAAAACGAGACGTGCTCAGTAGCTGATGGTCAGGGTCCGAGGTTGCGGTGCGCTGGTGCACGTGCCCATGCCGCAGGTGCCGGACTGGCCGCCGGGGATGCTGCCGTTGATCGTGAAATTCTGCGGGAAGCCGGTGCCGGTCTGGCCCGCGGAATTGCTCAAGGCCAGGTTGTAGGTGAGCGTGAGCAGGGTTCCCGTGGTCGCGTCCAACGCCATGGTGTAGGTTTCGCCCTGGGTGCAGCGTACGGCATATGCCGAGCTGGCTGTGGCCGCTGCCGCCTGGAATGAGGTGTAGTTGAACTGGATGTTTCCGGGGGGCGTGCTGAGCAGGCAGACGGACTGGTTGTTGATGCTGACGGCGAAGGTGGGAAAGACGTCCGTGTTGTTGTTGGGGCCGTTGTCATAGCGCAGGCGCATGGTCACGGTGTCGGTGAAGATCTTGGCGCTCTTGTTGAGCCCGGCGGCAATGCGGCTGTAAAAGACGTGCGTGACGCTGGCCGTCAGGGCGCTGCCGAAGGTGATCGTTCCCGCGAAGTCGGTGGCATTGGTATAGCCCCATTCCCCGTTCCCGGGCGCCGTTCTGAAAAGGTCGTAGGCCATCTGGTTGGCCGCGCCGGTGCCGTTCACCGCCTGGTTGGTGCTTCCGGCGCCGGGGTTGAAACCGTCGTCGGCCCGCAGGGTATAGGGCGAGGTGGTCGGGTCCGTGGGGCCGCGCGAGCAATTTATCGTGACGGTCCACGCGCCGTCCGTGGGGCTCGGGTCGTTCGCAAAGTAGACCATCTGCACGGGCGTTGCCGTGGCGTTGCAGACCAGCGCGGCCATAGCCGGTGCCGCGCCCGCGAGGGACAGGCATGCCGCCGCGGCGAGGCGCCAGGGGTTCATGGGATTCACGGTTTGACTCCTGAGCAGTGGACCGGGCCCACGCGGGTGATGTCTTCAAGGTTGCCGGGCGGCAGCTCGACGGTAAAGGTGCAGCTTGCGCCGTTCCATTTCAGGCGCAACTGGTTGGTGGTTTGCAGGCCGGTGACGAAGGCCTCGCCGCGCCGGGCGACAAAAAACTCCTTCTTGTCGCCGACCAGTTCGATGTCGGCGCCGGCGGGCGCGGGCTCGCCGCCGTCGAGCACGATGCGGATCAAAGCACCGCGGCCCGAGCGCACGGGGAAGGTGATCTTGACCGCGCCGCGCAGGGCCGGCACGGCCTCGCGCTCGATCGAGTCGAGCTCGGCGCTGATGGGCAGTTCTGTCGGGTCCAGCCGCACGCTGTTGCGCTGGAAGGGCAGCAAACGCGGCAGCAGGGCTATCCCTTTCTCGTCGGTGCGGGTCAGTGTGCTTCCCTGGAAGCCCACGCCGACATTGGCATAGCCCGGCACCTCGACGATGGCGAAGCTGTCCTGCACCCGTCGTGTCGCGAAAGCCTGGCCTTCGGCCATGACCAATCCCCCTATCAGGCCCAGGCGCAGGTTCTGCTGGGTCTGCCCGGCACTGACGTCGGCTGAAAACAGGCCTTTGCTGCCCTGGTAATAGGCGCCGCCTTCCGTATACCCGCCGTCGGCGCGCGAGCCCAGCGCCGTGCGCCAGCCCCAGCCGGTTTCGGCGCTCAGCGCCCGGCTGGCATTCACATAACTTTCGGTGGTGCCGCTGCGGCTGGTGACGCCGGCGGCGACAGTGATGCGGTTTTCCAGGGGCACGATCAGCGTCGCGCCCACCGATGTCCCGGTGGAGATTCCGCTGAGCCGGGTGGCGCTCAGCGTCAGGGCGCTGTGCGGTCCGAGCCGCATGGTGTAGTTGACGCTGACGGTGTCGAGTTTGCCGAGGTCGTAGTTGTCAAAGCCCGCATAGCTGACGTTAAAGGCTCCGAACTTGTCGGTGCTATAGCTGTAGCTCGCGGTGGTTTGCAGGCGCGGCAGCGGGGCCGCCGTGTCGATGCCCAGTTGCCGGTAGCCGCGCGATGCGCCTTCGGCGCTCAGCGAAACGCCGTGGCGCAGGCCGGTGCGTTCGATGCCGACCAGCCAGTTATGGCCGCTGCCGGCGGTGTCGCTGCGGCTGAAGGACACCGCGGTTTGTCCCAGCATCTGGAAGGGCAGTTCATAGCTGGCGCCCGCGCCCACGCGCGCCAGGGGCCGGGACCATTCGCCGTTGGCCTCGACGGTGATGCTCTTGGTCAGGCCCTGGCGCCACAGGCCCGACACAAAGCGGGGGCCGTAGTCGGCATTCTCGGTTCCCAGCTGGTTGCGTATGGCTCCCGCCTCGAAGCTCCAGTCGCTGAGGTTTTCCTCCAACAGGTTGGCATTGCTGAAAAAGGACTGGGTGATGACCGTCTCGCGGCCCAGGATGTCGCGCACGACCACACGCGCCTCGCCGGCACCCGTCAGCGCGGGGAAGTTGTCGATGCTGAAAGGGCCGGAAGGCACCTTGGAGGTCTGGCGCAGCGCGTCGTTGACATACAGCTCTACGGTGCTCGGGGCGGCAGACAGCCCGGTCACCGTGGGAATGGGCTGGGTGACGAACCCGGGCTGCAGGGAAAAGTTTTTCGCGAACTGCACCCCGCCAAAATAGACCGAGCGTCCCGAAATGCCGGTGCGCGTGCTGCTGTCGCCCAGGCGCAGGGTGCTGTTGGATTCCAGGAAGTTGCGCGTGTAGGTGGTTTCCAGCCGCCGCCAGGACGCCTTGAGCGTCGGATCCTGGCTGACCAGGTTGCGACCCACGTAACTGCTGGTCAGCAAGCCCCATTGGCCCGAAAACCCGAACTCGGTCAGGGCCCCCAGGTCTCTCGCATTTGAGGTGCCACCAATGGAATCGCGGTTGTGGCTGGTAAGGTAATTCAGGTCGTAGTTGGCAAAAAACGCCGGGATGGACGGCGACAGCGGGGGCCGCATGGCGGACTCCTGCGTCAGGCGCACGGCGTTGAAGGCCGCCGGGGAAAACACCAGGTCGACCGACTGGTCGGCAAAATTCAGGCGTGCCTCGAACCCGGGGATGGACGAGAGGGCATACCAGCGCTGCCCCTGGAAATCAATGTCTTGCGCGCTGGGGCGGCGGTTCAGGCGCCATTCTTCAAAAGCGTCCTCGGGCGCGTAGAGGATGCCGTTGCGCTCCAGCAGGGTCCAGACCCCGCCCTTGGTGCTGTTGATGAACACCTCCAGCGGAAGGAGCCGGTCATTGGCGGTGCGGGCTGCGGGTGGCGCATTGGATGAGGCTGCGACCTGTGCCTGCACCGCCAAGCCGTAGCAAAGGGCGGCGATGCCTACGGCCAGGGGGTGTTTTCGCAGAGCCCATCTACTCCTCATGGAACAAAGCGCCCGTCAGGGCAGCGCGATGCTGGTTGTCAGGCTTTGTCCGTCGTCAAAGGTCACCACCAGTTGGGCCTGGCCTGCCGTCAAGGCCTGCTCACCCTTGAGGCTGACGGTTTTACGGGCGCCCGGAAGGATATAACTGCCGCCTTCAAACCGGGCCAGCGTCTGCGGGCCTCGCGTTACGACGGCTTCCCGTATTTGCGCATAGGCCGAGCCGGTATTGCTGCACTGCAGGCTGAGGGTTTTGGCATCCGAGAGTTGATTGGTGCAGTTGACCTCGCGCTTGGCCGCCGGCGGGGTAATGAACACCGGCATGCTCAGGGCCAGTGCGATGGGAACCTGGATGCCGGATGCGGGCAGCGCTTCCGGTACTTCGCGAATGATCATGCGGTAGGTCAACTGCCGGCTTGCGTCAGCCGGCTTTAACAGGGCCAGCCGCACTACCTGCCGGGCCTTGGGCGCCAGCTTGATGATGGGGGGGGCCAGGATCAGGTCTTCAGTCAGCACAAGTTCGTCCGTGCCATCGGGCTTCTGGGTCCAGGCGTTGATGTCGGCCTGCAGCACTACTTCGGTATCCGCCTCGTTGGTCAGTGTGACGGCGATGGCGCGGTCGCGCGGCGTCATGTAAAGGCGGACAGGCGTTACGGAAAATACCCCGGCTGTGGCGGTGGCCCAGGGCCCAAGCAGACTCAGCAGGAGAGCGTAGGTGACGAGGCTGCTTCGGCGCTGTGGGACGTTCATCCCTAGAAGGATACCAGCATCTCGACTGATTTAGCCTGATTGCCGGCATGGGCGACGCGCACGGCTGTGAGCGTTCCGCGGACGTCCTGAAAGCGCAAACGGGCTTGCGTTTCCATGGCCGCGGCTTCCGGGCCCATGGCATAACGCCGGCTTTCGAATTCCCATCCGTCATCGGTTTCGTCGCCCGCCGAGGCCTGGCGCTGGTCGTCCAGCCGGCAGGCTGCGCGGGGAGCCGGGTCGTTGCGGGACGCCTCACTGCGGCAATAGTCGGGCAGCAGCGAATCCCGCGTGGGCCGGTAGCCGGGCATGAACCGGGAATTCCCCAGGGCGCTGGCATTGACGCTGCGGACCTGCACGATATTGACAAAGACGTTGGAATTGCAGCTGACCTGCAGCGAAGCACCGCCGCTTCCCGAGCCGGTGGTGCTGGTGCAGGCGTTGGCGACACCGCTGAGGTTGATCTGAACGCCGAACTGCCCGCCCGAGGTGCCGGAAAAGCTGCAGATCCCCGTCAGAAGCAGGGAAACACCGAGAGCCAGCCTTGCAAGCGAGCGCATCGGTGTTTTCATGATCAGGGCTCTGGAGCTCAAGGGCCGATCAGTAGGTGATCGTCAGGGTGCGGGTTTTGTTGGTCGATGCGCCGTTCGTGCAGGCGCCGCCGACGGTGGAGCACTTGCCCGCCTGGTTGGCAGCCATCGAACCGGTCACCGTGTAGGCCTGGGTGGCGCCGTTGCCGGTGCCGCTTGCTGCGCTCAGTGCCAGGGTGTAGTCGAGGTCGACGGCGTTGTCGGTCACGGCGCTGGAATCAAGTGCCATGGCGTAAGCCAGTGTTTTTGTACACTGGATCGTGAACGCGCCAGCGGTGGTTTGCGCCTGGGCGCCTGCCTGGAACGAGGTGTAGTTGAACACGACGTCCGAGGTTTTGGTGTATTTGCAGGCGCTGGTCAGGTTGATGGTGACATCGAACTGTCCAGTGGCCGTCGCTGCTTGAGCGGGCATGGTGGCGATAGCGGCAAGGCCGAGGGCGATTACTAAAATGAGCTTTTTCATGACTGTTCTCCGGTTGAGTGAACGAATGACGGGGACGAAATTTGAAGGTGAATGAACTGTAACTAGGTATTTCAGAAAAAAGCTGCTTTGTAACCGTAACAGAGCCTTCAAGTAGGGAATTTGTCACGTCAGATTGTTGAAAATATTGGATTTATTCGCAAGTGAAACCTAAAGAACTACACGTAACAAAGGTAAATCGTACCCAAAAAACCGCACTTTCCCGTGCTGCGCCAGCGAATATGTAACGATTTAGAAACATTTATGCCCAAGACCATGCAAAAACAAACCCTCTCTTTCCAGGCGGAGGTGGCCCAGCTGCTCAAGCTGGTCACCCACTCCCTGTACTCGAACCCCGAGATCTTTTTGCGCGAGCTGATTTCCAATGCGTCGGATGCCTGCGACAAGCTGCGCTTCGAGGCGCTCAATGAGGCTTCGCTGCTGGAGAACGACGCCGAACTCAAGGTGCGCGTGAGCTTCGACAAGGCCGCCGGCACGCTGACCATCACCGACAACGGCATAGGCCTGTCGCAGCAGGAAGCCATCGACAACCTCGGCACCATCGCCAAGAGCGGCACGCGCGACTTCATGGCCAAGCTTTCGGGCGACCAGAAGAACGACGCGCAGCTGATAGGCCAGTTCGGCGTGGGTTTTTATTCGGGCTTTATCGTGGCCGACAAGATCACGGTGGAAAGCCGGCGCGCGGGCCTGCCGGCGGGCCAGGGCGTGCGTTGGACCAGCGACGGCACCGGCGAGTTCGAGGTCAGCGAGATCGAGCGCGCGGAGCGCGGCACCAGCATCATCCTGCACCTCAAGGAGGATTCGCTCGACTACCTCAATGCCTGGAAGCTCAAGGGCATCATCAACAAATACTCCGACCACATTTCCCTGCCCATCCTGATGCCCAAAGAGGAGTGGAAAGAGGGTGAAAACGACCAGCCCGGCGAGATGGTGACGACCGGCGAGTGGGAGACCGTCAACCAGGCCGCGGCCCTGTGGACGCGCGCCAAGAAGGACATCACGCAAGACCAGTACGACGAGTTCTACCGCCAGATCAGCTACGACAGCGAGGCGCCGCTGGCCACCACGCACAACCGCGTGGAAGGATCGACCGAGTACACGCAGCTGCTATTCATCCCGTCCAAGGCGCCCATGGACATGTTCAACCGCGACAAGGCCGCGGGCGTGAAACTTTACGTCAAGCGGGTCTTCATCATGGACGACGCCCAGGCCCTGATGCCGACCTACCTGCGTTTCGTCAAGGGCGTGGTGGACTCGTCCGACCTGCCGCTCAACGTCTCGCGCGAGTTGTTGCAGGAAAGCCGCGCCGTCAAGGCCATCCGCGAAGGCTGCACCAAGCGCGTGCTGGGCATGATCGAGGACATGGCCGCCAACGATGCGGAGAAGTTCCAGGCTTTTTACGACGAGTTCGGCGCCGTGCTCAAGGAAGGCCTGGGCGAGGACTTCGCCAACCGTGACCGCCTGGCCAAGCTGCTGCGCTTCGCCTCATCGACGACCGACACGGTCAGCGTGGGTTTTGCCGACTACAAGGCCCGCATGAAGGAAGGCCAGGACGCGATCTACTACATCACCGCCGACACGCTGGCCGCCGCGAAGAACAGCCCGCAGCTCGAAATCTTCCGCAAGAAGGGCATCGAAGTGCTGCTGATGGCCGACCGCGTCGACGAGTGGGCGCTCAACTACCTGCACGAGTTCGACGGCACGCCGCTGCAGTCGGTAGCCAAGGGCGCGGTAGACCTCGGCAAGCTGCAGGACGAGGACGAGAAAAAGGCCGCCGAAGAGGCGCAGGCCCAGTTCAAGCCCATCCTGGACAAGCTCAAGGAAGCGCTCAAGGACAAGGCCAAGGACGTGCGCGCGACCACGCGCCTGGTCGATTCGCCCGCCTGCCTGGTGGTGCAGGACGGCGACATGTCGACCCAGCTGGCCCGCATGCTCAAACAAGCCGGCCAGGCCGTGCCCGAATCCAAGCCCATCCTCGAAGTCAATGCCCAGCACCCCTTGGTCAAAAAGCTCGAGAGCAGCGAACACTTCGACGACCTGGCGCACATCCTGTTCGACCAGGCCCTGCTGGCCGAAGGCGGCATGCCGGGCGACCCCGCGGCTTACGTGCGGAGGGTTAACGCGCTGCTGGTGTAAGACCGGTCTTTACGCAGGCCCCTGCAAAGCCCGCCTCGAGCGGGCTTTTTCATCGCGCGGTTTTTCTTGCGGCCTTTCGGCGCCGGCGCCGCCATCTGGTCGTAGAGCTGCTTCGCCCGTGCCTCAGGCTTCGAAGCCGCAAGCCAGCCGCGTCGCGGCGTTGCCGGGGCTGGCCAGCATGGCGATGAGTTCACTCGCTGCCTGCGCGTTGTTCGAAGCGGTGCATACCGCCGCCGTATAGACGGTCGCCAGTTCAAATACCTTGGGCAAGGCGGCCACCAGTTCCACGCCGGGGGTGAACAGGATTTCAGTGACCTGGGTGCAGCCGAACAACCCGGGCTCATCGCACTCCGCCATGGCTTTCATGGCGGCCGCGCCGTTGGGATAGGGCCGCAGCCGGCCGGCCAGTTCGGCCTCCAGCCCCAGTTCCCTGAGCACCCGCATGAAGTGGATGCCCGCCGTGGCTTTCACCGGGTCGGGGAAGTAGATGCCGCGCGCGGCCTGCAGCGCGGCCTTGAGGGCGGCGGCGCTGCCTACGTCCACGAGCTGTTCGCCGGTTTTCACGGCCACGCCGGTTTTGACGGCGCCCAGCGGGCGCGCGCTGGCCGCCCGCACATGCCCGCTCTCAGTCAATTGCGAGATCAGCGCCTGGCTCAGGATGATCACGTCGCAGGGCTCGCCTGCCAGCAAGCCGTCCTTCATCAGGCCCACGGCCCCGAAGGTGCCGGCGATGTCGAAGCTGTGTTGCGCGCGGAAACCGTCCTGCAACTGTGTCACCAGCCCTTGGGCCGCGCCACCGCTGAGAAGGTGCAGTACGGGGAAGGAGGAATGTGCCATCGTGCAGCCCTCAGTCCACCGTGATGTGGGCGGCCTTGATCACGCCCGCCCATTTAGCGATGTCCTCGCGGGCGTATTTGTCAAAAGCTTCCGGGCTCATCACCATGGGCGTGGCGCCCTGTTTGCCCCAGAGCTGCTTGATCTCCGGCTGGCCGGTGATTTTCGACACGGCCTCGTTGAGCTTGTCGACGATCGCCTTGGGCGTGCCGCGCGGCGCCATCAGGCCCAGCCAGATGGTGGCCTCGTAGCCGGGCACGCCGGCTTCGTGCAAGGTCGGCACATCGGGCAACACCTCGGAGCGCTGCTTGCCGGTGGTGGCCAGCGCCTTGACCTTGCCGGCCTTGACCTGTTCGGCCATGGTGGTCACGGCGTCGAACATCACGTCGACCTGGCCGCCGATGACGTCGGTGCGCGCGCCGCTGCTGCCGCGGTAGGGGATGTGCACCAGGTACACGCCGGCCATGCTTTTGAAAAGCTCGCCGGCCATGTGGTAGGGCGTGCCCGGGCCGGACGATGCGTAGTTGAGCTTGCCTGGCCGCGCTTTCGCGTCGGCGATCAGCGCCTTCAGCGTCGAATCGGGCAGGGCCGGCGTGGCCACCAGCACCAGGTCGGAGTAGTTGATGGGCGCCACCGCCACAAAGTCGCGCATCAGCTGGAAGGGCTTGTTGGCGATCAGCGTTTCATTGACCGTGTGCGCATTCGACATCAGCAGCAGGGTGTAGCCGTCGGGCGCGGATTTCGCCGCCGCGTCGGTGCCGATCACCGAGCCCGCGCCGGGCCGGTTGTCCACCACAAACGATTGCCCCAGCGCGTCCTGCAGGCGCTGCGCCATGAAGCGCGCATAGACGTCGGCCGGGCCGCCCGCGGCAAAGGGCACGATGATGCGCACCGCTTTGGCCGGGTAGCTTTGCGCCAGGGCCGGCGTGAGCGCGGCTGTGGAGGCCAGGCCGAGTGCGAGAAGAAGGGCGCGAAAGAATGGCTTGCTCATGGACGACTCTCAGGATGAAAGAAGTTACTCGACCTTGCCGATCCGTTTGACGATGTCCGCCATGCGCTTCGCATCGGCCTGCACGTATTTCTCGAAGTCCGGGCTGTCCTGGTACAGCACCGGGCTGCCGGCGCCCAGGATCACCTCCTTGACCTTGGCGTCCTGCGCGGCAGCCTTGGCCGCGGCGCGCAGGCGCTGCGCGATAGGCTCGGGCGTGGCTGCGGGGATGAAGAGGCCCGACCACTGCGCGTACTCGGCATTGAAGCCGGCGTTTTTGAGGCTGGGCACCTCGGGCATGGAGGGCAGCACGTCGCTGCCCCAATGCGCCAGCACACGCAGCTTGCCGGCCTTGACCTGTTGCAGCACGGTGGCCGGGCCGGAGGACACGGCGTCTATCTGCCCGCCTAGCAGCGCCACCACCGCCGGGCCGGCGCCGGTGAAGGGGATGTGCGTGAGCTTGATGCCGGCGTTCTGCGCCAGGATTTCCATGGGCACGTGCATGGTGCCGTAGTTGCCGGAGGATCCGTAGTTGATCGCGCCGGGGCGTTTTTTGGCATCGTCGACAAACTGCTGCACCGTCTTCCACGGCGCATCGGCGCGCACCGCCAGCACGGTCGGGTCGGCGGTGTAGCGCGCGATCGGGCGCAGGTCGGTGAGCGCGAACATCGGGGGGCGGCCCAGCAGCGCGTCGGCCTCGGGGATCACCGTGAGCGAGGAGAGTGCCATGACGACGGTGTAGCCGTCGGGTCTGGCCTTGGCGGTGTAACCCATGCCGATGCCGCCGCCCGCGCCGGCCTTGTTTTCGATCACGACCGGCTGGCCGAGGTCGCGCGTCATGGCTTCGGCCACCGGCCTGGCCACCAGGTCGGCCAGGCCGCCGGGCGGGAAGGGCACGATCATGGTGATGGGTTTGGTGGGCCAGGCGGATGGGGTGGATTGGGCGGCGCACCAGCCGTGGGATGCCAGCAGCAGGGCGGCCAGCAGAAGCGGGCGAAGTTTCATGCGATGTCTCCAGACTGCCGCCGTCAAGGTGCGGGGCTGCTGGACATCCTAGTGGGGGGGGAGGCATTTCAGCCTCATCGCAATCCCTATGTGTACGTAGCACCTATCCGATTTATCCGGCTTTACACGACCAGCGGCGTCTCCTGCATGGCTTCAGTCTGCTCTTCGAGCATGTCGACCTGGCCTTTCCAGTAGTCGCTGGAGCCGAACCAGGGGAAATTGATCGGGAAGATGGGGTCGTGCCAGCGCTGCGCCAGCCAGGCGCTGTAGTGCACCAGGCGCAGGGTGCGCAGCGGCTCGATCAGCGCGAGTTCGCGGCGGTCGAATTCGCGGAACTCCTCGTAGCCGTCCACCAGCGCGCCCAACTGCCGGGTGCTCTGGCCCCGGTCGCCGGAAACCAACATCCACAAATCCTGCACGGCCGGGCCGCTGCGGGCGTCGTCGAGGTCGACAAAATGCGGTCCCGCCAGCGGCAGGCCTTCGGGTGTCCACAAGATGTTGCCGGGGTGGCAGTCGCCGTGCAGGCGCAGGGTGCGCACGTCGCCCACGCTTTCAAACACGGTTTGCGCCACCAGCATGGCTTCGTCAAAGGCCTTGCGCCAGCGCGACTCCATGTCCAGCGGGATATAGCCGTGGGCGCCTTTCGCGCCATCGCCGCCCAGCAGGATGTCGCGCGGGGCAAAGCCGAAAGTCTGCAGGTTGAGCGCCGGGCGGTGGGCAAAAGGTTTGGCGCTGCCCACGGTATGGATGCGCGCGAGGAAGCGGCCTATCCATTCCAGCACCTCGAGGTTGTCGAGTTCGGGCCGGCGCCCGCCGCGGCTGGGCGAGACGCTGAAGCTGAAACCGCCGAAATGGTGCAGCGTGGCGCCCTCCAGCACCAGCGGGCCGACGACAGGAATCTCGGCGGCCATCAGCTCGGCGGCGAAAGCGTGCTCTTCGATGATCTGCGCGTCGCTCCAGCGGTCCGGCCGGTAGAACTTGGCGACCACCACGTCGCCCGCCAGGTCGGCATCACCCACCGGGCTTTCCAGGTGCACCTGGTAGACGCGGTTTTCGTAGCTGGACAGCGCCATCAGGCGGCCGTCGCCCAGCAGCCCCACGCTGGCCAGCGCGTCGAGCACGCGGTCAGGGGTCAGCGTCTCGTACGCATGCAGCGCGGCGCTGGCGGGGGCTTGGCTTTTGTCGGTCATGCCCTGATTGTCGACGCAGATGCCGGGCCCAGCCAGCGGGGCTTGTAAACGCCTGTGCGGGCTGGGCCGAGCGCTGTTCAGGGGCGCAGGATGTGGCCGGTGCGCGGATTGCCTTTGCCGGTGAGCACTTCGCGGTACACCGCTTCCAGCGATGCCTGGCCGGCATGCCGTTGGGGAAGAAGCCAGGGCGGCCGTGCGCCGGTCACTTGCCGGGTGAAATCCTGCCAGGCTTGCGCCAGTTGCCGGCCGAAGGCTTCGCCGCCCCAGTCGGCGACGCGCTTTTTGACCTGGGCCGGTGCAAAAAACAGCACCGGCCTGGGGCCCGGCAAATCCCGGTTGCCGCCCTTGGCCGCCAGTTCGTCGACATGGGTGCCGCCTATGGAGCAGTTGTAGCGAAGCTGGCCGAAGCGGCTGTGGATGCGCTGGCGCAGGCCGACGCTGCCCGCGAAGTCGACGTAAATACAGGGCGTGTCGGCGGCGATGCTGTCCAGCTCTTCATACGCCAGCACGCGGTGGTAGCAGCCCAGGCTTTCACAGAAGGCCTTGTTGCCCGGCGAAGTCAGGCCCACGACCTCCAGGCCTGGGCGCCTGGCGAGCTGGAAGGCCGTGCCGTAAGCGGTCTTGCTCGACGCGCTGGACAGCAGCAGCGTGGTGCCCCCGCCGAAAAAATCGTTGTCGGCCAGGAAATCGTCAATCAGGAAGGAGGTGATGAAGAGCGGGCGCAGCAGTGACTGCACGTCCTCGGTGGCCGCGTCGTAAAACGGGTCCGTGCTGCAGCGCATGTACTGGTTGTAGACCACCGGCAGCGCCTGCCGGTGCGCGGCGCCGTCAAAAAAGCCCGCGGGCGTGACGCGCGCGGGCTGCACCACCAGCTCGCTGCCCATGGGGTAGTAGCCGTAAAACTTTTCCCCCACGGCAAGGCCCTCGCACAACGATTCCGTCACCACGGCGAAGCCCCAGACCGGAATGCAGCCCCAGTCCTCTTCGCCGGTCGGGAAAAACTGCCAGTAATTCATCGCCTCGCCAAAGGCCGCGTAGGTGATGTTGTTGGCTGTGAGCGCGAAGGACTCCACGCGCAGCCGCGCCTGGCCGGACGCCAATGACGCGGGCGCGATGGCTTGCCAGCGGGTTTGGGACAGGGCGTCTTTGTGGACCTGGAATGTGCTGGTGGTGACTGCGGTGTTCATGCACTACACCGTAAATGAAACGGCCCGCCGGTTCAACACAGGCGGGCCGCTTTGGCGACAGCAAGTTGCCTTGCCCGTCGGTTTGATTACTTCAGGGTAATCGTCACGTCAATGTTGCCGCGGGTCGCGTTGGAGTAAGGGCAAACCTGGTGCGCTGCATCCACCAGGGCCTGGGCGGCGGCGCGGTCCATGCCGGGCAGGGTCACGTCCAGGCGCACAGCGATGCCGTAGCCGTTGGGGATCTTGCCCAGGTCAACGCTGGAGTCGATCGACACATCCGCGGGCACGTCGATCTTCTTCATGCCGCCCACGGCCTTCATCGCGCCGATGAAGCAGGCTGCGTAGCCGGCCGCGAACAGCTGCTCGGGGTTGGTGCCGGTGCCCGAAGTGCCGGGTGAGCTCAGCGTGACGTCCAGGCGGCCGTCGTCGGTCTTGGATTTGCCGTCACGGCCGCCGGTGGTGTGGGCGTGGGCGGTGTAGAGAACTTTTTCGAGCGTGGTCATGGTGGCTTCCTTTGGAGATACCCCGGTTCGGGGCGGGTTAAAAATCAGTGAGAGAGTGAAAGGGATCAGGCGGTGAGGCGCTTGCGGAAAGACTGGACTTGCTGTGTCAGCGACACGAGTTCAGGGATCGAGCATTGTGTGGCGCTCAGGATGCAGCCGGGGATCTTCGCGGCCTTGGTCTTAAGCTTGCGGCCCTCAGCCGTCAGCGTGATGTGTACGCGGCGTTCGTCCTGCACGGCGCGCAGGCGCGAAACCAGGCCGGCGGTTTCCATGCGCTTGAGCAGCGGGGTCAGCGTGCCTGAATCCAGGTACAGCCGTTCGCCGAGTTCGGACACCGTGAGGCCGTCCTGCTCCCACAGCACCAGCATCGCGAGGTATTGCGGGTAGGTCAGGCCCAGCTCCTCGAGCAGCGGCTTGTAGAGCTTGGTCATGGCCAGCGAGGTGGAATACAGCGCGAAACACAGCTGGTTGTCCAGCTGCAGCATGGCGTCCACGGTGTCGGTTTTGTTTGGCATGGGTGGAATTATAGCTCACAATTAAATTGTGTGCAAGTTAATTTGCTAAGAGATGTTTCGAGGACATGACGCATGCCGGGGATGCGGCCTGCGGGTTCAGGCGCGGCCCCAAAAGAAAAAGGCTTCAAAACCGAAGTTTTGAAGCCTTTCGGGCTTTGCTCAGCGCGGGGCTGAGTCAGCTGGTTCGCAGGGCTTAGTAGCCGCCGCGGCCACCGCCGCCGCCACCACCGTAGCCGCCGCCACCGGAACGACCGCCACCGCCGCCGCCGTAGCCGCCACCGCCGGAGCGATCGCCACCACCGCCACCGCCGCCGTAGCCGCCACCACCGCCGCCGAAGCCGCCGGTACGGGGAGGACGTGCCTCCATCGGACGGGCTTCATTCACGGTGATGCTGCGGCCGCCGAGGGACTGGCCGTTCATGCCGGTGATTGCGGCTTGCGCTTCGGCATCGTTGCCCATTTCGACAAAGCCAAAGCCTTTGGAGCGACCGGTGTCGCGTTCCATCATGACTTTAGCGCTGGTGACAGCGCCGAATTGGCCAAAAGATTGTTGCAGATCTTCGTCGCGAACCGAGTAAGGCAGGTTGCCGACGTAAAGTTTGTTGCCCATGGAGGGACTCCTCAAAAACACATAAAAACAAAAAGCGATGGGGTCCCGAAAGCACAACAAACCAAAAAGTACCGCCGTAGCGCGCGAAACTGACCGATCACCAACTTGTACGGGTTTTTGCAACCCGAACTGGTGGATTATGCGCCTATAACAGGCTGAGCGCCTTTTTTCGTCGTTTTCTTGCTGTTTTCACTTCCCTCGCCCTCTGGGGAGAGGGCGTCATGGCCGGTGAAAAGGCCTTTGTGCCGCCTGGGATAAGGCCTTGCGGCACCCCACTAAACTTGGGGCCATGCAGACCCCCAGCACCGCGCGCGCCGCAAAACCTTCAAAAAATGCCGGAAAACCCGCACCCGCCGCCCAGGCCATTGAAGAGCTGCGCCCGGGGCAGTCGATTGAACTGCTGAAAGAGCTGCACATCCTCACACGTGAGGGCAAGCTCAACCAGGACACCCGGCGCAAGCTCAAGCAGGTCTACCACCTCTACCAGTTCATAGAGCCCCTGCTGAATGAAGCCGCGGCGCGAAAGGCCGGCTTCACGCTGGCCGACCACGGCGCCGGCAAGTCCTACCTGGGTTTTATCCTTTACGACCTGTTCTTCAACGTGGCGCACGCGGCCCAGCCCATGGCCGGCCATGTCTACGGCATAGAAACCCGCGCCGAACTGGTCGAAAAATCACGCAGCCTGGCCGCGCGCCTGGGTTTTGCGCGCATGTCTTTCCTGAATCTGACGGTGCAGGAGGCCACAGCTTCGGCCGAATTGCCGCCCACGGTCGACATCGTCACCGCGCTGCACGCCTGCGACACCGCCACCGACGACGCGATCGCCTTCGGCCTGGCCAAAGGCGCGCGCCACATGGTGCTGGTGCCCTGCTGCCAGGCCGAGGTGGCCGGCGTGCTGAAGAAAAGCCGCGCCCTTTCGCTGGCTAAAACCCCGCTGGCCGAACTCTGGCGCCATCCGCTGCACACGCGCGAATTCGGCAGCCAGATCACCAACGTGCTGCGCTGCCTGCAGCTCGAAGCCAACGGCTACCAGGTCACCGTGACCGAGCTGGTGGGCTGGGAGCATTCGATGAAGAACGAACTGATCCTGGCCAGCCGTCCCGCCCAGCCCCAGGCCGGCAAAACGCGCGCGGCGCAGGCGCGTTTGCGCGAGGTGCTGGACGAGCTGGGCCTGGGCGAGCTGACGGAGCGTTTCGCCGTCACAGCCGAAACCGCCTAGGCCAGGCCGCGGCGCTCAGAGGCCAGCAGCCGGATATTCGCGATCAGTGCCTGCTGCGCCGGCGTGGGCGCCATGTCGGCGCGCAAGGTCAGGCCGACCAATTCCTCCGTGCCCACCATGCTCACGGGCAGTTGCAGCAGCGCGCCGCAGTCCAGGTCCGGCCGCACCGCGCCCAGCGGCGAGACCCAGACCGCGTCGCTTTGCAAGGTGTAGCCGCGCGCGATCGACACCGACAGCGTTTCGATGGTGCGCACCGGCAAGGCCAGGCCGCGTGTG
The DNA here is from genome assembly GCF_056405735.1 of Polaromonas sp. P1_F2. Taxonomy (NCBI): domain Bacteria; kingdom Pseudomonadati; phylum Pseudomonadota; class Betaproteobacteria; order Burkholderiales; family Comamonadaceae; genus Polaromonas; species Polaromonas sp. P1_F2. The sequence goes on along the minus strand of NZ_JBFUBN010000005.1, from coordinate 99,252 downwards.
AGGAAAAAACCGTCCGCCGTGTGGCGAATCGCCGTGCCCTGCGTGGGCAAGATCGCCGTGAAGGCCTGCAGCCCCGCCAGCAGGTCGGTTTTGGGGCCGCCTTGCGCCAGCAGCGGATGGCCGGGGCGTACCGCCAGCACCAGCGGGTCGGCGTACAGGTGCTCAAAGTTCAGGCCCAGCATATGGGCCGGCTCGGCAAAGCGGCCTATGACCAGGTCCAGCTCGCGCTGCCGCAGGCGCGCCAGCAGTTCGGGATTGGCGCCTGTGTGTATGCGCAGGCTGGTATGCATGTCCGCCTGGGCTTCGGCATCCTGTCGCAGCAGCAATTGCGGCAGCAGCCAGGGCGCGACTGTGGGCAGCACGCCGATGGCGACCACGGCATTCCCCTGGCGCCGCGTCTGCGCCACGCTGGCCACGGCTTCACGCAGCGCGCTCACACTGGCGCCGGCGTGGCGCAAAAAAGCCTCGCCCTCGCGCGTGGGCACCGCGCCCCGGCGCCCGCGCTCGAACAGGCGCACGGCCAGCAGGTCTTCGAGTTCTTTCAGGGTCTTGGAGACGGCCGGCTGGGTAATGGCCAGCACGTCGGCCGCCTTTTGCAGGCTGCCGTGCTGCGCCACCGCCAGGAAGCACTGCAAATGCCGGTATTTGATGCGTTCATCGACCATCCAGCGATTTAACCACTGGCAAGCACTGTTGGCCAATTTGGTTATGGATAAGACGCAAAAATGTCAATATACATAACCATTCAGTGCGACTAAAGTCTTCCCAGCGCCGGAAGTAGCCGCCGAAGGCATCCAGGCAGCCCATCTGACCCACGGAGACACGCCACCATGAAACCCGACCTGAACACGAGCTTTCTCGCCCCACGCGACTGGAGCAGCCATTCGCCGCATATCTATCCCGGCTACAAGTCCACGCTGCTGCGCGGCCCCAAGCAGCCCCTGGTCCCGATCAAGCAGGCGCTGGCCCAGCTCAATGCGCCGGTCTACGGCATCGAGCAGTTCGGCCCGCTCGACAACGACCTGACGAAGAACGCCATCATGAACGGCGACCCGCTGGGCGAACGCATCATCGTCACCGGCCGCGTGACGGACGAAGACGGCCGGCACGTGCGCAACACCCTGGTCGAAGTCTGGCAGGCCAACGCCGCCGGCCGCTATGTGCACAAGGTCGACCAGCACGACGCGCCGCTGGACCCCAACTTCCTGGGCGCCGGCCGCTGCATGACCGACAACGAAGGCCGCTACAGCTTCAAGACCATCAAGCCCGGCGCCTACCCCTGGGGCAACCACCCCAACGCCTGGCGGCCGCAGCACATCCACTTTTCGCTGTTCGGCGATTACTTCGCGAGCCGTCTGGTCACGCAGATGTATTTTCCCGGCGACCCCTTGCTCAGCTACGACCCCATGTACATGGGCGCACCCGACAGCGTGCGCGAACTCATGGTGTCCAAATTCAGCCTCGACGTGACTCAGCCCGACTACGCGCTCGGTTATGTGTTCGACATCGTGCTGCGCGGCCCCAAGGCCACGCGTTTTGAATAAGCGGCAGGAAGACACCACCATGAGCCAGCTCAAACAGACCCCTTCGCAAACCGTCGGCCCCTTCTTCGCCTACGGCCTTACACCCACGCAATACGGCTACGACCTCAAAAGCCTGTTCACGCCCGTGCTGGCCCAGCCCAGCGCGCAAGGCGAACACATACGCATCACCGGCCAGGTCTTTGACGGCGCCGGCAACGCCGTGATGGACGCCATGGTCGAGATCGCCCAGCCCGACGGCAGCGGAAAGCCCATCGACTCGGTGGCCGACGCCGAAGCGCGCGGCTTCACCGGCTTCGGCCGCTGCGGCACCGGCACCCTGCCGCAAAGCCACTACGAGTTCTTCACCGTCAAACCCGGGGTGGAAGCGCCGGGCCAGGCGCCCTTCATCAATGTCTGCGTGACCATGCGCGGCCTGCTGGTGCACACCTTTACGCGCATCTACTTTGAGGATGAGGCGGAAGCCAACGGCAAGGATGCGGTGCTCACGAGTGTGCCGGCGGCGCGGCGAGCCACCCTGGTGGCCAAACGCGAAGTGACGGCGGCAGGGCCGCAGTACCGCTTTGACATCCATATGCAGGGCGACAGGGAGACGGTGTTTTTCGACCTCTGAGCGCATGGGGGCTTGTGAGGCCCTGGTGTGACAGGTCGGGTGCGAAAGGGCTATAAAACCGGTTTCTCCACGGGAGACCGGCATGACCATTGAACTCGACCATTCCATCGTGTCGGCCCGCGACAAGGTGGCCTCGGCCCGGCAGCTGGCGGAGCTGCTGGGCGTGCCCTGGGCGCCCACAGCCTTGGGGCCCTTCTCCGCCGTCTACGTCAACGAGGGCCTGACGCTGGACTTCATCGACACGGACGAGGACTTTCCCGTCCAGCATTTCTGCTTTCGTGTGAGCCCACAGGAGTTCGACGCCATCCTGGGCCGCATCCAGGCGGCCGGCATTCCTTACCGCAGCACGGTGCGCGGCCCCATGGACCAACAGGTCGACACGCAGTTCGGCGGCAAGGGTGTTTACTGGAACGAGCCCGAGGGGCATCAGTGGGAGATGCTCACCGTCAGCTATGCGCGAGAGGCGAAGTAGCTTTCAACCCGGCGGTTTAAACCGGGACGTACCCCCAAGAGCCACTCTACGCATCGTCCCCATAGTCATGGTCCGGATGGTTCACCGTGCCTAACTTCCAGTAACCGCGGCCCACGATGCGGCTGCGCTCCACGCCGAGTTCTTCAATCAGCAATTGGCGTATGCGGCGCATCGCCGCAGCTTCGCAGGCCAGGTAGATGCGGGCATCGGCGAGGGGTGCGCCAGCTTTGCGCAAGGCGGCTTCCAGTGCGCTGCCGGCCTGGGTGTTGTTGGCGCCGCGCGCCACCCATCGAGCGTCCACTTTGGCGGCGCTTTGCAGCGGGCGCTCTTCGGCGACATCGACCACTTCAACCAGCACCTGCGCCTGCGCGCTCGCGGGCAAGGCGGCCAGGATGGTTTCAAACGCGGGCAGGGCGCTGTCGTCACCGATCAAAAAATGCACAGGCGCGTCCAGCGCGAGTTTGTAGCCGGGGCCGGGCCCCATCAAAAACAGCACCTGGCCGACCTGCGCCTGCGCGGCCCAGGTGGATGCGGGGCCGTCGCCGTGCAGCACAAAGTCCACGTCGACCTCATGCAAGTCCGCACGCACGGCCAGCGGCGTGTAAGTGCGCATGGACTTCGGCCTCGGTCCGTCGGGCAGCGGGCGATCCGGTTCTGTCTGGCCGGGCTCGGGAAAAATCAGCTTCATATAAGAGGCTGGGTCGTTGACTTCAAAGCCTTCGAGTTCTGCGCCCTGCAGCGTGATGCGACGCATCAGCGGACTCAGGGTTTGCACACGCGTGACCTGCACGCGGCGCGGCGGACGGCGTTTGCGCGGCGGGGCTTCGGGGGAGGGGACGGCGGCAGCGGGTGTGGTGGACATGATGTCTTTCAAAAAGGCTGGCGCTTCATGCGCGGCCTGAGGGTGAAATGTTCTAGATGAGAATAATTATCATCTTGTTGCAATGACCGGTGCTGGGTAAGGACAAAGAGGCAAACGTCCTACCCAGGCGCGCGAGGCCGGTGCAGTAAAGTAAGACCAGGCGGCGCCCTTCCGGCCTTGCGGCCGCCGTCCCCTCTTTCTCCCACTCTTACAACAGCGCTTATGACCATCTTCGGAACCCCTTTGTCTCCCCATGCCACCAAAGTCATGCTGCTCGGCTCCGGCGAGCTGGGCAAGGAGGTGCTGATCGCGCTGCAGCGCCTGGGTGTGGAAACGATTGCCACCGATCGCTACGAGAACGCGCCGGGCCAGCAGGTGGCCCACCATGCGCGCACCATCACCATGAGCGACCCGGCCCAGCTCAAGGCGCTGATTGAAAAAGAAAAACCCGACCTGGTCGTGCCCGAGATCGAGGCCATCGCCACGGCCATGCTTGAAGAGCTCGAAGCCGCCGGCACGGTGCGTGTGATCCCCACGGCCCGCGCCGCGCGCCTGACCATGGACCGCGAGGGCATACGCCGCCTCGCCGCCGAAACCCTGGGCCTGCCGACCAGCCCTTATGTGTTTTGCGACTCGCTGGAGGAATTGCAGGCCGCCATCGATTCGACCACCGGCTACCCCTGCATCGTCAAGCCGGTGATGAGTTCCTCGGGCAAGGGCCAGAGCAAGATCGCCGGGCCGGCCGACGTGAAGAAAGGCTGGGACTACGCCATGGCCGGCGGCCGCGTGAGCCACGGCCGCGTCATCGTCGAGGGTTTTATCGACTTCGACTACGAGATCACCCAGCTCACCGTGCGCGCGATGGGCGCCGACGGGAAAATCGAAACCCATTTCTGCGAGCCGATCGGCCATGTCCAGGTCAGCGGCGACTATGTCGAAAGCTGGCAACCGCACCCCATGCGCCCGGCCGCCCTGCAAAAAAGCCGCGACATCTGCAAGGCCGTGACCGACAACCTGGGCGGCCAGGGCCTGTTTGGCGTCGAATTGTTCGTCAAGGGCGAGGACGTCTGGTTCAGCGAAGTCAGCCCGCGCCCGCATGACACCGGCATGGTCACCATGTGCACCCAGTGGCAGAACGAATTCGAGCTGCACGCCCGCGCCATCCTGGGCCTGCCGGTCAACACCGCGCTCAAGAGCCCGGGCGCCAGCGCCGTGATCTACGGCGGCGTCGATGCCGAGGGCATTGTGTTCGACGGCGTCGCCGAGGCGCTGCGTGTGCCCAACTCCGACATTCGCCTCTTCGGCAAGCCCGAAAGTTTTGTGAAACGCCGCATGGGCGTGGCGCTGGCCTTCGACGCCGACGTCGAAACCGCGCGCATCAACGCCAAAACCGCCGCCGCCCTGGTGCGGCCGCGCAAGGCCGGCTGAGAAGCTGTTCTCGGGAAGCCTGCAGCCATGCCCGGAGCCCTTCACTGATGAATGTCGGCGATCTTCATCTACTGGAGGACACCGCCTGGCGCGTGCTGTTCTCCGCGGTGGTGGCCGTGGTGCTGGCCCTGGTGGTGCACCGTGTCGGCGCGGCGGTGATCTGGCGCATCACGCGCAACCTGCCGATTTCCAGCGCAGTAGCGCGCCGCAGCTGGCGGCCCACGCGCTTCGTGCTGCCGCTGATCGCGCTGCAGGGTGTCTGGCAGGCCGCGCCCGACGCGCTGCCGCTGATTTCACAAGTGCGCCACGGCAACATCCTGCTGTTGCTGGCCACCGTCACCTGGCTGGCGCTGCGCGCCGTCGACGGCGTGGCGCAAGGCGTCATAGGCCAGCATTCGGTCGAGGTCGAAGACAACCTCAACGCGCGCCGCATCCACACCCAGACGCGGCTGCTCGCGCGCATCGTCGGCTTCATGGTGCTGGTCGCCGGCCTGTCGATGATGCTGATGACCTTCCCCGGCGCGCGCCAGCTGGGCGCCAGCCTGCTGGCCTCGGCCGGCGTGATCGGCATCGTGGCCGGTATCGCGGCCCGCCCGGTGTTCAGCAACCTGATCGCCGGCCTGCAGTTGGCGCTGGCCCAGCCCCTGCGCATCGACGACGTGCTCATCGTGCAGGGCGAGTGGGGCCGCGTCGAGGAAATCACCGGCACCTACGTGGTGCTCAAGATCTGGGACGAACGACGCATGATCATCCCGCTGCAGTGGTTTATCGAAAACCCCTTCCAGAACTGGACGCGCAACAGCGCGCAGATCATCGGCACGGTGTTTTTGTGGGTGGACTACCGCATGCCGCTGGAGCCGCTGCGCCAGGCCGCGCGCCGCGCCTGCGAAGCGGCGCCCGAATGGGACAAGCGCCTGTGCCTCCTGCAGGTGGTGGAGGCCGGCGAGCGCAGCATGCAGCTGCGCCTGCTGCTCACCTCGGGCAACTCCGGCCTCAACTGGGACCTGCGTTGCAAGGTGCGCGAGGCGCTGGTGGATTTCATGCAGCGCGAGTACCCGCAGTTTTTGCCCACGATGCGGGCCGAGATCACAAAGGGGGATGAGAGCTCCCAGGCTGATAAACCCATGGGACCGCCATCGCAAGCCTAGGCTTGCGGGCTTCAGGCGGCGGCGTCCAGGCAGCCGGCAAACACCGCGCTGCTGACCAGCTCGAACTCTTTCGCTTCCGGCAACTGGTAGTGCCACCACTCCATGGGGTGATGCACAAACCCGGCCTCCAGCATGATGGTCAGCAGCTTCATGCGGTTGAGCTGCACCGCGGCCGACAGGTCAGCGTAGAAGTGGTGCGAGGCCGGCGTCATGGTGTCGACCGGCGTGCCCATGTCGAGCTCATGGCCACCGGCGTCCAGCAGGGTCAGGTCCACCGCCACGCCGCGCGTGTGGTTGGAGCCCTTGGCCGGGTCGGCCACATAACCGGGAACGGGCAGCACCGCCCACAGCGCTTCCTGCGCCTCGTGCGGGCGGAAGGCGTCAAAAATCTTGAGCTTGTAGCCGAAGCCGCGCGCCGCCGCCACCGCGCGGCGCAGGCAGGCTTCAGCCTCGGGGTGCAGAAAGCAGAAGGTGTGGCCGTAGATCACCTGGCCGGTGAAGTTGTCGGGCCGCGCGTACATCATGTCGATGACGACGTCGTGCGTGGCTTCCCTGATCTGAACGAGGGGCGCTTGGCTCATGGCGATGCGGCCGGGCTTACTGGAAAGCCACTTCCGAGAAGCTGCGCAGCTTGCGGCTGTGCAGTTGCGTGATGCCTTCGGCGCGCAGCAGTTCGATGGCGCGTATGCCTATGCGCAGGTGCTGGTCCACGCGTTCGCGGTAGAAGTGGTTGGCCATGCCCGGCAGCTTGATCTCGCCGTGCAGCGGCTTGTCGCTCACGCACAGCAGGGTGCCGTAGGGCACGCGAAAGCGGAAGCCGTTGGCGGCAATCGTCGCGCTTTCCATGTCCAGCGCCACCGCGCGGCTCTGGCTGAAGCGGCGCTGCGGCTGGTTGCCCGGCAGCAATTCCCAGTTGCGGTTGTCGGTGGAGGCCACGGTGCCGGTGCGCATGATGCGCTTGAGGTCGGGCCCGACGGCATGGGTCACGTCGGCCACGGCTTTTTCGAGCGCGACCTGGATTTCCGCCAACGCCGGGATCGGCACCCACAGCGGCAACTCTTCGTCCAGCACATGGTCTTCGCGCACATAGCCGTGGGCCAGCACGTAGTCGCCCAGCTGCTGGCTGTTGCGCAGGCCGGCGCAGTGGCCCAGCATGATCCAGGCGTGCGGTCGCAGTACGGCGATGTGGTCGGTGATGTTCTTGGCATTGGCCGGGCCCACGCCGATGTTGACCATGGTGATGCCGCTGTGGTCGGCGCGCAGCAGGTGGTAGCCCGGCATCTGCGGCAGGCGCGGCGGCGGCACGCCGAGGTCGTCGCCCTCGGCGGCGGGCAGGCCGGTGCGGCGGGTCACCACGTTGCCGGGCTCGACGAAGGCGATGTACTCGCTGTCCGGGTCGGCCATGGCTTCATGGCCCAGGCGCACGAATTCGTCGATATAGAACTGGTAGTTGGTAAACAGCACGAAGTTCTGGAACCAGTGCGGCGAGGTGCCCGTGTAGTGGCGCAGGCGCTGCAGCGAGTAGTCGACGCGCGCCGCGGTGAACAGCGACAGCGGCTGCGGCTCGCCGGGCAGGGGCTCGTAGGTGCCGTTGGCGATGCCGTCGTCCATCGCGGCCAGGTCGGGCAAGTCGAACACGTCGCGCATCAGCATGCGGCGCGCCGCCGTCATATTGCCTTCGATGTGGTCGTTCTCCGCGAATGAAAAGTGGATAGGTATCGGCTGCGTGCTGGTGCCGACTTCGAGTTCCACGTCGTGGTTCTGCATCAGCAGGCGGAACTGCTCGAGGTAGTAGTTGCCGTAGAGGTCGGGGCGGGTCAGCGTGGTCTCAAAGCGGCCGGGCCCGGCGACAAAACCGAAGCTCAGCTGCGAGATGTCGGGCGTTTCCAGTATGGCGCGTGCCACGGTGTCGGTATGGATGCGCACAAAGGGATAGCAGGCGCGCACGTGGCCGGGCAGGGTTTCGCCAGCCACATAACGCTGCATGGCGCTCCGCAGGTGGGCGATCTGCTGGTCGTAAATCGCGCGGACCTGGGCCAGCGCGGCGGCCGGGTCGCTGTAACGGGTGGGGGCGATAAAAGGGGGGAGGTAGGGCATGAAGAGGTGGCCTGTCTTTCTACGTATGGCCCCATTGTGCGGCAACTCCCCGGCACCTGCTCTTCATCTCCAGACCCTAGAATGCGTCGATGAACCATTCCAAGCCTTCGAGGCAACTGCGGGCCCTATTGGGCGCCTTTCTGGGGGCTCTGTGCCTTCAGGCAGCCTACGCCCAGACTCCCGCGCCGGCACGCGGCGCGCCGGGCGCCGCCCCTGCCGCGGCGCCGGCCCAGATCTCCCGCGATGCCCAGCGCGCCTATGAAACCACGCGCGACAAACTGGTGCAGATACGCACCCTGCTGCGCAACTCCAACACCCAGGCCAGCGTGGGCTCGGGCTTTTTTGTCTCGGCCAACGGCCTCATCATCACCAACTTCCATGTGGCCAGCCAGCTTGCGCTGGAGCCCGAGCGCTACCGCGGCGTCTACGTGCCGGTGGACGGCAAGGAGGCCGAAGTCGAACTGCTCGCCTTCGATGTGCGCAACGACCTGGCCCTGCTGCGCGTGAAGGCGCCCGCCACGGGCATGCCGCAGCTGGCCTTTCGCGGGGCCAACAGGCCGTTGGCGCGCGGCGAGCGCATCTACTCGCTGGGCAACCCGCTGGACATCGGCTTTGCCGTGACCGAAGGCACCTACAACGGCCTGGTGCAGCGGAGCTTTTATCCGCGCATCTTTTTCGGTGGTGCGCTCAATCCGGGCATGAGCGGCGGCCCGGCGCTCGACGATGCGGGCCAGGTGGTCGGCGTCAACGTCTCCAAGCGGCTGGACGGCGAACTGCTGAGCTTTTTGATTCCGGCTGAATTCGCCCAGGCCCTGCTGGCCAAGTCCGCCACGGCCCAGCCCATCACCAAGCCCGCCCATGCCGAAGTCGCGCGCCAGCTCGGCGAACACCAGGCCCTGCTGACGCAGCGCTTCACCGCCACGCCCCTGACCGCGCAAAAGCACGGCGGCTACAGCGTGCCCGTGCCCGATGACGCGCTGGCGCGTTGCTGGGGCCGCGGACGCGAGCCCGACTTCAAGGCCTTCGACCTGGAGCGCACCGACTGCCAGATCGACAGCCATGTGTTCGCCGGCGACTTCAACACCGGCTACATACGCCTGCGCTACGAGGCCTACAACGCGCCCAAGCTCGGGCCCCTGCGTTTCTCCGCGATGTATTCGCAGAGCTTCGCCAATGAGTATTTCGCCACGCGCGGTTCGCGCAAGGCCACGCCCGCCGAATGTTCCGAGCGCTTCATCGACACCGGCGGCATGCCTATGCGCGCCGTGGTCTGCATGAGCGCCTACCGCAAGCTGCCGGGCCTCTACGACGTGTCGGTGCTGACCATGTCGGTCAACCAGTCCACGCGCGGCGTGCAGGGCCGCATGGACGCGCAGGGGGTGAGTTTTGAGAATGGCCTCAAGCTGGTCTCGCACTACCTTGCCGGCTTCAAGTGGGAGGCCGCCAAATGAGCGCCACCCCCATTCTGGGCCTGCTGCAGGCCACCGACCGCAACGGCGCCACGGTTGCCCGGCTCGAGGTACGGCACTGGCCCGTTACCGTGGGCCGCGCGCTCACGGCCGACCTGGTGCTGGACGACAGCCATGTGGCCGGCGAACACCTGCGTGTCAGCCGCACGCCCGAGGGCGGCGTCAGTGTGCAGGTGCTGGACAGCGTCAACGGCGTGGCCCTGGGCCGCGCCCGCCATGGCCGCGATGCGCAATTCAACTGGCCCGATGGCGAGGCGCTGGCCTTGGGCCGACTCAAGCTGGGCCTGCGCCTGGCCGAGGCGCCCGTGCCGGCCGAAGAGCTTTTGCCGCACTTCCCCTGGCGCACCACCGGCTGGACGCTGCTGGCCCTGGCCGGCATGCTGGCCCTGGTGCTGGGCCAGTCGTGGCTCACGCTGACCGAGCCCTCGCAGCTCGCGCGGCAACTGCCCGGCCTGCTGGGCGCGGTGGTCCTGGGGACCACCATCTGGGCCGGACTGTGGGCACTGGCCACCAAGCTGTTTACCGGCCACCTGCAGTTCTGGCGCCATGTGCGCATCGCCTGCTTCAGCACGCTCGCGGTGCAGGCGGTGTCCACGCTGGCCGGCTTGCTGGCCTTTATGTTCTCGCTCGAAAGCCTGGCGCGCTATGAGGGGCTGATGTTGCTGCTGGGCGGCGCGGCCGCCGTCTACCTGCACCTCACGGTCATCGTCCCGCAGCGCCGCCGCGGCCTGGCCGGGCTGATGGCCGGCATCGCCGTGCTCGGCATGGTTGCGATGCTGGGCACCAACTGGCTGCAGAACAAGCGCCTGTCGAACAAGCTTTACCTGTCCACCATTTACCCGCCCTCATTGCGCATGGCGCCCGCGGTGCCGGTGCCGCAGTTTCTGGAGGAGGCCGGGTCTATCCGCAAGCGGCTGGATGAGCGGCTGAAGGATCGCGAACCGGATTCGGATACCCCGGAAGACCCGGACGCCGATTAGGATTTCACGGGTTCCCGCATGGTGACGAATTCTTCCGCCACCGTCGGGTGAATCCCAATCGTGCTGTCAAAAATCGCCTTGGTCGCGCCCGCCTTCATGGCCACGGCAAAACCCTGGACGATCTCGCCGGCATCCGGCCCCACCATATGCAGGCCGACCACGCGGTCGGTGGCGTCCTCGACCAGCAGCTTCATGAGCGTGCGTTCGGTGCTGCCGCTCAGCGTGTGCTTGAGGGCCTTGAAGTCGGCGCGAAACACCGTGACCTTGCCGAACTTCGCGCGCGCGTCGGCTTCTGAATAACCGACCGTGCCGATGTTGGGGTGGGTGAAGACGGCGGTCGGCACAAACTCATAACTCATGTTGCGCGGTTTCTTGCCGGCTGCCGGGCCGAAGAGCTGGTCCACCACCACCATGGCCTCGCCCAGCGCGACGGGCGTCAGCTGCATGCGCGCCGTCACGTCGCCCAGCGCATAGATGGACGGCACCGAGCTCTGGTAGTGCTCGTTGACCTGTATCGCGCCGACGGCGTTCACCGCCACGCCCACGGTTTCCAGTCCGATGCCGTTGGCATTGGGCACACGGCCCGTGGCGTAAAGCACCGCGTCCACTTCGAGGCCTGCCCCGCCGCCCTTGAACGCGATTTGCAGGCCGGTGTCCGTCTTGGTGATGGAGTCCACTTCGGTGCCCAGCTGCAGCTTGACGCCGGTCTTGCTCATCTCGGCGGCGATGAAGCGGCGCACATCGTCGTCGAAGCCCGTGAGCAGCATGTCGCGGCGGTGCACCTGCGTGACCTTCGAGCCCAGGCCGTTGAAGATGGAGGCGAACTCGCAGGCGATGTAGCCGCCGCCCACCACCATCAGGCGCTTCGGGAAAGGATTCAGGTCGAACATGTGGTCGGAGGTCAGCACATGCTCGCGGCCCGGCAGCGCGGGCACGGTGGCGGTGCCGCCGGTGGAGACCAGGATGTGTTTGGCGGTGAATTTCTGGTCGTCGACCTCGACGGTGTGTTCGTCGAGCAGCCGGGCCCAGCCCTTGATGATCTTCACGCCCGAGCTTTCGAGCAGCTGCACGTAGATGCCGTTGAGCCGCTCGATCTCGCGCGCGCGGTTGGCTTTCAGGATGTCCCAGTTGAAAACCGGCGCCTCGCCGGTCCAGCCGAAGCCATGTGACTCCTCAAAGCTGTCGCCGTAGTGGGCGGCGTAGCTGTAGAGTTTTTTCGGGATGCAGCCCACGTTGACACAGGTGCCGCCCATGGCCGCGAATTCGGCCAGGCCCACGCGCGCACCGCGCTGGGCTGACATGCGCGCGGCGCGCACGCCGCCGCTGCCGCCACCGATCACAAAAAGGTCAAAGTCAAAAGTCTGCATGCGCCGTCCTTGTTCTGCTGTCTGCTGATTGTTGTTTTTTCGGGTGCCTGGATGCCGGCCCTCAAGACTGGAATTCCCGGAGCTCTTTTTTCATCCACTCAATGAACACCCGCGTGCGCATGGGCAGCAGCCGGGCGTGCGGGTAAACAATGTTGATCGGCCGGGGCGGCGGCTCGAAATCCTCCAGCACGGTGCGCAATTGTTTGGTCTTTAAAAACGGCGCCACCTGGTAGGACAAAAACGAGCCGAATCCCGCACCCGCCGCGCAGGCCGCCACGGCCGGTGCGATCTGGTTGAACTCCAGATTACCACTGACGGCAAGCCGAAGCGGCCTGCCCTGGTCTATGAACGGGCCCCATGTGGGGGAATGGTCCGTCAGGCGCACGCAGTTGGCCTTGAGCAGGTCCTTGGGATGTTTGGGCACGCCGTGGCGGCGAACCCAGGCCGGGCTGGCCACCACCAGGCGGCGGATGGTGCCCACCTTCTGCGCCACCAGGCTGGAGTCCTCGGGCTCGCCTATGCGTATGCCCACATCTATGCCTTCCTCCAGCAGGTTGACCACGCGGTCCAGCAGCACCATGGAGCAGCGCATCTTTTCGTGCTGCTGCACAAAGCGCGTGACGGCCGGCGCCACATGCATCTGGCCGAACAGCATGGGCGCGGTAATCGTCAAGTGGCCCGCGGGTTCGGCCGCGTCGGCCGAGAGCGCCGCTTCGGCATCGGCCAGCGCGGCCAGCAGCTGGCGGCAGCTTTCGAGGTGGCGGCGCCCCTCCTCGGTCAGCGAGATGCGGCGCGTCGTGCGGTTGAAGAGGCGCACGCCCAGCTGCGCCTCAAAGCCGGCCAGCGTGCGCACCACGGCCGGCAGCGACGACTCCATGACCTGGGCCGCGGCCGTGAGGCTGCCTTGTTCGGCAATGTGAATAAAGGCCTGCATGGCCCGGAGTTTGTCCATGGCGACATGCTAACCCTGTTGTGGGGATTCATCCAGTTAGTGGATTAGTTAAATGCCGTTTAAGCCATTTATTCAGGATATCGGTTCAAACAGAATCCACCCTCGAGAGCCAGATTTTTCAACTTACCGAAAGCCCCGCCATGAGCACACCCGCCGCCAAAGCCCAGCCCTCACAGCCCATACGCCTGTACCGCGTCGCCGTCTCCGGTCATTCGCACCGGGTGGAACTGTTCCTCTCGCTGCTGGGCCTGCCCTTTGAGCGCATCGAGATCGACCTGACTACCAAGGACCACAAGACGCCGGCCTTCCTGGCCATGAACGCTTTCGGCCAGGTGCCGGTGATCCAGGACGGCGAGGTCACGCTGGCCGACTCCAATGCCATCCTGGTCTACCTCAATGCGCGCTACGCCCCGGATGCCGAGCAGTGGCTGCCGCGCGACCCGCTGGCCGCCGCGGCGGTGCAGCGCTGGTTGTCGGTCGCCGCCGGGCAGCTCGCCTACGGTCCGGCCGCCGCTCGCGTGATCCAGCTGTTCAAGCGCCCGGAAAGCCCGGAAGCCATTGAGCGCGCGCACGCCCTGTTCGCGGTGATGGAGCAGCAACTGGGCCAGTCGGCCTTCCTGGCGGGCAGCACGCCCACGCTGGCCGACATCGCCAACTACAGCTATTCGGCCCATGCGCCAGAAGGCAAGGTCTCGCTGGAAGCCTACCCGCGCATACGCGCCTGGCTGGCCCGCATCGAGGCCTTGCCGCGCTTTGTGCCCATGGTCAGGACACCGATAGGGCTGGCCGCATGAACGCCGCAACCTTCCACGAAGGCGAGCGTGCCGCACAGGCGCGCGTAGGGGCGGCGGTGCGCGCGCGCATGGCGGAAATCGGCCCGCGCGTGATCCGCGACTTCATGCCCGACCAGCACCGCGAGTTTTTTGAGCAGCTGCCTTTTGTGGTCGCCGGCACGGTGGATGCGAGCGGCCAGCCCTGGGCCTCGGTGCTGGCCCAGCCGCCGGGTTTTATCCACTCGCCCGATGCGCGCCACCTGCTGCTGCGCACCAAACCGCTCGCAGGTGATCCCCTGCAAGGCACGCTGGTCGATGGCGCCGCGATAGGCTTGCTGGGCATAGAGCCGCACACGCGCAGGCGCAACCGCATGAATGGCATCGTCCGCGGCCTCAATGCCTCGGGCTTCGCGGTGGAGCTGAGCCAGAGTTTTGGCAACTGCCCCAAATACATCCAGGCGCGTGAGCCTGTCTATGTCGACCGCCCCGTGCCCGCAACCGGGCGGGTGGTGCACGAGTCGCCGCAGCTGAGCGACGCGGCGCGCCGCATGATTGAGCAGGCCGACACGCTGTTCATCGCCACCGCCTATGCCGGCGACGGTGAGCAAGCCGGCCGGGCCGGCGGCGTCGACGTCTCGCACCGTGGCGGCAAACCCGGCTTTGTGCGCGTGGAGGCCGACGGCACGCTGACCGTGCCCGACTTCGTCGGCAATTACTTTTTCAACACCCTGGGCAACCTGGTGGTCAACCCGCGTGCCGGCCTGTTGTTCATCGACTTCGACACCGGCGATTTGCTGTACCTGGCCGTCACGGCCGACATCATCTGGGAGGGCCCCGAGGTGGATTCCTTCGCCGGAGCGCAGCGCCTGATGCGCTTCAAGGTGCAAGCTATGCGGCTGGTGGAGTCTTCCTTGCCGCTGCGCTGGGGTGAAGCCGAGCTGTCCCCGGTGCTGGAAGCTACCGGCGATTGGAACGGGCGGCCTTAGCCTATGGCTTCGAGCGCAAGTTCGCGTTCCAGCCAGGCACGGAATTTCTGCACCGCCGGCCGGTCCGTGCTGTGGGCCGAAGTCACGATGCGGTAGGCCAGGCCATCCACCGTCTGGCCCGGCAAGACAACGGTGAGCTGGCCGCTGCGCAGCTGAGGCAGCATGAGCGGCGTGCGGCCTATGGCGATGCCGGCGCCCTGCACGGCGGCGGTCAGCACGTGTTCGTATTGCGAGAAATACAGGCAGGGCTGCTGCGCCGACTGCTTGAGGCCCAGGCGTTCGTACCAGTCCGGCCACGACATCCACGGAAACCGCGTGGCCGGGTCGTAGTAGACCAGCAGCGGCGTGTGCAGGATGTCGGCCGCCGAATGGATGCGCGCCGCGACGGCAGGCGCGGCCACCAATAAGGCCTGCTCCTGCAGCAGAGGCGGCGGGCCCTCGTCACCCGGCTGCACCTGATAAAGCCGCACGGCCAGGTCCATGCCTTCGCGCTCCAGGTTGACCCGGTCTTCCGAGGCGTCGACACGTACGTCGATGGCGGGCTCCAGCAACTGGAATTTTGCAAGCTTGGGCGCCAGCCACAGCGCGGCGAAGGAAGGCGTGGTGGTGACCGCCACCGAGACCCTGTCCAACGCCAGCAGGCGGTCCACGGCCGAAGCCAGCTGAACGAGTGCTGCGCGGGCCGCCTCATACAGTTCACGGCCCTGCGGTGTGAGGCTCAGGCCCTTGCCGCCGCGCAGGAACAGCGCCGCGCCCAGCGCGTCTTCCAGGCCCTTGACCTGCTTGCTGACCGCCGACTGCGTGATGCACAGCTCCTCGGCCGCCGCGGTAAAGCTCAGGTGGCGCGCCGCCGATTCGAAACCGCGTATCGCGTCCAGCGACATGGCGCGCAGCGCGTGGGAGGAAGAAGGGCTCAGCATGGCATGAACAACATGAGTGGCATGAACGGTGGGAATACCCCGGATGACAAACCATCCGGCCGCGCGGGCCGGGACCAGGGAAGAATCAAACCACACTTTTGAAAGGCGTGGCCATGAAGATCCCACAAACCCCACAGACCCTGAGAACTCCCTTGACGCTCGGGTCCATCCCCCAGCCCTTGCGCCTGCCGCGCGGCCAGGTCCTGGCCTGCGCCGGCGGCTGCCTCTGGATCACCAGCGATGCGCTGGCCGGGCGCCGCGACAGCGACATCGTGCTGGAGAGCGGCCAGTCCTTCGTCACGCCGCAGGCCGCCACCTATTTTGTCGGCGCCCCGCGCGGTTGTGGCGTGCTGTCATTTGTTTCACCCGACGCCACTGCCCGAAATCCCCTGGAGACTACATGCTGATAGAAACCGAACGCCGCGGCCAACACGCGGTGCTCATTCTGAACCGCCCCGAGAAACTGAACGCGCTGAGCTACGAACTGATAGACGAACTGATGGACAGGCTCAATGCCCTGGAGCGCGACGACAGCGTGCGCTGCCTGGTGTTGACCGGTGCGGGCGAAAAAGCCTTCAGCGCCGGCGCCGACATCGCGGGTTTCGCGCCCGACATTGCCGCCTCGCCCGAAACCGCCTGGCGCAATTTCGTGATGCGTGGCCAGGCGATGACGCGGCGCATCGAGAACTACCCCAAGCCCATCATCGCGGCCGTCAACGGCATCGCCTTCGGCGGCGGCTGCGAGACCATGGAGGCCTGCAGCATCGCCGTCGCGGCCGAACACGCGAGCTTTGCCAAACCCGAGATCCGCCTGGGCTTTCCGCCGCCCTTCGGCGGCACGCAGCGCCTGCCGCGCCACATAGGCCGAAAGCGCGCCAATGAAATGATCCTGACCGGCGACGCCATCAGCGCCGAGGAAGCCTTGTTGATAGGCCTGGTCAACCACGTGGTGCCGGCCCATGAGCTGCTGCCGGCCTGCCTGCGCATGGCCGACCGCATCGCCGAAAACTCCGCCGTGGCCGTGGCGGCCTCGTTGCGCGCGGTCACGCGCGGGCTCAACGTCTCCATCGACGAGGGCCTGGCGATTGAGGCCGCGCAGTTCATGATCGCGGCGGCTTCGCGGGACACGAGGGAAGGCACGGCGGCCTTTGTCGAGAAGCGCCGGCCTGTCTTTAACCATCGTTAAAAGAGGCCTAAGCGCAGGTTCCTGGGGTCAACGCCGATAATGGGGGATGAGCTCCTCCCCTTCTTCCTCCAATACCGACTTCGCCAGCCTGCCGCTGACCCCCGCCACGCTGGCCAACCTGCAACAGCTCGGCTACCTGAGCATGACGCCCATCCAGGCCGCCAGCCTGCCGGTGGCGCTGCTGGGCAAAGACCTGATCGCCCAGGCCAAGACCGGCAGCGGCAAGACGGCGGCCTTTGCGATTCCGTTGCTGGCCAACCTCAATACGCGCCGCTTTGCGGTGCAAGCCATGGTGCTGTGCCCCACACGCGAGCTGGCCGACCAGGTGGCCACCGAGATTCGCCGCCTGGCGCGCGCCGAGGAGAACACCAAAGTCGTGGTGCTGTGCGGCGGTGTGCCGCTGCGCAACCAGACCGCCAGCCTGGAAAACGGCGCGCACATCGTGGTCGGCACGCCCGGCCGCATCATGGACCACCTGGCGCGCGGCAACCTCACACTTGAAGCGCTGAACACCCTGGTGCTCGATGAAGCCGACCGCATGCTGGACATGGGCTTTTTCGAAGACATCGTCACCGTCGCCAAACAGTGCCCCAAAGAGCGGCAAACCCTGTTGTTCTCGGCGACCTATCCTGAAGGCATCGCCAAGCTCAGCCAGCAGTTCATGAAGACGCCACAAACCATCACGGTGCAGGCCCAGCATGAAAAAACCAAGATCCAGCAGCGCTGGTACCAGGTGCCCGACAGCGACCACGATGAAGCCCGCCTGGGCGCGGTCGCGCAGGTGCTGCGGCACTTTCGTCCGGCCAGCACACTGGCCTTCTGCAACACCAAGTCGCAGTGCCGCGCACTGGTGGCGTACTTGAAAGACCAGGGTTTCAGCGCGCTGGCCCTGTTCGGTGAACTTGAGCAGCGTGAGCGCGACCAGGTGCTGGTGCAGTTTGCCAACCGCAGCTGCTCGGTGCTGGTGGCCACCGACGTGGCCGCGCGCGGCCTGGACATCGCGCAACTCGCGATGGTCATCAACGTCGACGTCACGCCCGACGCCGAGGTGCACATCCACCGCATAGGCCGCACCGGCCGCGCCGACGAAGAGGGCTGGGCCATCAGCCTGGCCAGCATGGACGAGATGGGCTACGTCGGGAAAATCGAGGTACTGCAGAAAGCCGAGTCCGACTGGCACAAGCTGACGGAGCTGACACCCGCCAGCAATGAGCCGCTGCTGCCGCCCATGGTCACCCTGCAGATCGTCGGCGGCCGCAAGGAAAAAATCCGCGCCGGCGACGTGCTGGGCGCGCTGACCGGCGAGGCCGGCTTCACGCGCGAGCAAGTCGGCAAGATCAACGTCAATGAGTTCTCGACCTATGTCGCGGTGGACCGCCGCATCGCGAACGAAGCGCTGCAAAAACTTTCCGCCGGCCGCGTCAAGGGCAAGAGCGTGAAGGTGCGGCTGCTCGAGGACTGAGGCGTGCTGGGCGTTCAGCGCCTTCAGTGATGTCGCCGCCTCAATCGCGGGTCGATCTCAACATCTGCAACCGGCCGCGCATCTTGCGCGGCTTTTTTTCGCCTGGCTTTTGTTCGCAAAAAACTGATGCGACTGACCGGAACCAGGCGTCATAAGGTCGCGGTTTCTGTTCCCGTTTCTCGAATTCACTCTCCGAGAGCATCGCTGGCCCTCTGCGTTGAATCCCGCTGTTTCCCTCTGAATGCACGACTCATGCGGGTCGATGCGTGGGTGTCTGGGTCTGTGTCCACGTTTGTGTTTGTGTCCATTCACCCTATGAGAGACGTGCATGTACAGATGTTCAAACGCTATTGGCGTCTTTCCCTTCCTCTCTTTACAGTCCAGCGACCAATGCAAAACAAGGGACGAGGGAATGGATTATTTCGATCAGGTTGACGAGTGCCCAGACCTGCGGGAAGGCCTGCACGAGGATGCGCTCGCCGGTGAAACCATAGGCCCGAAAAAATCATCTCCCGCCGAAGCACCGGGCCAGCGGCTCCTCAAGGGCCTGACCGGGGGCGTGAGAATTTTGACATGACAGGGCTTGTTTTTTTATTGCAGATTTTGTGCTTCATGCTTGTGCTCTCAGTCATTCGGCATATCGTTTTGCGCAAAGTAATAGCTATCAGTCCGAAGCCGCTTCTGTGGATATCCAATGCGGCTCTTGTACTGGCCGCTTTGGTCTTGCTGACATGGTTCCATGCTTATAGATGGCCAAGTGACTATGCGATCGAGTCTGAGCTGTCCTCAGCCCTGACCGCCGAGAACCCTTGGGCCTTAAAGAAAATTCTTGAAGACAGCGATACCGTCTGCTTTTTGCTGCCTTATGACGCGTCCGAATCACTGGAATATTTAAGTCGGGAAGACCGCGAATACTTGGACCGAAGAGTTCAAGGCTTGATAGGCACGGATCCTACCGTCTGGTGGCTCATTGGGCTAAAAGGCGGAAGCATCAATCGGCTGTATCGAATGAGCACCAGGATAAAACCAGCCCCAAAAAAGGAGCGATGTGCGGCGTTAGACAAGCTGACTATTCGCTATGTAGATCGCAATAGAGGTGTTGTGTTTGATGCTGAAACAAAGGACAAAAAATGATTTGGCCATTCATAGTTGGCGCTGCTGGAGCGGTTGCTTTGCAAAAACTGTTTGACGCTGAGGCAACTCAGTTTTGGGGTGAACGCACTGGAATGAATGATGCGAGCGACGCATTTAGACATGCTTACGTGGCGGCCCGATTCGCTCAGTACTTTGGTGAAAGCACCCCAGAGATTCTTGGCGCTATCCACGAAGTTGTTTATCTCAATGAGGATTTTCGTGAAACAAGAATGGACATCTGGAACAACAGGGAGGGAGCGCGTATAGGAGATCGGTATGGATGGAAGGATCGTGATGCTGCACCGAGAATTGCAGAGGACGTCCGTATAGCCTTAAGCGACGGCCGTCTCATAAAAGACCCCGAGACCGATCCTCGCGTGAATGAACGAGTGGATGGCGGTGGCGACCCTTTTACAGGGATGCCTTGGCCCAGCGCGAACGATAACCTCATCACCTCCTTGCAAACCCAATTCAACCAAGCCCAGCTGACTGCTAGTCCTCTGGTCCTCGACCTCGACGGCAAGAACGGCGCGGAAACCCTGGGCGAAGACGCCGGCATCCACTTTGACCACGATGCCAATGGTTTCGTCGAACTCAGCGGCTGGGTGGGCAAGAACGATGGCATGCTGGTCTGGGACAAGAACGGCAACGGACAGATCGACAACGGCACAGAACTGTTCGGCAACAACACGGTTCTGAAGAGTGGCAGCAAGGCTGCCAATGGCTTTGGCGCTCTGGATGAACTCGACGAGAACAAGGATGGCAAAGTGGATGCCGCAGATGCCGCTTTCGGAAAATTACGCATTTTCAAAGACGCCAACAGCAACGGGATGGCCGATGCCGGTGAACTGCTCACCCTGGCCCAAGCCGGCGTCAAGAGCCTGAACACCGGCTACGCAGCGCAGGCGGTGACAGACGTCAACGGTAATCAGCATCTGCAGGCCGGCAGCTTCACCACCACGGGAGGGCAAACCCGCGCCATGGACGACGTCTGGTTTGCCGTGGACCTGGCCCGTACTATCGAAACCAGCCTGGTTGC
Organism: Polaromonas sp. P1_F2; assembly: GCF_056405735.1. NCBI lineage: Bacteria > Pseudomonadati > Pseudomonadota > Betaproteobacteria > Burkholderiales > Comamonadaceae > Polaromonas > Polaromonas sp. P1_F2. Next base: position 78,823 of record NZ_JBFUBN010000005.1, on the reverse strand, counting down.
GGTCAACAGCACGATTGCCGCGCTGCCCGACCTGGCCGGCTTTGGCAATGTGCACAGCCTGCACCAAGCCATGGCACGCGACGCCAGCGGCAAGCTGCAGGGCCTGGTGCAAAGTTTCCTCAGGAGCACCGACGCGGCCGTGCGCCACAACCTCTTTGACCAGATTCTGTGGGCCTGGACTGGCAGCGACAAGCAGATGGCCGGTAGCCGCGGTTCCTACATCGATGCGCGCAAGCTTTACGCCATCGAAGCCTTTATGGGCCGGGACTATGTGCAGGTAGGCTACGGCGGCCCCGGCCCGGTGCCCCCGGGGTCTCATGCCTCCGAGGTTTTGAGCCAGGCCTACGCCGAACTCAGCGAGACCCTGTACCAGCAGCTCATGACCCAAGGCTTTTATCATCCTTTGTACGACAGCATCGCCCTGCAATGGAACGCCGCGACCCAGAACCTGGAGTTGGACGTCAGCGCCCTGGCCGCCCTGCTGAGAACGCAGTACAACACCAACCCCGCCCAGGGCCAGGCCGTGGTCGCCGAATTTATCGGCAACCTCAAGACCATGGGCGATGCCGGCATGCAGGTCTTCGCCAAACTCCAGCAGCGCGGGAGCATCAAAGGCCAAGGCTTTGACTGGTACCTGGCCACCATGGGGGATGACGTTGTCAAGGGAGGGGATGGCGCCGACACGCTCAACGGCGGCATAGGTGCCGACAGGCTGAATGGCGGAGCCGGCAATGATGTGTTGGACGGCGGCGCCGGCAACGACACCCTGGTCGGTGACCTGGGCAACAACACCTACCTCTTCGGCAAAGGCGACGGCCAGGATGTGATCATCGGCTCCGCCGGTTACGCGGGCTATGGCGACAGCACCGTGGGCAAGCGCAACACCCTGCAGTTCAAGGCCGGTGTGCTGGCTTCGGAAGTGACCGTCAGGCAGGTCTACGATGCCGACCTTGCCAGCACCAGGGCGCTGGAGGTCTCCATCGAGGGTCGGACCGACAAGGTCACCATCGACAACTTCTTCGCCGGTGACGATACCGCGAATGCCGTTAATGGCCTGCAGCAAATCAGGTTTGCCGACGGCACCGTGTGGAATATTGCCACCATCCTGGGCGAGGTGTTCGCCGGAACCGGCGGGATTGATTACATTCGCGGCACCCTTAACGCGGACACCCTCAACGGCGGTGCGGGCGACGACAGCCTCAACGGCGCGGCCGGCAATGACACGCTCAACGGCGGCGCGGGCGATGACATGCTGTATGGTGAAGACGGCGCGGACACCCTGGATGGCGGCGCCGGCAACGATACCCTGGGTGGCGGTAAGGGCAACAACACATACCTGTTCGGCAGAGGCGATGGACAGGACACGGTATACACCTACGATGAAACCGCCGGCAGGCTGGCGACGCTGCAGTTCAAGAGCGGCGTGCTCAGCTCGCAGGTCATTCTCAAGGAGGCCGACGGCACGCTCGGCAGCATGCGCGCGCTGGAGGTTTCCATCGCGGGGACCAGCGACAAGATCACCATGAACGGGTTCTTCTACGGCGGCGACGCGACCAGCGCCTACAACGGCGTGCAGCAGTTCAGGTTTGCCGACGGCACGGTATGGAACCTGGCCGCCATCCAGAGCAAGCTGTTTGCCGGCACCGCCGGCGACGACACGCTGCTTGGCACCAACGGCGCGGAAACCATCAGCGGCGGCGCGGGCAGTGACAGGCTCTACGGGTCATGGGGCAACGACGTCCTCAACGGCGGCGACGGCGACGATTCGCTGCAAGGCGAAGAGGGCAACGACACCCTCAATGGCGGGGCCGGCAACGACTACCTCTACGACGGTGTCGGCAGCAACACGCTGGACGGCGGCGCCGGCAGGGACACGCTGGTCGGGAGCGGAGGCAACAACGTCTTCCTGTTCGGCAAGGGCGACGGGCAGGACGTCATCGGCAACCGCTACGACCTCGCGCGAAGCACGCTCAACACCTTGCAGCTCAAGGCCGGCGTGCTCAGCTCGGACATCGTTCTCAGGCAGGTCGTTGACCCGTTCTGGACCGATCTTGCCCTGGAGGCCTCGATTGCCGGCACCGCCGACAAGATTGCCATCAGCGGCTTCTTCTACAACGACGACCCCGGCGCATATGGCGGCGTGCAGCAGTTCAGGTTTGCTGACGGAACGGTGTGGAATATCGCAGCCCTGCGCAACAAGCTGTTTGCCGGCACCGCCGGCAACGACGCTCTTCGCGGCACGGCTGCCGCTGAAAGCATGAGTGGAGGTGCGGGCGATGACAGTCTCAACGGCGCGGGTGGCAACGACACCCTCAATGGCGGTGATGGGGCCGATATGCTCAATGGCGACGCCGGCAACGACGCCCTCAATGCGGGTGCCGGCAATGACGCCCTGGACGGCGGGGAAGGCAACGATGTGCTCAATGGTGACCTGGGCAACGACACCCTCTACGGCAGCGCCGGCAACGATACGCTGGATGGCGGCGCCGGCAATGACAGCCTGTCGGGCGGCACGGGCAACAACGTCTTCCTGTTCGGCAAAGGCGATGGGCAGGATTTGCTCGGCTACCACGACGACGGCACGGCCGGGCGCCTGAGTACCCTGCAATTCAAGGCCGGCGTGCTGGCCTCGGAGATCGTGCTCAGGCAGGTCGCCGACAGCACCTTTGGCGGCACCAGCGCACTGGAGGTGTCCATTGCGGGCACTGCCGACAAGATCACCGTCAACGGTTTCCTCTACGGCGACAGCACCGCCAGCGCGTACAACAGCGTGCAGCAGTTCAAATTCGCCGACGGCACCGTGTGGAACCTCGCGGCGATCCAGGGCAGGCTGTTTGCCGGAACCGCCGGCAACGATGTGTTGAGCGGCACCACAGCCGCCGACACGCTTTCCGGCCAGGCAGGCAACGACACCTTGTATGGACGTAGCGGCAACGACAGCCTGAGCGGCGGCGCAGGCGATGACACCTTGTACGGCGAGGACGGAAACGACAGCCTGGATGGCGGTGCCGGCAACGACAGCTTGTATGGCGGCCTGGGCAACGATGCGTACACGGTGGACAGCGCCGGTGATAAGGTGGTCGAGCTGGCGGGCGAAGGCTCGGACCTGGTCAGTGCCTCGATCAGCTACACCTTGGGCAACGATGTCGAGAACCTGACGCTTACCGGCACTGGCGCCATCAACGGCACCGGCAATACGCTGAACAACACGCTCACCGGCAACGCGGCGGCCAATGCCCTGGCAGGGGGCGCGGGCAACGACACGCTGGCCGGCGGGGCGGGCAATGACATCTATGTGCTCAATCGCGGCGATGGCAGTGACACCGTCCAGGAAAACGACGCCACCACCGGCAACCGCGACACCGCGCAGTTCGGGTCCGGCATCACAGCCAGCCAGCTGTGGTTCCGCAAGGTGAGCAACAACCTGGAGGTGAGCATCATCGGTACCGCGGACAAGATCACGGTGCAGGACTGGTACTTGGGCAGCCAATACCACGTCGAGCAGATCAAGAGTGGTGACGGCAAGCTGCTGCAGGACACTCAGGTCGACAAGCTGGTACAGGCCATGGCCGGCTTCACGCCGCCGGCCATGGGTCAGACAAGCCTGACGGCGGCGCAGCAGACGGCGCTGGCGCCCTTGCTGGCCGCCAACTGGCATTGAACTGTCCGCGCTTTCCCCGCGCCCGCCTCAGCGCGCAGCCAGCGCCGCGCGGTTCGACACCAGGATATTGCCTTTCTCCAGCCGCCCTCCGGACTCGATGGCGGTGATCCACGCATCGGTAGACCCGGCGGCGGCGAAGCGCGAGTGGAACACCACGCTGAACACGCGGTGGATTTCCTCGGCGCTGGCGCTGCCGGCTTCATTGGCATAGGGCAGGGCGCCGGTGGCGTCTGTCAAAAACTCGACGTGCAGGCCGCGGTGCGTGGCTTCAAAAATCGTGGAGGCGTCGCAGTTGTGCGTCATGTAGCCGATCACGGTGAGGGTGTCTATGCCGTGCTGTTCCAGCCATGGCGCGAAGTCGGTGCCGGTGTAGACGCTGGGCCAGGCTTTTTCGATGTAATGGTCGCGCGGGCGGCTGGCCACGGCCTCGTGCAGCGCCCAGGTGGCGGAGCCCTTGGCGAACACCGGCGCGGCGGCGGATTCGCTGTGCTGCACCACGACGATGGGGATGCCGGCCGCGCGGGCGGCGTCCATGGCGCGGCCTATGTTGGGCAGGGTCTGTGCGACGGGCGGGTATTCGATCAGCAGGCCGCCGTTGAAGTATTCCATCTGCACGTCGATCACGACGAGAGCGCGGCGCGGGGCTTTGGGGGTGGTGGTGTTGCTGGTGGTCATGAAAAATTTCCTGTGCTTGAAGCGTTTGCGGTTGGTGATGGATGAATTGTTGGCCTGAACGCGGTTTCGGGACAGTGGCCCGAATGACAATGCACGATAGAATCGGGCCATGTCACCCAGACCCCTGCATCCAGCCCGAAAAGCCGCCGCCAAGCCCGAAAAATTCGCCGCGCGCCAGGACGGCAGCGTGGCCGTTGTCGCGTTTGACGGCATCAGCCCTTTTCATCTGTCGGTTCCCTGCATGGTGTTCGGCAATGACTTCTCGGCGGTCGACCAGCCGCGCTTCAAGCTCGTGGTGTGCGCTGAAAAGCCCGGCACGCTGCGCACCACCTCGGGCTTCGGTATCCAGGTGGACAAAGGCCTGGGCGCGCTCGCCAAGGCGCAGACCATCGTGGTGCCGTCCTGGCGCGACGCGATGGAGCGCCCGCCCGAAGCCCTGCTCAAGGCTTTGCGGGTCGCGCACAGGCGCGGCGCGCGCATCGTGGGCCTATGCCTGGGCGCGTTTGTGCTGGCCGAAGCCGGCCTGCTGGACGGCCGGCCGGCGACCACACACTGGGCGCTGGTGCCGGCCTTTGCCGCGCGCTACCCCAAAGTACGGCTGCAGGCCGACGTGCTGTATGTGGACGACGGCGACGTGCTGACCTCGGCCGGCACGGCGGCCGGCATCGATTGCTGCCTGCATGTGCTGCGCCTGGACTATGGCGCCGAGGTGGCCAATCGCGTGGCGCGCCGCATGGTGGTGGCGCCGCAGCGCCAGGGCGGGCAGGCCCAATATGTCGAGCAGCCCTTGCCGGCCACGGGCGCCGACCATCGGCTGTCGGCCATCCTGGCCTGGGTGCAGAAAAACCTGGGCCAGCCGCACAGCCTTGATGCCCTGGCGGCGCGCGCGCTGATGAGCCGGCGTACCTTCACGCGGCATTTCCGGCAGGTCACGGGCACCACGGTGGGCCAGTGGCTCACCAGCCAGCGCCTGGGCCTCGCGCAGCGCCAGCTGGAGTCGACCGACCGCTCCATGGAGCAGATCGCGGCCGACGCGGGTTTCGGCTCGGCGGTGTCGCTGCGCCAGCATTTCGCGGCGACGTTGGGCACTTCGCCGTCGGCCTATCGACGGGAGTTTCGCGGGGTCTAGCTTTTTTGTAGGCGCGCGCGACGCGGGCCTGTCGGCCTCGAAGGCCAGGGCTTCCCCGGAAACTTCGCCAGGAGTGGATAGGGACCTGTTTTGCGCGCCTAATGGGTGCTGATGGCGAACGGTTCCGGTCGCCGCGGATACACCGGCTTCTTTTTGGGAGCCAACCCCCAAGGCAAGAAGGCATCCCATGGTCAGGCTTGAATTTTCCACCGTGCTGGGCTACGAGGTGATGGCGCCCGGTGCCGACTTCATCTTCAACATCCAGGCCGCATACACGCCGCGGCAATGGGTGGTGAGCGAGTCGCTGGGCCTGAGCCAGCCGGTGCCCACCAGCAGCTATACCGATCCGGCCACGCAAAGCCGGTTCCTGCGCCTCCACGCCGAGCCCGGCACGTTCACGCTGAGCTACACGGCGGTTGTGGACCTGGTTCACTTCGAGGCGCAGCCGGGCTCGCTGCCTGAACTCAGCCCGCTGGCGCTGCCCGGCGAGGTGCTGCCTTATCTTTATCCCAGCCGCTATTGCCAATCGGACCGGTTGATGACGCTGGCCAACAGCCAGTTCGGCCATCTGCCGCTTGGTTATGGCCGCGCGCGGGCGATTTGCGATTGGGTACAGCGGCACGTGAGTTTCCAGGGCAACACCAGCAACAGCACGACGTCGGCCATTGACACCCTGATAGAACGGGTGGGCGTGTGCCGCGATTTTGCGCATTTGATGATCGCGTTGTGCCGCGCGGCCAGCCTGCCGGCGCGCATGGCCAGCGGCATGGACTACGGCGCCGACCCCGCGCTCGGCCCGCCTGATTTCCACGCCTACGTCGAGGTCTACCTGGGTGACCGCTGGTATATCTTCGACCCTTCGGGCACGGCGATTCCCATGGGTTTTGTGCGCTTCGCCACGGGGCGGGACGCGGCCGACATTGCGTTCGCCACGATCTTCGGCAGCGTGCAGGCGGCGCAGCCGCAGATTCATATTGAGGCCGTGCCCAACGGCCAGGGGCAGCTGGTGGTGCCGCAGCACGTCAACTACGCCTTGTCGACGGACGGGCCTTGATCGCCTGAACCTTGGCTTGCCCATAAAAAAAGCGCGCAGGTTTTGCGCGCTTTTTTGTTGGCGATGCGGCCGCTCAGGCTTGCTGCGATGCCGCTTTGGCGGCGTTGCGGCGGCGCTCCAGGAAGGCCTGCAATTCACCGATCACGCCCTTGCGGAAAGCCAGCACGCACAGCACAAAGATGGCGCCGATGATGACGGTGACCCAGGAGCCGACCTTGTCGGCCAGCAGGTTCTGCAGCGCGATCACGATGCCCGAGCCCATGACCGGGCCGAAGAAAGTGCCGACACCGCCCAGCAGCGTCATCAGGATGACCTCGCCGGACATGGACCAGTGCACGTCGGACAGCGTCGCAAAACCCATGACCAGCGTCTTCATCGAACCGGCGAGGCCCGCCAGCGAGGCCGACAGCACAAAGGCCAGCAGCTTGTAGCGGTCGACGTTGTAGCCGAGCGAGATGGCGCGCGGCTCGTTCTCGCGGATCATCTTGAGCACCTGGCCGAAAGGCGAATGCACGATGCGCGAGATGAACAGAAAGCAGCCCACAAACACGGCCACCACCACGTAATACAGCGAGATGTCGGATTCGAGCGGGAGCAGGCCGAACAGCTTGCCGCGCGGCACGCCCTGCAGGCCGTCCTCGCCGCCGGTAAATTTCGCCTGCAGGCAGACAAAGTAAACCATCTGCGCAATCGCCAGCGTGATCATGGCGAAGTAAATGCCCTGGCGGCGTATCGCCACCAGGCCGACCAGCAAGCCTATCAGGCCGGCCGCCACCGCGCCGGCCAGCAGGGCCAGCTCGGGTGTCCAGTTCTGCGACTTGATGAACCAGCCGGTGACATAGGCCGCCGAACCGAAGAAAGCCGCGTGGCCGAAAGACAGCAGGCCGGTAAACCCCAGCAGCAAGTTGAAGGCGCAGGCGAACAGCGCGAAGCACAGCAGCTTCATCACAAACACCGGGTAGAGGCCCAGGAAAGGCGCTGCCAGCGCAAAGGCCAGCAGGACGAAGTAGGTGATGCGCAGCATGTTGGCGGCTTTGGTGGAGAGGGTGCTCATGGTCAAACCTCCTTTCCGAAGAGGCCGGCTGGGCGGAACATAAGAACAATCACCATGATGACGAACACAACAATATTGGAAGCTTCAGGGTAAAACACGCGGGTCAGGCCTTCGACGATGCCCAGGCCCAGGCCGGTGATGACCGAGCCGAGGATGGAACCCATGCCGCCGATCACGACGACGGCGAAGACCACGATGATCAGGTTGGAACCCATCAGCGGGTTGACCTGGATGATGGGCGCGGCCAGCACGCCGGCGAGGGCCGCCAGCGCGGCGCCGGCGCCGTAGGTCAGCATGACCATCATGGGCACGTTGACGCCGAAAGCCTGCACCAGCGGCGCGTTTTCAGTGCCTGCCCGCAGGTAGGCGCCCAGCCGGGTGCGCTCGATCAGGAACCAGGTGCCCAGGCAGACCACCAGCGACACCACCACCACCCAGGCGCGGTAAATCGGCAGGCGCATGAAGCCGAGGTCCATGGCGCCGGCCAGCAGGTCGGGCACGTTGTAGTTCTGGCCCGAGACGCCGTAAATCTCTCGGAAAACGCCTTCGAGCACCAGCGCCAGGCCGAAGGTCAGCAGCAGGCCGTAGAGCGGGTCGAGTTTGTACAGATGCTTGAGGAAAAGCCGTTCGATGATGACGCCGAGGATGCCGACCGTCAGCGGCGCCAGCACCAACGCGAACCAGTAGTTCATGCCGAACATGTCCAGCATGATCCAGGCGGCGAAGGCGCCCAGCATGTAAAGCGCACCGTGCGCGAAGTTGACGATGCCCAGCAGGCCAAAAATCACCGCGAGCCCCAGGCTCAGCATGGCGTAGAAGGCGCCATTGACCAGGCCCAGCATCAGCTGGCCCATAAACGCTTGCAGGGGAATACCGAAAATTTCCATGGGAACCTGTCAGGACACCGATACCGTTAGTCGTGGCGGGAATGGGAGGGTGCTTCATTAAAGATGCAGCCGGCCATCCCTGCGGATGACCGGCTGGATCAAACCCCTCGTTCTTCTCCGTTTTTTTGCCGTCAGTTCAAGGCTTGCGCCATTGCTCCATTTACTCCATTACTTCTTCACAGCGGCGCACTTGGACTCGGCCACCGTGGTGAAGGCCTGGTCGCCGGGCACCTTGGCGATGGTCTTGTAGTAGTCCCATGGCGTGCTGGAATCCTTGGCGCTCTTGACTTCATAAAGATACATGTCGTGGATCATGCGGCCGTCGGCGCGGATCTGGCCCTTGTTGTAGAAGTCGTCGATCTTCATGCCCTTGAGCGTGCTCATGACCTTGTCGGTGTCGGTGGTGCCGGCGGCCTGCACGGCCTTGAGGTAGCTCATGGTGGCGGAATAGTCGGCCGCCTGCAGGCTGGAAGGCATGCGCTTGTATTTGTCGAAGAAGCGCTTGGCGAACTTGCGCGAGGCGTCGTCCTGATTCCAGTACCAGCTGTCGGCCAGTTGCAGGCCTTCGGTGTTGGCCAGGCCCAGGGAGTGCACGTCGTTAATGAACACCAGCAGGCCGGCGACCTTCATGGTCTTGCCGATGCCGAATTCCTTGGCGGCCTTCATGGCGTTGGTGAAGTCGCCGCCGGCATTGGCCAAGGCCAGGATCTGCGCCTTGGACGACTGGGCCTGCAGCAGGAAGGACGAGAAGTCGGAGGCATTCAGCGGGTGGCGCACGGCGCCGGCCACGGTGCCGCCATTGGCCTTGACCACGGTGGAGGCATCGCCTTCGAGCGAGTAGCCGAAGGCGTAGTCGGCGGTCAGGAAGTACCAGCTCTTGTTGCCGGCCTTGACCAGCGCGGATCCGGCCACCTTGGCCAGCGACACCGTGTCGTAGGCGTAGTGCACGGTGTAGGGCGAGCAGTCTTCATTCGTCAGGCGGGCGGAGCCGGCGCCGATGGCGATGAAGGGTTTTTTCTTTTCGGTGGTGACTTTGGACATGGCCAGCGCCGTGCCGGAGTTGGTGCCGCCTATCAGCATCTGCAGGCCGTCCTTGTCGATCCACTCGCGTGCCTTGGACGATGCGACGTCGGCCTTGTTCTGGTGGTCGGCGCTCAGCACCTCGATGGGGCGGTTCAGGACCTTGCCGCCGAAATCCTGCACGGCCCACCTGAGCATTTCCGCGCCGGCGGGGCCGTCGATGTCGGCGTACAGGCTGGACATGTCGGTGATGATGCCGATCTTGATCGGGCCGGTGTTCTGCGCGAAGGCGGCGCCGGTGAGGCCGAGGGCGAGTGCGGCAACAAGTGCTTTGAGTTTCATGGTGTCTCCTGTTATTGAGGGGGATGAGTGAGCGAGGGTTGTGGGGAAATAAGCTGGACTGAAAAGAAGGTGGCACTCCGGCGTCAGACGCCGAGGTATTCCTGCAGCATGCCCATGTTGCCGGCCAGCTCGTTCTGCGCGAACTGCTTGACGATGCGGCCGTGCTCCATGACATAGAAACGGTCGGCCAGCGGCGCGGCGAAACGGAAGTTCTGCTCCACCAGCACGATGGTGTAGCCCTTGGCCTTGAGTGTGAGGATCATCTCGGCGAGCTTCTGCACAATGACGGGCGCCAGGCCCTCGGAGATTTCATCGAGCAGCAGCAGGCGAGCGCCGGTGCGCAAAATGCGCGCCACGGCCAGCATCTGCTGCTCGCCGCCCGACAGGCGCGTGCCGGGGCTGCCGGCGCGTTCCTTGAGGTTGGGGAACATCGCGTAGATCTCGTCCAGGCTCATGCCGCCCGGGCCTATGGTGGGTGGCAGCATCAGGTTCTCTTCGGCCGTGAGGCTGGCGAAAATCCCGCGCTCTTCGGGGCAGTAGCCCACACCCAGCCGGGCCACCTTGTGCGGCGCCAGCTTGATGGCTTCCTCGCCGTTGATCTTGATCGAGCCCTTGCGCGCGCCCGTCATGCCGACGATGGCGCGCATGGTGGTGGTGCGGCCGGCGCCGTTGCGTCCCAGCAGCGTCACGACTTCGCCTTCATTGACTGTGAGGTTCACGCCATGCAGGATGTGCGATTCGCCGTACCAGGCGTGCAGGTCTTCTATCTTGAGGAGCTCTTTGGTCATCTAGTGAGCTCCCTGTAGTTCGGTGTTCGCCGTGCCCATATAGGCTTCGATCACCAGCGGATTCTTTGCCACTTCGGCATAGGGGCCGTCGGCGATGATGGCGCCGCGCTGCAGCACGGTGATGCGGTCGGCGATCGACGACACCACGTTCATGTTGTGTTCGACCATCAGAATGGTGCGGCCGGCCGAGACTTTTTTGATCAGCTGCGTCACGCGGTCCACGTCCTCGTGGCCCATGCCCTGGGTGGGCTCGTCGAGCAGCATCAGTTCGGGTTCCAGCGCCAGGGTGGTGGCGAGTTCCAGCGCGCGCTTGCGGCCGTAAGGCAGGTTCACGGTCAGCTCGTCGGCGAAGGCGCTGAGGTCGACCTCGGCCAGCAACTCGCGGGCGCGGCCGTGCAGATGGAACAAAGTATCTTCGGCCTTCCAGAAGTGGAAGGAAGTGCCCAGGTTGCGCTGCAGTGCCGCGCGCACGTTTTCCAGCACCGTCATGTGCGGGAACACGGCCGAGATCTGGAAGGAGCGCACGATGCCGCGGCGCGCCGTCTGCGCGGGCTGCTCGAAAGTGATGTCGTTGCCGTTGTAGACGATGCTGCCGCGCGTCGGCGTGAGGAACTTGGTGAGCAGGTTGAAGAAGGTGGTCTTGCCCGCGCCGTTGGGCCCGATCAGCGCATGGATATGCCCGCGCTGGACCTTGAGGTCCACGTTGTTGACGGCCACGAATCCCTTGAATTCCTTGGTCAGCCCTCGTGTTTCGAGAATGAACTCCACTGACAAATTAGTCTCCGGCCGGGTGGGGGTTGAAATCACGGGGCGCGAAGGCCGACGCGGCAGGTATGCAGCCGCGGGCATAGGCCCGTGAAACACAGTTGGTCATCCTAGCCACCAGCCCCTGGAGGCGATACCGGGCAGACCCTTAGGTAGTTTTGCGTCATGGGCAACCCTGAGGCCGCCCGCAAAACGCCCTCATGGCGTCGTTGCGCCGCCTTGCCGTGCCTGGTGCACTGTCTGCGGCGGCGCGCCTAGCCCTGAGGGCGTTGTGCGAGCGGCCTTCGCGCTTCTTGCTGGCAGCGGACCGCCCTCGCTTCGCGGGCGGGATGCGGGTGCTTATTGCTCGCGGTTGCGGCCTGGGCCGCCTTCGCCGCGCTGGCCGCGCGGGTTGGCGGCGTCGGCCTGGCGGACCGGCTTGTCGGGGGTGGCGTCGCGTTGTGACTGTTGCTGCTGTTGCTGTTGACGGCGTTGTTGCTGTTGCTGCTCCTGGGCCTGACGCTGCTGTTCTTGCTGCGCACGCTGTTGCTGCTCCTGCTGCGCACGTTGTTGCTGTTGTTGCAAATGCTGCTGCTGTTGTTGCAACTGTTGTTGGTGCTGTTGCTGCTGTTGCTGCTGTTGCTGCCTTTGCGCGGCTTGCTGCTGGCGGGCGTTTTCCTGGTCGCGCTGGGCCTGCTCGCGGAGGGCGCGCTGGCCTATGGGTTCTTCACCGGAACGGCGCTGCTGTTCCAGCTGGGGGCCTTGCAGCTTTTCCCGTTGTTCCTGCTGCTGGCGCTGCTGTTCGCGCTGGGCTTGCTGCTGGCTGCGCCGGGCCTGTTCGGCGGCGTGGCGGTCGGCGTTGGCATTGGCATTGGCATTGGCGGCCTGGGCGCGTTCCTGCGCTTCCTGGCGGGCCCGCGCGTCGCGCTGGGCCTGCTCGCGCAGGGCGCGCTGGCCTATGGCTTCCTCGCCCTGGCGGCGTTGCTGTTCCAGTTGCGGTGCTTGCAGCTGTTCCTGCCGCTCCTTTTGCTGGCGCTGCTGTTCGCGTTGCGCGCGCTGGCTGGCTTCGAGCGCGCTGCGGTCGGGTGCGGGCGCGGGCCGTGCAACTGGCGCCGTGGCGGCAGGTGCGGTGGGGGAAGCGGGAGCAGCAGCTTGTGGCCGTGCGCCGGCATCCCTGCCGGCAACAGGCCCGGCGCGATGGTCGTCGCGGTTGTTGTCATCGCGCCGGCCGTCCCTGCGGTCGTCACGCCTGTCATCGCGGCTGCTGACCACCGGCCGCGCGGCCACGGCGGGCGGCGGCAGTGCGGCGGCAGCCACGGGGCGCTGCCGCTCGCGAAGCTCCGCCGGATTGGGGCGCTGCGGCAAGGCGCCGCGATCCGCCACGAGTTGCGCGCGGCCCAGGTCGGCGCTGCTCAGGTGGTGGGGGTTGCCGTGCACCGGCCGGCCGCGCTCGAAGTCCTCGCGGCTGACGGCCGTGACGGCGGCGGGCTGGCGCTGGTAGCGGTAAACATTGGTGACGTTGACGGTATTGTTGATCACGATGTTGTTGTTCACCCGGGTGACATAGCGCGGGCTCACGCGGTAGGCCGGGCGGAAGGCCTCGCCGGGCGCCAGCGGGAACCAGCCCACGCCGGGGCGCGCCGCGCCGCCGACGGAGATGTTCCAGTTCACGCCGCCGCTGCTGCCGCCGACAAAGGCGACCAGTGCGGGCGCGTACACCGGGCGCGGCGCCAGCCGTCCCGGCACCCAGGCCCAGCGCGGGCCTATCTGCGCCCAGCGGCCGTAGTGGAAGGGCGCAAAACCCCAGGGCGCGTCGTCAACCCAGGTCCAGCCCCAGGGCGAGACCCAGGCCCAGTGGCCCATGCGGTAGGGCGCCCAGTTGGCCGGCACGGCGCGCGGTATCCAGACGGCGCCGTAGGCCGGGTCCTGGCTCCAGTTGCCGTAGCTGTCGAGCTGCTGGTAACCGACAGTTTCGCGCGGGACATAACGCGCCGACACCGACTGGTTCTCAAGCCGGTCGCGGTTGGCGGCCCACAGGTCGAAGTCGTCCTGCCGCGTGGCGGCCGGCCCCGCCGGCACCAGCTGCGTGCCGCCGAAATTGGCCTGTTGGCCGCCAGCCAGGTTCACCGAGGCCGAGCCGTCGCCGTAAATCACGCCGCCGCCCGACAGCGCGATCACGCGCGTGGTGTTGCCGGCCGGATCCACATCGAGGCGGTAGTCGCCGGGCTGCGACACCACAAAGGCCAGGTTGGGCGTGTCGACTTCCAGGCGCTGGCCCTCGAACAGCTGGCGCACGCGCAGCTTGAGCGTGCCCTGCGCCAGTCGCAGCTGGGTGGTGTTGTCGTCCAGCGCGAGCAGGTCCAGGCTGGTCTGCTTGTTCATGCGCACGGCGGTCGAGCCGGCATAGAGTTCGGCGCGCGCCTGCGGGCCCGTCCACAGCCTGTCGCCGGCGGTCAGGGGCCGGTTCAGCGTGGCGGGTGTCCAGGCATCGGCCGCATCGCCCGGCGCAAAACTCACGGCGCCTTCGGCCAGGTTGAGCCGGGCCACGCTGCTCGGCGGGTCCGGCGCCTCGCCCTGCGGCGCGGGCTGCTGCGCCCAGACGACGGGCTGCAGCAGTGCCAGCACAAAGGCCACGGCCAGCAGCACGAAGTACCAGTAAAGGTCGGAAAGCCGGAAAGCCCGCAAGGCATCACGGGCGGTGTCGTGGGATGAATGGGTGTCGGTGCTGGTCATGGTGCACGCTCTCTTCCTGTCGTTGCGGGCCATCGTTGATGGGGCCGTGTGGAGGCTGTGTGGAGGCTTGTGGCCCTGTGTAGACCACCATACCCATGACAACGCGCCGAACGATGGATGGACTGCTAACAAGCGGTAAAGATTGCGCCATTCAAGGGCGCGATGAAACAGGATGTAATGCCGGCGTCGGCAAACACGCCGGGTCGATGTGAGACGATGTCGCCCATGCAAAACTTCTGGCCTTCCAGCGGCTTCGAACAACTCCAGCCCACGGTGCGCGGCTGGCTTCAGCCCACCGACGATTACCTGCGGCTGTTCCTGGCGCGGCCCGAACTGGCCCTGGTGCCTGAGTCCTGCGAGGCGGAGCGCGCCCTGCATGCGGCGCTGGCGGCTTCGCCCTCAAGGCCGGTGGCGCCCGGCGAATTGCAGGCGCTGCAAGACGCGGACGCGCGTGACAACTACGCCTTGTTTTTGCGCTTTCGCGACGGCCTGCTGGCCGCGGACACGCTGGAGGCCTATTACCTGGGCCTGTTTCCGCGCGACGGCACGGGCCGCATCGACATACCGCCGCTCTTCATTGATTTGATCGTGCAGGCCATCCTGCGCAACTTGCTGGACGACGCCACGGATGCCTACGAAGTGCGCGCGGCCGAAATGCTTTTTCGCCCCCAGCGCATCAGCACCGAAGGGGGCAGGGTGCTCAGCGGCGACCTGGCGGTCATCGACATGTTCCATGAAACCGGCGGCGTGGGCGACTTCGGCCGCTTCCTGGCCGAGGCGGGTGCGCCTGTGCCCGCCGTCGAGTTGCAGGTGCTCAATGACGGCAATGCCGCCGCGTACTGGCAAGAAACCGAAGGGACCGGCGGCCACCGCTTTTTGCTGGACCTCACGCACGAGGTGAACAACGAACTGGGCCACGGCCTGGTACTGACGCTGGTGCGCGCGCGTTCCGGCCTCAAGGCGCTGGCCGGCGTTCTGCAGAAATGGATAGCGCATTTCCTGGGCATCGCCGTCACCATTCGCCCCGTGCAGAAGGTCGACGATGAGGCCTGGCGCTGGCACCTGGGGCTGGACGCCGAGGCGACGGCCCTGCTCAATGATTTGTATGAAGGCCGCGAGGTGGAGCCTGCGCGCCTGCAGCGGCTGGTCAGCCTGTTCCGGCTGGACTTTGCCGACCCGCGAGAGATGCGCGCCGACGTGGCGGGCAAGCCGGTGTACCTGGGGCTGATGATGGACGCCGGCGGCGTGCTCAGGCTCAAGCCGCAAAACCTGCTGGTCAACCTGCCGCTGCCGCCCGCGGCTTCGTAGAAATAGAAGCCTGGGCGCTTCAGTCGCTGCCCTCCACTTCCACCACCAGCACGCGGGCTTCGCCCACTGGCGAGGCGACGTGCTCGGTGCCGGCGCTCGCAAAAAAAATGTCGCCGGTTTCCAGCATCACCGAGCATTGGCCGCAGTTGTCGCGGTAGCGCATCTCGACGCGGCCGTCGAGCACGGCAAACACTTCTTCGCCCTCATTGATGTGCCACTTGTAGGGTTTGTCGGTCCAGTGCAGCCGGGTCGTGATGCCCTGCATATTGGCCACCGTCATCGCGCCCCAGGCGCGTGTCGCGGTGAAATCCTTGCTTCGGATGATCTTCATATCGTTCTCCGTCGGGTGAGCGCGTGGCGCGGTGAAAGCCACGCCATGCTACGTCGCGGGGCCGACGGAAACATGAATTCTTCGGCCCGCATTGATTCCATAAGCGCATCACTGAAATGCCCCGCCCCTGGCTCCGCGGCGCTAAGATGATTCGCATGAAAACCGTATTGCTGCCCGGCGGCGAAGCCGTTCCCGCCCTGGGCATGGGCACCTGGAACATGGGTGATGCGCGGCCTCGCCGCGCCGACGAACTCGCGACTTTGCGGCTGGGCCTGGACCTGGGTTGCACGCTGGTCGATACCGCGGAAATGTATGGCGAAGGCCTGTCCGAAGAGCTGGTCGGCGAGGCGCTGCAGGGCCGGCGCGACGAGGCTTTTATCGTGAGCAAGGTGTATCCGCACAATGCCTCCAAGGCCGGCATGGTGGCGGCCTGCGAGCGCAGTCTGCGCCGGCTGCGCACCGACCGCATAGACCTTTACTTGCTGCACTGGCGCGGCTCGGTGCCGCTGGCCGAAACCCTGCAGGCTTTCGTGGCGCTGCAGAAGGCCGGCAAGATACGGCACTACGGCGTCAGCAACCTGGACCTGTCCGACATGCAGGAGCTGTGGGACTTGCCCGGCGGGCAGGAGGTGCAGGCCAACCAGCTGCTGTACAACCTCACGCGGCGCGGCATCGAGTGGGACCTGCTGCCCTGGCTGCGCGAGCGGCGTGTGCCCGTCATGGCGTACTCGCCGATCGAGCAGGCGCGCCTGCTGCGCCATGCGGGCCTGGCCCGCTTCTCCCAACGCCACGGCATGCTACCGGCCCAGGCCGCGCTGGCCTGGCTGCTGGCGCAGGAGGGCGTGATCGCAATTCCCAAAACCAGCCATCCCGGCCGGCTGCGCGAGAACGTCGCGGCCGCCGGCATTCAACTCAGTCCTGAGCAGCTGGCCGAGCTGGACGCGCTGTTCCAGCCTCCTTCCCGTGCCGCTCCGCTGGAGATGATCTAGGCGTAGCGGCGGCGAGCGTCAACGCGTCAGCCACATCCCCACCGCCAGCAAGGCGGCCTGGACGGCCATGGCGATGTAGAGCGGCTTGCGAGAAGGCGTGGCGGCGTCCTGCAGGGTCTCGCCGATACGCTGCGTAAGCAGTGCGCGCAAGGCCGGATCCGGCGCGCCGGGCGCGGGTGCGGCGGCAGTTTCCGCGGCGCGGCCTTGCTGCCATTGCGCCAGCAGGTCGGCCAGCGGCAGGCGATTGAGCACAAAATTGACCATGCCGCGCACGGCCCGGCCCTGGCCCAGCACGGGCGCCAGTTGCTGGACGACGGCATCGGCCGACAGCACGTCGGCCACGCGCTCCAGCGCGCCTTTGGTGCGCGGCATGGCTTCGATGCGCCCCGCAATCGCATCCGTCAGTCGCTGCGACATGGCTTCCCCATGGTTCATGACGACCTGCTGGATGGCCCGGCTGCGGCCGCGCGCCACGCCCAGCATCAGGTAGATCGGCACAAAGGCCAGCAGCAGAAAACCGACCAGCAAGGGCGGTGAGAACAGCAGGGCGAGGATGGCGCCTGCGCCGCCCGCGTGCGCCGCGGCGGGCATGCCGGGGCCGGACAGCCGGCTCAGGTAGAAGAAGAACACGCCGCCGCCCAGCAGGAAAGCCAGCAAAAAACCCATGGCGACGGAACCGGCAAATGCCACACCAGCTTTGGCGCCGGTGCGCACCATGGATGGCGCGGCGGAAGAAGTTGATGACATGCAAGGCCTCCCTGTTTTGTGGATGGCGTGATCATAGGTGGCGCAGGCCGAGGCCATCGCCGATCGAGACGCCCGCCCCCTCGGATCACGCTAGGGCCGCGCGGCGCCGCCATGTTGTATAGACAGGGCGGCGAATAAAATCGAGGATCAAAAACCGGCCGCATGCGGGGTGTTTGTTCATTCGCCTTATGCTTGCGGACCCCATCAGGAGACTTTTCCCCATGCTTCGCAAAATTCTGTCTTTCGTCGCCCTCGCGTTGGTGCTCTGCGCCGCGCAGGCCCAGACCTACCCGGCCAAACCGATACGCCTGATCGTTCCCTTCCCGCCCGGCGGCGGCACCGACATCCTGTCGCGCCTGGTGGCCAACAAGCTGACCGAGGTCAGCAAGTGGACGGTGATCCCCGACAACCGCGGCGGCGCCGGCGGCACCATCGGTATCGCCGAAGCCGTGCGCGCCGCGCCCACGGGCCACGACATGGTCATGGGCCAGAAGGACAATCTGGTCGTCGCGCCTTGGCTGTACAAAAACCTGAGCTACGACCCGACCAAGGACCTGGTGGCCGTGGCCCACGTGGCCTACACGCCGGTGGTCATCGTCACGGGCGTGCAGTCGCGCTTCAAGACCCTGGCCGACGTGGTGGCCGCCGCCAAGGCCGCGCCCGACAGCATCACCTACGGCTCGCCCGGCAACGGCACGACCATCCACCTGGCCGGCGAGATCTTCAATAGCGCCGCCAACATCAAGCTGCGCCACGTGCCCTACAAGGGCTCCAACCCGGCCATGATGGACGTGCTGGCCGGCAATGTGGACCTCATGGTGTCCTCGCTGCCCTCGGCCATTGCCCAGATCAAGTCGGGCAAGCTGCGCCCGCTGGCCGTCACCTCGGCCCGCCGCAGCACCTCGCTGCCCGAGGTGCCCACCGTGGCCGAACTGGGCTACAAGGACTTTGACGTCAGCACCTGGTACGGCCTGTTCATGCCGGCCGGCACCTCCAAGGACATCGTCGCCACCGTCAATGCCGAGGTCAACAAGCTGCTGGCCACCGCCGACATGAAGGCCGCCATCCACGCCCAGGGCGCCGAAGTGCAGAACATGACGCCGGATCAGTTCTCCAGCCTGCTCAAGACCGATTACGTGAAGTGGAAGAGCATCGTGCAGGCTTCCGGCGCGACCATCGAATAAGCCGTTTCACGCTTTCCCGCAAAAAGGCGGCGCCCGGACGGGCGCCGCCTTTTTTTCTGGCCGGAGACCGTTTTTTGCGCCTTGCCAGCCGTCCTGTACGGGGGCGGGAACCCCTGGGCACGGCCCTGTGCCCGGAGTGGCTTAAAATCACGGGCTACGCCATTTTTAACCCGGAGTCTCCCATGCCCAAGAAAATCAGAGTCGAAGCCGACATCTGCGCCCCCAAGCCAGTCCCTCCCAAGGGCTACACCATCACGACCGGCCGCGGCCAGAAGATCAGCCTGGAGCGCGGTTCGCACACCCGCAGCAAAAAGAACCCAGGCAAGCGCCCTCACCAGGGTTGAGCCGGTTTGCCGATGCGGCCCCAGGCCGCGTCCATGAAAAAAGCGCCTCTTCAGGCGCTTTTTTCATGGTCAAAATGGCTGGCGTTCGGTGAATTGGGTTCGATGTGGCATCCAGCCCGGATAAAAACTCCTCTTGTTGGGAGCCGGCCCTGATGTTTAATCCATGGATAACGTTAAACGGGGGAGTACTAAAAAATGTTGTCCAGAATTGCAGTTTTCCTGGTCCTGGGGTTGGGATTTTTTTCCATTTCAAGCAGCCAGCCGGTTGCAAAACCCGTCGTAACAATAGATCCCCGGGTGCCGCACGCATTTCCCGTGGCGATCTATCGCAATATCAGGGCGGATCATTTGAATCAAATGCTGGTTGATTCATTTTCGGAATTCAATTTTTCCCTGCTTGCCAAAAGAAAAGATGCGGATGACAGCACGGTCTTCCAGTTCTCCTATCCCATGGATAAGAACGGCAAATCCGGAACCGTGATTTTTGAATTCAAGGTTGACGGCACCGTTGCCAAGAACAAGTGCGTGAATTGCTTCTTGCGAAGGGGACGAATACTGAACGAGAGGGACATGGGGAAACTGCCATGGATGGCCCAATACGATCTCAGCAGCCGGCTCTATCCTGACATCGACCAAGCGTATGCGTCAATCAAAAGCAAATCCCGGGATTACCTCGATCCCCAGCACGGGTTTGATTACAAAACCATGTGGAGCGGGGAGCGTAACCGTCCGGGTTACGACAACTCCTACGCCAAGGTCAAACTGCCGGATCTGAAGCGGGAGGTAGCCCGCGCCTTCACGGAGTCCGGATTCATTTTGCTGCGTGACAGCAATCCTGCCGCCGATGCGGCTGATTCCGTTCTGGCCTTTTCATTTCCGATCGACGCCGATAAACCCGATGGTGTGGTTTATTCCGTCCAATTCGCAAGCCAGTTTGATGCCGATGGCTTTTGCAACCCGTGCGAAACAATGCCTGTGTACGACCCATACCAGGCATTGCCGCCTGCGGGTTTGTCGGCAATGTCCGGCAGATTGACGCTGGCCTCGCGGTTTGAAACCGGCCTCAACAGCGCATACGGGAAAACCGCAGTGTCCACGGAGCGCTACCTTCGGCCACGAACCCAGTTCACACGGCCGCCAAAATCCGCGCCACCTGGCTCTCCGCGGCCGCCTCCAGTCCCTATGGTTGTGACATGAGCCTGCGCTGGCCGGCCGGCACTGCTACCCACGGCCCGTTTCTCTACGAGCCGTGGTTTGACCGGCTGTTCATCTTCGGCACCGCCGGCATCGCGCTGGTCCTGGGCGCTTTGGCGATGATCTCGCCGGCGATGTTTGTGGCGGTGGTGCTGGTCGACGTCTGGCTGTTCGCCAGCCCCCACGTCATTGCGACCTACACCCGGATCGGGGTTGGCAAAGCCCATGTCAAAAGGCACTGGTTCCTGATTTTTGCTTTGCCGCCCCTCGTGCTGGTGCTGGTCACGATGGTGGCGCTGGCCTATGAACTGGGCGGTCTGTTCACGGTGTATTTCATCGCCCAGACCTACCATGTCACCCGGCAGTCCTTTGGCATTGCAAGGGCGTACAAAAGGGCTGACCCGCAAGCCGCGGACCCGGACCGCCTGGCGGAAAGCCTGATCTACCTCTTTCCGCTTTGGGGCTTGATGCACCGATGTACAACGGCGCCGGACTTTTTTTATGGCTATCCCATCTACCTTCCACCTGTGGACGCCGCGCTGACAGGCGCAACAGGCATCGTCGCCGTCTTTGCGTGCGCGTGGTGGGGGTATCGGCAGCTGCGCCTTGCGCTGGCCGGGCGGCTCAATACAGGGCATTGCCTGTTTGTGGCATCGCACCTGCTTGTCACCGCGGTCGCCTACCTGTGGGTCGCGGACATCACGTCGGGGTGGCTGGTGGTGAATATCTGGCACAACCTGCAATACCTTCAGTTTGTTTGGCTGCAGAATGTGCGCCGTGACGCGCAGCTGCCGGGTAAGGCCGGCCAACGATCTGTGGACGCCCAGGACCTTCAGCGGCTGGTGAAACCGTTCAAAAACGCAGGCAAATATCTTGCCCTGTGCCTGGTGCTGGGTGCGGTGATGTACCAGGCGCTCTCGGTGGCCGGCCAGCAACTGATCTGGCTGGGCTTGCCCACCGTGTTCATCCTGCACTTCACCGTGAACTTCCACCACTACCTGGTGGACGGCGTGATCTGGAAAAGGCCGAAACCCGCTGCTTGACGCATTTGGCGCAGGCCTGGCCGGTTTCAGGTCTCGAGTGCAGCCGCCATGCGGTGCGGCATGAGGCGTTCGCGTGGCGCTTCGCCGCCCCACAGGCTCAGCATCAGCTCCACGATGACCGGTCCGAAATCTTGATGCGGAATTTCGACCGAGGTGAGCCACGGGGCGAGCCAGGCATTGATCGGGTTGCCGTCGATGCCGACCAGCTCGCAATCGCCGGGCACCCGGATTCCGCTCTCGCGGGCCACGCGGTGCAGCCCATAGGCGACCTGGTCGCTGATGCACATCGCGCCACGCGGCCAGGCGCCGGGCGCCGCGAATTGGGCTGCGGCGGCGTAGCCGATTTCCAGGTGCGAGATGCCCGGGGCCTCCACCCTGCGGATCCGGTCGGCTGACAAGCCTCTGGCGCCGGCCCGCTCGCAGAAGCCCTGCACGCGTTCCCTGGTCGTGGACGATCCGCGCGACGGAAATACCACGGCCGGCGCGTCGATGCCGCGGTCGAGCAGGTAGTCCGCGGCGGCGGCGCCGGCCGCCAGGTTGTCCGGCCCCACGAAGGCGCAGCTGCCGAACGGGCTGCGCCGGCTCACGAAGACCATCGGAGCACCTCGCTCCACGAAGTCGCGCAGGCCGGCACTGTGCTGAGCCGCGACCATCACGTAGCCCTGCACGACCTGCGAACGCATGGCGTTGAGATAGTCGTCCTGCAGCTCCGGCCGGTCGTGCGTGTCGCACAGGATCATCGTGTAGCCGGCCTCGCGCAGCGCGGCCTCGGTGGAGGCGGCCAGCGTGGCCATCACCGGGTTGTCGAGGTTGGCGGCCAGCATCGCGACCAGGCGGCTCTCACGGCTGCGTAGCGCGCGCCCCAGCTGGTTCGGGTGGTAGCCCACGGTCTTGATCGCCTCGCGCACGCGCGCCAGCGTTTCCGCCGAAGCCCGCCGGGTCTCGCCGTTCACGATGCGCGAGACGGTGGAGATTGAGACGCCGGCCTGCACGGCGACTTCGCTCAGCGAAACCGGGCCGACGCCCTTGCGCCTGCGCGGGGTGTCGTCGGTCATCGGTGCTGGCGGCAGGCCTGCCGGGCCTGGACGCCGCAGCGAATGTCGGGTTGGCGCGAAGGCCGGTCATGCGGATGGCGAGGCGGGAGTCCGGCGAGTGGAAAGCAAAGCATCGATGGGTCGTATTTTGGGAAAACAGGGAGTGATGGCGGGTGGCCGACCGGCGGCGCGACCGGTGCGTGCCAAGACAACATATAACCGAGAAAGCCGCGACTGACAAGTATGGCAAACGATTGCCAGGCGTTGGCAAACGTTTGCCATAATAGCCAAAACCGCCAACGATCGCAACACAACGGCACAGGACAACATGGTTTTCACCTCCAGCAGCACGCACAGCGACGGCAAGCCCCTGCCGATGCTCCTGCTCGTGATCGCGGCGACCGGCAGCGCCGCGGCCACCCATCCCGGCCATGCGGGCTGGGCGCCCTTTGCGCCGGCGGCCGACGCGCATTCCTGAAGCCGACGATCGATCGGCCCCCCTTCCTTTTTTTCAAGAAAGAGACAACCATGAACTTCCAGCTTCGTTCCTTCGCCAGGCACGCCACGCGCGCCGGCCTCCTGGGCGCCGCCGTCGCCACGCTGGCCACCAGCGCCTTGGCCGACATCCGCGTCATGTGCTACCAGGACGGCAATGAATGCGATGTCACGGCCGACCTCATCAAGCGCTATGAGGCCCAGAACGCCGGCGCCAAGGTGATCCTCGACGTGGTGCCCTACAAGACGGTGGTCGAACAACTGCCCGTGCAGCTCGCGGCCGGCCAGGGCCCCGACATCGCGCGTGTCGCCGAGATCGGCGGGCTGTCGAAGAACTACATCGACATCAGCGCCCATGTGAAGGACCGCAAGTACTGGGAAGAGAATTTCGGCAGCACCTTGCCCTGGATGCGCAACAAGGCGGGCGACAAGGGCATCTACGGTTTCCTGTCGCAAATGACGATGACCGGCCCCTTCGTCAACAAGACCTTGTTCGAGCAGGCCAAGGTGCCCATGCCTGGCCCCAAGGCCACCTGGGAAGAATGGGCCGATGCGGCGCGCAAGGTGGCCAAGGCCACGCAGACTCCGGCCGCCATGGCCTGGGACCGTTCGGGCCACCGCTTCGCCGGTCCCGCCGTCAGCTACGGCGCGAAGATCTTCGACGCCAAGGGCAACCTCACGGTTGACGCCGGCTACAAGACCGCCGTGGGCAAGTTCGTCGCCTGGCACAAGGACGGCACCATGCTCAAGGACGTCTGGGGCGGCTCGGGCGGATCCAGCTATGCCGATGCGGTGGGCGAGTTCAAGAACGGCCGCGTGGTGATGATCCTGTCGGGTTCCTGGCAGATCAACCGCATGCAAAAAGAAATCGGCAACGCCTTCGACTGGGTCGCCGTGCCCAACCCCTGCGGCCCCGCCGCCTGCTCGGGCATGCCCGGCGGTGCGGCCTGGGTGGCGCTGAAAACCACCAAGTCCCCGAAGGAAGTGGGCCGCTTCCTGGACTTCATGGCGCAGGAGGCCAATGTCGCCGAATTCGCCTCCCGCACCAACAACATCCCGGCCCATGCCGGTGTGGCCAAAAAAGGCGTGGACTATCCGAGCGCCGGCCCGGCGGCGCGCGCCGCGCTGGGCGTGTTCACCAGCGGCACCGCCACCATCGCGCCGCCGGCCTACGCACTGCAAGGCTACAAGTACAACCGCGCCCTGATGCTGCCGACCGTGACCCGGGTCACCCAGGCCATCGTGGGGGAAATCAGCGTGGACGAGGCCGTGACCAAGATCGGCACCGACATGGCGGAAGCGGTCAAGCAAGCCGAGAAGTAGCACACCCCAAGTCGCGCACTTTGTGCGCTCCTCCCCCTTGCAGGGGCGACACCTGCGGCCTGGCAAAGCCAGTTCCGCGGCATCTCTGGCGTAAGACTGGGATACAGGTGGTGCCTTGACAGTAGATCGGAGTCGCTATGTCGGTTTTCTCAGCCTTCCTGGGCTTTTTGTTCAACCTGTTCGAGCCGGTGTTCCGGCTGGGCCAGAAATGGCTGGGCGCCTCGCGCATAGGCTGGTTGTTCGTCGGGCCCAACCTGGTGGTGATCAGCCTCTTCACCTTTTTGCCCATCGTGGTGAACCTGGTGTATGCGGTGACCGGCGGGGTGAACCTGCTGCCCACGCAGCGGCCTTTCACCGGGCTGGAGAACTTCGCCATCCTGCTTGAATGCCGCGACTACACCGATCTGCAGACCTGCCGCACCGACATCTTCTGGCGCTCCATCGCCAACACGGTGAAGTTCAGCCTGATCCAGGTGGCCTTGATGGTGTTCTTCTCGCTGGTCACGGCCCTGGTGCTGAACCGCAAGATCATCGGCCGCGGTTTCTGGCGCGGCGTGTTCTTCTACCCGGTGCTGCTGTCGCCGGTGGTGGTGGCGCTGATCTGGAAATGGCTGCTGCAAAGCCAGGGCGTGTTCAATGCCGGCCTGGTCGCCATGGGCGCTTCGCCGATGGACTGGCTGCTGGACCGGCACTGGGCTTTTTTCTGGGTGGTGGTGGTGTCGATCTGGGCCCACATGGGCTTTTACACGTTGATCCTGCTGGCCGGCCTGCAGGCCATCCCGAAAGACGTGTATGAAGCCGCCGAGATGGACGCCGCGCCGCCGTGGCGCGTGCTCAGGCGCATCACGCTGCCGTTGCTGATGCCCAACCTCATCGTGGTGCTGGTGCTGGTGATGATCCGCGCGGTGCAGAGTTTTGACGAAGTGTTTGTGCTCACCGGCGGCGGCCCGGGCTCGGCCACCACCTTCATCGTGCAGTACATCTACCAGACCGGTTTCGCCGAGCAGATCCACCTCTACGGCCTGGCCGCCGCGGCCTCGCTGATCCTGGCCGCCGGCCTGATGGCCCTGACGCTCGCGCAACTGCGGCTGTCCAAAGCCGGCGAGGCCGGAAAAATCAAGAAGTAAGGAAAAAGCGATGGCCAATTTCTTTACCCGCACCCAGGGCCACAAGCACGGCGGTGCCAGCCTGCATTGGACCGACTGGGTCTCTTACGCCTACCTGCTGGCCGGCCTCGTCGTGATGTTCGGGCCGGTGCTGTGGCTTGTGATGTCGTCCTTCAAAACCGAAAGCGCGCTCAGCCAGTTCCCGCCGACCTTCCTGCCCTACAGCCAGAAGGAAGCGGTGGTGGCCGGTTACGACAAGCCCCTGCCGCTGTTCCGTTCCAAGGACGAGCAGGGCAACATCCGCGAACTGGCCCAGGTGCGCCGCATCGGCCTGGTCGCCACCATGGTCGACCCCGCCGCGCCGCAGACCGAGATACGCGTCAACATCAACGACCGCAAGCCGGTGAATGAACTCAAGTTCGCCGGCGGCAACTACACCGAGCTGTTCGGCAAGTTCGCCTTCGGCACCTACCTGTGGAACAGCGTGTTCATCACCGTGGTGGCCACCATCCTCACGTTGCTGTTCAACTCGATGGCGGCCTTCGCGCTGTCCAAGTACCAGTTCACCGGGCAAAAGACGGTGTTCGTGCTGATCATCGCCACGCTGATGATCCCGCCCACCATCATCCTGGTGCCGGCCTTCCTGGTGATCTCTGAACTGAATCTCTTGAACAACCTCTGGGGCGTGATCCTGCCCGCGGTGGCCACGCCCACAGGCGTGTTCCTGCTGCGCCAGTACATGCTGACCATTCCCGACGAACTGCTGGAGGCCGCGCGCATGGACAACGCCAGCGAGTGGCGCATCTACTGGAAGATCATCCTGCCGCTGGCCGCCCCCGCCATGGCGGTGCTGGCCATCTTCTCCTTCATGTGGCGCTGGAATGACTTCCTCTGGCCGCTGATCGTGCTGTCCAAGTCTGAGCACTTCACCCTGCAACTGGCGCTCAATGCCTTCCAGGGCGAACTCAACACGCAGTGGCACTACCTGCTGGCGATGACGGTGATCACCCTGATTCCGATCACCCTGGTTTTCGCCTTCCTGCAGAAATACATCGCGACCGGCATCGCCAGCGCCGGCGTCAAATAAACCAAGGACTCTCCCGTGGCCACTCTTGAACTCGCCAGCGTCGTCAAAACTTTCGACAAAGCCACCATCATCCATGGTGTGGACCTGACCGTTTCCGACGGTGAATTTGTGGTCTTCGTCGGCCCCTCGGGCTGCGGAAAATCCACGCTGCTGCGCATCATCTCCGGGCTGGAGCCCGCCAGCAGCGGCGACATCCGCATCGACGGCCAGCGCGTCAACGAGGTCAGCGCCGCGCACCGCGGCTGCTCCATGGTGTTCCAGTCCTATGCGCTGTACCCGCACATGAGCGTCTACGACAACATGGCCTTCGGCCTCGAGAACCTGGGCGTGGCCAGGCCGGTGATTGAAAGCAAGGTCAACGCCGCCGCCGCCATGCTGCAGCTCACGCCGCTGCTGCAGCGCAAGCCCACCCAGCTTTCCGGCGGCCAGCGCCAGCGCGTGGCCATAGGCCGCTCCATCGTGCGCGAACCCAAGCTGTTCCTGTTCGACGAGCCGCTGTCCAACCTCGACGCCGAGCTGCGCGTCTCCATGCGCGCCGAGATCCGCGACTTGCACGCCCGCCTGGGCGCGACCATGATTTACGTCACCCACGACCAGGTCGAGGCCATGACCATGGCCGACAAGATCGTGGTGCTGCGCGCCGGCCGCATCGAGCAGGTCGGCTCGCCGCTGGAGCTGTACAACCGGCCCTGCAACCAGTTCGTGGCCGGCTTCATCGGCAGCCCGCGCATGAACTTCGTGCCGGCGGCACAGATGCCCGGCGCCAAACCCGGCGCCCAGACCGTGGGCATAAGGCCCGAGCACGCGCGGCTGTCGGACGACGGTCCGCTGCAACTGGCGGTAACCCAGGTCGAGCAGCTCGGCAGCACCAGCATCCTGCACGGCAAGGTGGTGCCCGACGCGCCTTTTGAACTGATCCTGAACGGCCAGACCACGATCAAGCGCGGCGACACCGTTAGCGTAAGCGCGCCCGCGGAGCAATTGCATTATTTCGACGCTGACGGCCTGCGCCTTTGAGCGCCGTGCCCGGCTGACCCCATTCCCTTTCGACTCCCCACCCATGCGCCTGGACCATCCTCCCGTATTCGCCCTGCAATCCCGCAACGACAACCACCTTGTGCTGGCCAGCGACGGCGCCGCCGTGGCCCACATCTGGGTGCTCGAAGAAGACATCGTCCGCGTGCTGGTGCTGCCGCAGGGCCGGCTACAGATGCCGCGCAGCTGGACGGTGGCGCCCGGCCTGGAAAACCTGCCTGTTGAAGGCCGCGACCGTTTCGACGTGAGCGGCTTTTCGCTGCCCGCGTTCGAGCTCAAGGAAGAGGGCGAACAGTTGCAGGTCAGCACCGGCGCTGTGCGCCTGACGGTGACGCTCAGAGGTTTTTTCTGCCGCTGGGAAAGCCGGCACCAGGGCCGCTGGCAGGCCAGCGCCGCCGACCGTTCCACGCAAAGCTACAACTTCGGCTGGTGGGACGAAAAGGTCTACCACTACCTGCAGCGCGATCGCGGCGAGGCCTACTTCGGGCTGGGCGAGCGTGCCGGCGACGCCAACCGCGCCGGGCAGCGCTACCGCATGTGCAACCTGGACCCCATGGGCTACAGCGCGCGCAGCACCGACCCGCTGTACAAACACATCCCGTTCTACATCACGCGCAAGGGTGGCGAGCAGGATGCGGGTTTGTGTTTCGGCCTGTTCTACGATACCTTGTCCGACTGCAGCTTCGACATGGGCCGCGAGATGGACAACTACCACGGCCACTACCGCTACTTCGTGGCCGACCACGGCGACCTCGACCTGTACTACATCGCCGGCGACGGCCCGGCCGCCATCACGCGCCGCTACACCTGGCTTACCGGCCGGCCCATTTTCCCGCCGCGCTACGCGCTGGGCTATTCCGGCTCGACCATGAGCTACACCGACGCGCCCAACGCGCAGGAATGCATGGGCGAGTTTCTTGAGCGCTGCGAGGAACACGACATTCCCTGCGATTCCTTCCATCTGTCCTCGGGCTATACCTCCATCGGCCCCGGCCGCTACGTCTTCAACTGGAACCGCGAGAAATTTCCCGACCCCGCGGCCTTTGTGACGAGCTACCTGGACCGCGGCGTGCGCCTGGTGCCCAACATCAAACCCGCGCTGCTCGGCAACCACCCGCGCTTCGAAGAAGCCAGGCAGGCCGGCCTGCTGGTGCAGGACCCGGACGGCCGGCCCACCGCCATCCAGTTCTGGGACGGCACCGGCGCCTACCTCGACTTCACCAACCCCGCCACCATCGCGTGGTGGAAAAAGCAGGTCACGGAGCAGTTGCTCGACTACGGCATCCCCGCCACCTGGAACGACAACAACGAATACGAAATCTGGAGCGACAAGGCGCTGGCCCACGGCTTCGGCGCGCCGCGCCCCGCGCGCGAGGTGCGCCCGCTGCAAACCTTGTTGATGATGCAGGCCTCGCACGCCGCGCAGTCCGAGTTCGCACCCGCGGAGCGGCCCTACCTGGTGTCGCGCTCCGGCGCTGCCGGCATGCAGCGTTATGTGCAGACCTGGTCGGGCGACAACTACACGGCCTGGGAAACCCTGCGCTACAACATCCGCATGGGCCTGGGCCTGGCGATGTCCGGCGTGTCCAATACCGGGCACGACATCGGTGGTTTCTCAGGCCCCGCGCCGGGGCCTGAGCTGCTGCTGCGCTGGGTGCAGCACGGCATCTTCCTGCCGCGCTTCAGCATCCACTCATGGAACGACGACAAAACCGTCAACGAACCCTGGATGTACCCCGAGGTGACACCCCAGGTGCGCGATTTGATCCGCCTGCGCTACCGCCTCATGCCTTACCTCTACGACCTGGTGTGGCGCTACCACAGCGCCTACGAGCCCATCATCCGGCCGACCTGGCACGACTTCCCCGAAGACGCGCGCTGCCTGGAAGAAAACGACGACATGCTGCTGGGCGGCAACCTGCTGGTGGCCTCGGTGGTCGAGCCCGGCCAGACGCAGCGCCCCGTGTGGCTGCCCGGCACCGGGGGCTGGTACGAAGTGCACACGGCGCGGCACTTCGACGCCGGCCGATCGGTGACGCTGGAGGCGCCGCTGGACGGCGCGCCTCCGCTGCTGGCACGCGAAGGCTGCGCCATCCCGCTGAACCTCGGCGAAATCCATTTCGCAAAAGTCGAAGATGTGCGCGGCTTCCAGCTGTTTCCCTTCAAGGGCGACGGCGGTTTCGAGGCGACCTGTTTTGAAGACGACGGCCATAGCCAGGCCTGGCGCAGCGGCGCTTATGGACAGTGGCGCCTGCGCGTCGAGTCCACCGCGCAAGGCCTGCACCTCGCGGTTTCCCGCGAGGGTGCCCAGCCGCCTGTGCAGGGCCGTCTTACCCTGTTGCTGCCGGCGGCCGAGCAGCGTGTGCTGAGTTTTGCCGGCGCAACGTTGGTGCAGGACCAGTTGGAAGAGGCAAGTGCCTGGAGGCGGCTGACCCTGAAGCTCTAGCCCGGCGGCCGCAGTGCCGAAGCTTTTTGTAAAGCAACGTCTTCTTCAATACGCTCTTTAAGCCCAATGAAGTATTCCTGCATCTGGGCGATGGTGGGCGGATCCGGCAACAAGGTGTCGTATCCCTCATCCGATTCCGGGATCGAATCTTTGCACATCCTCTGCATGGCAATGTCGAACTTCATCGGAACGCCGGCTTCTTCAAAAGCGGCGTAGAAGTCGACAGGCTTGAAGTAATTTCCAGTGAGCAGGACATACATGTCCAGCCAGTCACGGGACTTGGTCCGGTTGGCGCACGCAATGCATTTGAGTTTAAAAATCTCGTGCAGCGTTGCCAGCCTTGGCCTGTCGTCCAGGCCCGGTAGCAGGAGGGCCGAGACCTCGGGGTCGGGGGCGACCAATGTCAGTTTGACCGTGCCCGCCACGATGTAGTCCTGCATGTAGTCCCAATAGTCCATGCCCGTGTCTTCAAACTCCCTGACGCCGTCAATGCTGTCATTCGGCACGAAAGGAAAACCGGCTTCGCCCGCCATCCGGCGCAAACCCTCGATTTGCCGGCGAGGCAGCCGGGTTTGCGGGATCATGAAATCCAGGTCTTCGCTGATCCGGTGATCGAGATGCATGGAGAGCGCCGTCCCTCCGACCAGCACAAATCCCCTCAAGGCACGGTTTTCCTTCAGGTACTCCCAGAGTTGTTCGGTATCAGGCCTGAGCATGGGAGATGCCTTTTTCGATGTTGCGCAGCATCCTTGCCAGCGCCTCGCCTGAATCGGTGGATGCCTGGAGTTCACCTGTCTCGCGGAGGGCCAGGAGTTGCTCCTGGACAAAAGGGCTTCCGTATTCGAGCACCGCCTGGAGGACCGGCGCGTAGTTGCCTTTTTTCAGTGCGTTCCTCACAAGCGCCTCCGGCTTCGGGGATTTGCTCGACCAGGACAAGCCCCAGCGCGGATCAGAGAGCGGCGGGTTGGCGGGTGCTTCCGCCTTTCGGGGCGGAAATGCATGTGCTGCGGGAACCTGCACGCGCGCCCGTGGTTTCTTCTGCTGGATGGCCAATTCCAGGCCTGCTGCCTGCGCGAGTGCCGCTAGCGTCTGGACCTCCATCGACCTTCTTTTTTTTGACCTGGACAAAGTCTCCGGTGCCAGGCCCGCGACCTCAGCCAGTTTTGACTGGTCCATGCCAACCTTTCTGGCGGCAGCCAGCACGGCTTCCAATAGCGATTGGTGAATGGCTTTGTCCATCCGGGAGAGGGTAGGATAAATTGACTTAAAAGTCAATTCTCCCTCTGGCGCTGCCGCTAGCCCGCGTGGCTCCGGACCTTGTAGACCAGCCAGGAGCCCGACTTCTGCTTGCGCAGATAAAAGCGAACGGAACAATCGAAAAAATCCACGCTGACCTCCGCCGGGTCCGGATCCAGGCTGCCGGCCAGGCGGCGAAGGCGGTTGCCGTTGGTCTGGAATGGCGTAAACCCGGTCGGTTGGACGCAGCGGCGCAAGCGGTCTTTCCAGCCGGCGTCAGTGTCCACGCCTTCGATGTACGCGTGGGTCGCTGCGATGGCCTCCGCGGGCCTGTGTTCGAGCTTGACCCAGAAAGCCAGCAGGGCCGAACCGGCGAAGAACGCGGCGATGGTGGAAATCAGGGTTTTGCGCATCAGGCTGAGCTGCTCGCCTTCGCCGGCTCAGGCCCGCTTCTTGAACATGGCTGACGCACCGCTCGCCGCGCGAATCTCTTCGGCCGTGGCGAGCAAAGCTTCCGACAACTCCTCCATGCGCGCCTCAGTCAGGCGCACCAGCGGGCCGGCGATGGTGACCACGCCTATCGCGCCCGTGGGTGACATCACCGGTGCGGCCATGGCCGTCATCTGCGGTGCAAACACTTCGTTGATCATGCTGAAGCCACGCTTGCGTGCTGCCTGCACATAAGCCAGCAGCGCCTTGACGGTGGTGGGGGCCTTGGGGCCGAAGTCTTTCGGCAAGCCAAAGCCCTGCCTGGCAACGAGGCGCATGGCTTCTTCGTCGCTCATGGTCGATAGCCAGGCGTGGCCGGCGGAGCTGCACGAGAGGCGCACCGACAGGCCCATGTCGGGGTCATAACGCAGGCCGCGACGCGCGCCCTGAGCCTTGGCGACAAAGGTGAGGTCGTCACCGTCGACCACGGCAAGCCGCACCAGCTCGCCCGACTCTTCGGCCAGGCTGTCGAGCAGCGGCTGTGCCACGTCGACCACGCCCGACGCGCTCAAAAAGCCCAGGCCTAGCGACACGAGCTTGATGGTCAAAACGTATTCGCCCTGCTCGCGCACCTGGCGCACATAACCGCAGCGGCACAGCTCGGCCAGCAGGCGGTGGGTGGCGCTGAGCGGCATGTCCAGCGTGGCGGCAAGCATGGAGACGGTTTGCCCCTCGGGGTGCAAGGCCAGATGCTCCAGGGTTTTGAAGCTTCGTTCGAGAAGGGTGCTCATAGAGAAATGACGTTTTGAGGCAAGGGCATGGCGCCATTTGGCCACGCCTTGCGGCCGGGCCAATCACGGAATGATAATGGTTTTCCATTATGGAAAGACTTTCCACATTGATTGATGATCCAGCCTGCCCTGATGGTGGCGCGTGTATCGGCGCTGCCCGCTTGCTCACTTTCCCCTATTCAAATCCGAGACAAAAGGACCCTTCCATGACGTCGATGCCCTCTATCCGTTTCACACGCCGCACCCTCGCCCTGGCCGCAGCCGCCCTGTTGGGCCTCTCGACCGCCGCCATGGCCCAGGACATCCAGGAACGCACCATCAAGTTCGGCCACCTGAACAACCCCGACCACCCGACCAGCCTGGGCGTGCGCAAGTTCGCCGAGATCGTCGCCGCCAAGAGCGGCGGCAAGATCAAGGTGCAGGAATTCGCGGCTTCCCAACTCGGCAACGAGTTGCAGCAGCAATCCGCACTGCAGGGCGGCGTGCAGGAAATGCTGGTGGCCTCGACGACGTCGCTGAACGGCATCGTCAAGGAATTCGGCCTGCTCGACTTTCCCTTCCTCTTCGCCAATGCGAAACAGGCTGACGCGCTGGTCGACGGCCCCCTGGGCAAGATGCTCACCGCCAAACTGCCTGAAAAGGGCGTGATCGTGCTGGGCTTTTTCGACCTGGGCTTTCGCAACGTCACCAACAGCAAGCGGCCCATCATGAAGGGCGCCGACCTGGAAGGCCTGAAGCTGCGCGTGATCCCGAACCCGGTGTTCCTGGAAACCTTCAAGACCTTCAAGGCCAACCCGGTGCCCATGCCCTTTGCCGAGCTGTACGGCGCGCTCGAAAGCAAGGCAGTCGATGGCCAGGAAAACCCCTTCGCGGTGATCGCCTCGAGCAAGTTCTATGAAGTGCAGAAGTACGTGAGCGGCACCAACCACGTCTATGCCACCAACCCGATCCAGATCAGCAAGCGCTTCTGGGACAAGCTCTCGGCGACGGAGCACAAGATCCTGCAGGACGCAGCTATCGAAGCCCAAAACTGGCAGCGCGTGGTCAGCCGTGAAGTCTCGGCCAAGGCCCTGGGCGAGCTCACGGCCAAGGGCATGCTCTACAACGACGTGCCGCCCGCCGAGCTGGCCAAGATGCGCGCCGAAGTGCGTCCCGTCTACGAAAAGTTCTCCGCCGCTTATGACCCGGCCGTCGTGACCCTGTTCAAGTCCGAGCTGGAACGGGTGTCGAAGTTCTGACTGCCATGAAAATACTTGTCCTCCACGGGCCGAACCTGAACCTGTTCGGCCGCCGCGAACCCCACATCTACGGCACCACGACGCTCGCGCAGATCGACGCCATGCT
Organism: Polaromonas sp. P1_F2; assembly: GCF_056405735.1. Taxonomy (NCBI): domain Bacteria; kingdom Pseudomonadati; phylum Pseudomonadota; class Betaproteobacteria; order Burkholderiales; family Comamonadaceae; genus Polaromonas; species Polaromonas sp. P1_F2. Next base: position 45,270 of record NZ_JBFUBN010000005.1, on the reverse strand, counting down.
GGCACAACTGGCCGGAGAGCTGGGCGTGACGCTCGAAACCATCCAGTCGAACCACGAAGGGGCGTTGATTGATTTCCTGCACCAGCACATCGACATGGCGCAGGGCGCGCTGGTCAACCCCGCTGGCTTAACGCAGCATGGCGTGCCGCTGCATGACGCGATCAAGGCCATGCCCTTCCCGGTGGTCGAGGTGCACATGTCGAACCTCGCGACACGTGAGCCCTGGCGCCACCACTCGATCATCTCGCCGGCCGTGAAGGGCACGATCCAGGGCTTCGGTCCGCGCTCCTACCTGCAGGGCCTTCGGGTCGTGACTGACATCGCGCGCGAAGCGCAGGCCCTTGCCGCGCAAAACTGACATGGACAAGTTCGTCGACAAGGCCTGCAAAGGCATCGAGTTCCTCATCGCCCTCGGCCTGGCCATCATGGTCGTGCTGGTGTTCGGCAACGTCGTGTTGCGCTACGGCTTCAACTCGGGCATCACGGTGTCCGAAGAGCTTTCGCGCTGGCTCTTCATCTGGGGCACCTTTCTCGGCGCGCTGGTCGCCCTGCGTGAACACGGCCACCTCGGCATCGACATGGTGGTGGGGCGGCTGCCGGTCATCGGCAAAAAGATCTGCCTCATCGTCGGGCACGCGCTGATGATCTTCATCGTGGTGCTGCTGGCCATGGGCAGCTGGGAACAGGTCAAGATCAACTGGGATGTTACGGCGCCGACGACCGGCTGGTCCATGTCCATCGTCTACCTCTCGGGTCTCGTGTTCGGCGTGCTGGCGTGCGGCCTGCTGCTGCTGGATTTGTGGAAGGTCATCACCGGCCAGCTGTTGGAGGATGAACTGGTCATGGTGCAGGAGTCGGAAGAGGCCGTGCAGCTCAAGCAGGTGCTGGGCGATGCGCGCCAGCCCGACAACTCCGTGGGAGCACGGCCATGACCATCCTCATTTTCATCGGCTCGCTGCTGGCCGCCATGGCGCTGGGCATTCCCATCGCGTTTGCGCTGCTGGCCAGCGGTGTCGCCCTGATGTGGCACCTGCAGCTGTTCGATGCCCAGATCCTGGCGCAAAACCTGGTCGGCGGCGCCGACAGCTTCCCGTTGCTGGCCGTGCCCTTCTTCATGCTGGCCGGCGAAATCATGAACGTCGGCGGCCTGTCGCGCCGCATCGTCAACCTGGCGCTGGCGCTGGTCGGCCACGTCAAAGGCGGGCTGGGCTATGTGACCATCATGGCCGGCTGCCTGCTGTCGGCGCTGTCGGGCTCGGCTGTGGCCGACGCCGCCGCGCTCACCGCCTTGCTGCTGCCGATGATGGTCAAGGCAGGGCACGAGAAGGCGCGCGCTGGCGGCCTGATCGCCGCCGTCGGGGTGATCGGCCCGGTGATCCCGCCCAGCATCGGGCTGGTGATCTTCGGCGTGGCGGCCAACGTGTCGATCTCCAAGCTCTTCTTCGCGGCCGTTGTGCCGGGCCTGCTGATCGGCGGCGCGCTGTGGGTCACCTGGGCCTGGCTGGTGCGCAGCGAGAAGATCGTCCCACCGCCGCGCAAATCGGCCCCCGAAATCATGAAGGCCTTCAAGGACGCCACCTGGGCGCTGGTCCTGCCGGTCATCATCCTGGTCGGCCTGCGCATGGGCGTGTTCACGCCCACCGAGGCGGCCGTGGTGGCCGCCGTCTACGCCCTGTTCGTCTCTATCGTCATCTACCGCGAACTCAAGCTCCCGCAACTCTACGGCGTGTTCGTCGCCTCGGCCAAGACCAGCGCCATCGTGATGTTCCTGATCGCCGCGGCCATGGTCAGCGCCTGGCTGATCACGGTGGCCAACCTGCCGGGAATGGTGGTGGGCCTGCTCAAGCCTTTCATGGACAGCCCGATCTTGCTGATGGCCGCCATCATGGTGCTGGTCATGGTCGTCGGCACGGCGATGGACATGACGCCCACCATCCTGATCCTGACGCCGGTGCTGATGCCCGTGGTCAAGGCCGCAGGCATCGATCCGGTCTACTTCGGCGTGCTGTTCATCATCAACAACTCGATCGGGCTGGTGACGCCGCCGGTGGGCACGGTGCTCAACGTGGTGGCGGGTGTCGGCAAGATCAGCATGGACGACGTCACCAAGGGTGTCATCCCGTTCATGATCGCCGAGTTTGCGGTGATGTTCCTGATGGTGGTGTTCCCCAAGCTGGTCACGGTCCCGGCAGGCTGGTTCTACTGACATGGCACTTTTAGGCAAGGCTGCAGTCGCCATGTGGTGGGACATCCTGCCCGCGCAACGCGAGGAGTTTCAGGAGTGGCACTCCCGCGAACACTTTCCGGAGCGTATGGGCATTGAAGGCTTTCTGCGCGGCTCACGCTGGTCAAACATTGACGGAGGAACGGGATTTTTTGTGATGTACGAGCTGGCATCGTATGAAACCCTCACCTCTTCAGGATACCTGCAGAGCCTGAATAATCCGTCGCCATGGTCGGCGAAGATGATGCCGCACCACCTGCACATGGTGCGCAGCCAGTGCAAGCTGCTCAGCAGTTTCGGTGCCGGACTGGGCCGGGCAATGGCGACGATTCGCCTGTCACCTGCGGATGGCCAGGCAGGGCCTTTGCTGGCCTGGCTGGAAAAGCTGTTGGCGTGGGAGGCAGAAAGCGGGGCCATCGTCGGGGCGCACCTGCTGCAAACCCGAACGCCGGAGGCAGCCATGACGCAAGAACAAAAAATCCGCGGCGGGGATGCCGCCGCCGACTGGATTGTCTTGTTGTCGTCGTATGAGACCGAGACCCTGCAACACGCCCTGGCCAACGAACTGTCGCCGCAGTGTCTCCGGGCGGCAGGCGCCATTGCGGCCATGGCACATGACATCTACGCGCTTTCTTATTCACTGGGGAAGCACGACTTGCATCCTGCCGCGCAGGGCGGGGCAGCGTAAGTCCCCGTCAAGGTGCTGGGGCTGCCGCGCATGGCGGGGTATACCGGGTGAATGTGGCTGCCGGCGCGCGAATTGAGGTTTCAGCGCGGCTCAACACGTTTGGCCTCGCGCCACGCCACCGGCGTAGCCCCCACCTCGCGCCGGAAAACGGCGTTCAGGTATTGCACCGAGCGGAAGCCCGAGGCCTGCGCAATTTCCGCGATGCCGGTGTCGGTATGGGCAAGCAGCTCGAAGCAGTGCTCCAGCTTGCGCTGCAGGATCTCGTCGTGCACGGAACGCTTGAGGTCGCGGCGGAAATACATCTCCAGCGACGAGCGCGACATGCCCATCATCTCGGCCACCTGCTCGGTCTTGATGCCCTGGCAGGCGTACTGGCGTATGTAATAGAGCCCCCGCATCACCGCCGGGCTGTGCTTGACGTCGCGCGCTGTCGACGCCCGGCTCTGGACACCGGCCGGCGGGACCACCACGCGGGTGCCGCGAACCGGCGAGCCGCTCAGCGCCTGGTGCAGCAGCTGGGCCGCCCGGCGGCCCATTTCGGCCGTACCCTGGCTCACGGAGCTGAGCTCGATGCGGGTGAGGTGCTGCCCCAGCGTATCGTTGTCGATGCCGATGATCGCCACTTCATCGGGCACGGCGATGTCGGCGACGATGCAGGCCTGCAGCAGCTGGCGCGCGCGCGCGTCGGTGACGGCGACGATGCCGATCGGCTTGGGCAGGCTGTCCAGCCAGGCGATCAGCTTCTTGGTGGCGCTCCCCCAGGTGGGCGCGCTGGTGGCCAGGCCGCGGTGGATCTCGCCCGAGGCGCCGTTGCGCAGCAGCCATGCCGAGAAGGCCCTCTCGCGCTCCTGGGCCCAGCGGTTGAGCGGGGATTCCGGAAGGCTGTAGCACGCGAATCGCGTCATGCCGGCTTCCACCAGGTGCTCGAGCGCGCGCGCGACCAGCAGCTGGTTGTCCGTGGCCACGTAGGGGACCTGGCCCGGGTAGCTGGCGGGATCCTCGTACGAGCCGCCGATGGCGATCACCGGGACATGGGCGCCCGTGAGCGCCCGCGCGACGGCGGGGTCGTCGTAGTCCGCGATGATGCCGTCGCCCTCCCACTCGTGGATGCCGTCCAGGCGGAAGCGGAAGTCCTCCTCCAGGAACAGGTCCCAGGCAACCCGCGTCTGTTTCACATAGTCACCGATGCCGATAAGGATCTCGCGGTCGTAGACCTTGCTGGCATGGAACAACAGGGCCACGCGCAGGACCGCGGGGCCGTTTGTCCGGCCGGGCCGGCGCGGGGTCGGGCTTTTTGTCATGGAGGGCCGATCTTGGCACATCGCGCCAATTGCTGCGATGCAGAAAGAAATTTCGTAAGCCGCACTCGGCAATTTCGCAAGCCGCCGCGCAGGCGCAACCGCTAGCATCGCCACTCTGCTTATCGCGGTGGGGGCACTCCTCCCATCGCGTAAAGGCGCGCCCTCCCTGTGCGCGAAACGGAAAACGGCTTCCAGGAAACCAACGAGGAAATCGATGACTGAGCCAACCCGCTACCCGAGTCTCAACGGCAAGAGCGTGCTCATCTCCGGCGGCGCCACGGGGATAGGCGCTTCCCTCGTGGAGCATTTCGCCGCGCAAGGCGCCCGGGTGGGGTTTGTCGACATCGACACGGAAGGCGCCCTGGCTTTGCTGGCCAGGCTCGAAGGTGAAGGGCTGCGCGGCGTGCATTTCGAGGAATGTGATGTGACGGACATCCCCCGCCTGCGCGGCGCCATAGGCGCGCTCCGCCAGCGCATAGGTCCCATCCAGGTGCTGGTGAACAACGCGGCGAATGACCAGCGCCATCTGATTGAAGAAACCACGCCCGAGTCATGGGATGCCGGCGTGGCGGTAAACCTCAAGCACTACTTTTTCGCCGCGCAGGAGGTTTTCAAGGACATGAAAGCCCTGGGCGGGGGTTCCATCATCAATTTCGGCTCGGTGAGCTGGATGGTCAAGACGGGCGGGATGCCTGTGTACACCACCTGCAAGGCCGCGGCCCAAGGACTCACCCGAAGCCTTGCGCGCGACTTCGGTCCGCATCGCATCCGCGTCAACACGGTGGTCCCGGGATGGGTCATGACCGAAAAGCAGGTCCGGCTGTGGGTGACGCCGCAAGCGAAGATCGAACTGGCGAAAGCGCAGTGCCTGCCCGGCGAACTGGCGCCCGGGGACCTCGCGCGCGCCGTGCTTTTTCTCGCCTCCGATGACAGCAGCATGATGACCGCACAGGATTTGGTCGTCGACGGTGGCTGGACATGAACGCTCCGGCGGCGCGCGATCTCATCCTGGTGACGGGCGCGACCGGCAAAGTCGGGCGGGCCTTCATAGCCCGCCTGCTGGGCGATGCGCGCTACGACCGGTTCCGGCTTCGCGCGCTGTGCCACAAGCGGACCTTGCCTCCGCATCCCCGGGTCGAATCGGTGCGGGGCTCCGTCCAGCATAGGGACGACGTCCTCCGCGCGGTGGAAGGCGCGACGCACGTGCTGCACCTGGCGACCAGCAAGGAGACCCCGGACGATGTGATGGACGTGGCGGTCAAGGGCATGTTCTGGCTGCTCGAGGAATGCCGCGCCAGCAGCACATTCCGGCAGTTCCTGCTGGTGGGCGGGGATGCCGCGGTGGGCCACTTCTATTACCCGCATGCCGTTCCCGTCGTCGAGAGCCAGCCGCACAGCGCCTACCCGGGATGTTATGCCCTGTCCAAGGTGCTCGAGGAGGTGATGCTGGAGCAATACCAGATCCAGTACGGGCTCAACGGCTGCTGCCTGCGCGCGCCCTGGATCATGGAAAAAGACGATTTCCGCTATACCCTGTCCTTCGGCGACGACGTCTTCGGCGGTCCCCGCTGGCACGAATTGGTGGGGGCGGCGAGGGCGCGCGAATACGCGGCTTCCTCGGCCGTCCCGGTGATGCTGGATCCGCAAGGCAAGCCGGTGAAGCGCAACTTCGTGCACGTGGACGACCTGGTGGAGGCGATCCTGCTGGCGCTTGATGAGCCGCAGGCCAGGCACCAGCGCATGAATGTCTGCATGGACGAGCCCGTCGATTACGGCGCGCTGGGCGACTACCTGGCGCGCACGCGCGGAACGCCGCTGGTTCCCGTGCCCACCCCCTACCACTCGACCTGGCTGGACAACAGCAAGGCGAAATTTCTCCTGGGCTGGCGCCCGCGCTACGACATGGCGCGGCTGGTGGAGGCCGCGTGGACCTACCAGCGCTCCGCCGAGGAGCCGCGAGTCATCTGGTATCCCGGATAGGAACACTTGCTCCGCCCGTTGCCGCACCGGAAGGAGCAGGGAAAGCAGAAAGATCGGGTGCCGGCGCGCTTCGACCAAACCAACATCAGGAGACAGAACATGAGACTTCTTAAGCGACGCACATTCACGGCAGCCCTGGCCGGCGCCGGCCTCGCGCTGGCGTGGAGCCCGTTTGCCCGGGCCCAGGCCGCAGGCAAAAAACTGGTGATCGGCTTTGCCCAGACGGGCGCCGAGAGCGAATGGCGCACCGCCAATACCGACTCGGTCAAAACCGCGGCCAAGGCGGCCGGCTACGAATTGAAGTTTTCCGACGCGCAGCAGAAGCAGGAGAACCAGATCAAGGCGATCCGCTCCTTCATCACCCAGAAAGTGGACGTCATCATTCTCGCGCCGCTCGTCACGACAGGCTGGGACACCGTGCTCAAGGAGGCCAAGGCCGCGAAGATCCCCGTGATCCTGGAGAGCCGCAACGTGGTGGTGAAAGACCCGTCCACCTGGACCACCTTCATCGGCTCCGACTTCGTCGAGGAAGGCCGCCGGGCGGCGCAATGGCTTCTGGACAACACGAAGAGCACCACCGGGCCCGTCAACATCGTCGAGCTCCAGGGAACGGTCGGCTCCGATCCCGCGATCGACCGCAAGAAAGGATTCGACGAAGTCCTCAAGGGGAACTCGCGCTACAAGGTCATCCGCTCCCAGACCGGCGACTTCACGCGCGCCAAAGGCAAGGAAGTGATGGAGGCCTTCCTGAAGGCCGAGGGCAAAAAGATCAATGTGCTTTACGCGCACAACGACGACATGGCCATAGGCGCGATCCAGGCCATCGAGGAGGCGGGCCTCAAGCCCGGCAAGGACATCCTCGTCATCGGCGTCGACGCCGTGAAGGGCGCTTTCGAGGCCATGGTGGCGGGCAAGATGAACGTGAGCGTGGAGTGCAATCCGCTTCTGGGTCCGCAGCTGATGGAGGCGTCGGCGAAGGCCGCCGCCGGCCAGCCGCTGCCGCGCTGGATCAAGACGATCGAAGGTGTATTCCCGGCTGAAGTCGCGGCCAAGGAGTTCCCCAACCGCAAGTACTAACGAAAGAGCTGGCGAAAGACCAGCGAAATGGTTTTGCATTCGTAGGGTGACAGGAAAGCGGCTGGCCTGGAAGCCGCGGCCCATTACGACCAACCCGCGCGGTTTCGCGATCGCGCGCATGCCGCCAGGCCGGCAAAAAACGAGCAGGAGACAGCAATGCATACAAGACGAGACATCCTTGCCGCAAGCGCGGGCGCAGCACTGGCGGGTATCGCGGGAGCGGCGGGCGCGCAGACCTACGAGCCCGGCTGCTTCAAGCCTTTTGCCGCCAGCACCAAGACCATCCAGTACCCCGCCAAGAAAGGCCCCTACCGCATCGCCCTGGCCAACGGCTACGCGGGAAACAGCTGGCGCATCCAGATGATCAAGTCGCTCAAGGCCTACGCGGCGACGCCCGAGATGAAGCCCCACATCAAGGAGCTGAAGGTGGTCTCCACCGGCACCGACGTCGCCGCGCAGCTGGGCGCCGTCGACAACTTCATCAATGCGGGCTTCGATGCCATCCTCACCATCGCGGTGTCGCCCACGTCCTTCAAGCCGGTGATCAAGCGCGCCAAGGACGCGGGCGTGGTGCTGATCCCCTTCGACAACGTGCTGGACACCGACGAGGTGATCCAGGTCAACGAAGACCAGCTCGAGATGGGCCGCCTCATGGGGCGATGGCTGGAGAAAAACGGTGTCACCAGCGGCAAGGTGCTCGAAATCCGCGGGCTGCCCGGAAACTCGGTCGACCGCGACCGGCACCTGGGTTTTCGCGAGATCATGGAAAAGCACAAGGGCGTGCAGATCGTCGAGGTGGTCGGCAACTGGGACGACGGCACTTCCCAGAAGGTGGCGGCGGACGCCATCGCCGTGCACGGCCGCTTCAACGGCATCTACACCCAGGCCGGCTCCAACGGCACGGTGCGTGCGCTCATCGAGGCCAAACATCCTTTTGTGCCTATCGGCGCCGAGGGCGAGAACGGCTTTCGCAAGATGGTTTATGCGCACCACAAAGACGGGCTCAAGGGCGCTTCGGCCGCGCAGTCACCCGGCCTGGTGGCCGTGGCGCTGAAAGCGGCCATCGCCGCGCTGCAGGGACAGAAGCTGCCCCAGTACATCTCGGTGCCCATCCCCTACGTGGAATACCAGCAGATGGAGCCGGGAAAGAACTTCTACCCCGATCTGCCGGACACCTTCTATGTGGCCAATGAGTTCCCGCCGTGCAACATCAACATTACGGCGCCGGACATCATGAAACAGAGCGAAGGCAACACCTGAAGGAACGCGCCATGCCCGAGGCCTTGCTGCAGCTCCAGGGAATCTCCAAGCGCTATGCGGGCGTGCGCGCACTGGACGGCGCGGACCTCACCTGCCATGCCGGTGAAATCCATGCCGTGCTCGGTGAAAACGGCGCGGGCAAGTCCACGCTGATCAAGGCCATCGCCGGGGTGGTGCAGCCCGATGCCGGCCGCATCCTCATGGAGGGTGTGGAGCTGCGCCTGGTTTCGCCGAACGTGGCCCGCGACCACGGGATCGCCTGCGTGTTCCAGGAGTTGTCCCTGGTGCCGGACCTCTCGGTGGCGGAGAACATCTTCCTGGCGCGGCCGCCGCGCCGGCGCGGGCTGATCGACGCCAAGGCCCAGCAAGAGCAAGCCGTGGCCTTGCTGGACATGCTGGGATGCGGCGACATCCATCCCAAGGAACGCGTGCGCGAACTGCCGCTTTCCAGGCGCCAGCTGATCGAGATCGCCAAGGCGCTGAGCCTTAAACCCCGGCTGCTGATCCTGGATGAGGCGACCTCCGCCTTGAGCGGCGAGGATGTGGAACGGCTCTACAAGCTGCTGTTCCAGCTGCGGGCGAGCGGTGTCGGCTGCCTGTTCATTTCACACCGCATGCATGAAGTCAAGGCGCTGGCCGATACCTGCTCGGTGTTTCGCAGCGGCCGGCGCGCGGACACTTTCCCCAGCGGAAGCCGCTCCGATGAGGAGGTGGTGCAGCTGATGATAGGCCGCGATGTCGCCAAGTCCTATCCGCCGAAAACCGGCCCCGCGCCCTGGGCCCAGTCCGCCATCAGCGTGGAGGGCCTGAGCTGGGCCCCCGAGCTGCACGACATCTCACTGGAGATCAAGGCGGGCGAAATCGTCGGGCTGGGAGGGCTGGACGGCCAGGGCCAGCGGGAGCTGTTGCTGGCCCTGTTCGGTGTGCTCAAGGGCGTCCAGGGCAAGGTGCGGGTGTTCGGCGAGCCGCGCGGCCTGGCGCCGCACCGGTGCAGGGATCCGGAGCTGGGCATCGCGCTGATCCCCGAGGACCGCAAGACCGAGGGGCTGATCCTGCCCATGAGCATCCGGGAGAACATGAGCCTGGCCAGCCTGCCGGCGCTCGGTCGCCTGGGCATCCTCAGCGCGGCGGCGGAGCACTCCGCCGTGGCGCGCATGGTGGAGCAGCTGCGCATCAAGATCGGCTCCACGCAAGATGCGGTGCAGACCTTGTCGGGCGGGAACCAGCAGAAGGTGGTGATCGCCAAATGGCTCATGACCCAGCCGCGCGTGCTGCTGCTCAACGACCCGACCCGCGGCATCGACGTGGCCACCAAGCAGGAGCTGTATGCACTGCTGCGCCGGCTCGCCGCCGAAGGCGTGGCCGTGCTGCTGTATTCCACCGACTACGAGGAGCTGGTCGGCCTGGCCGACCGCGTGCTCATCATGTACGAGGGCCGGATCGCCCGTACGCTGGCCGGCGATGAGATCAGCGAACACGCGATCGTGGCCTCCTCGCTCAATGTTTCGCTCAACGTCTCGCCCAACGTTTCTTCCGGCGGCCGGGAGGCCGCCATGGCATGACCCGGCGCGGCGAATGGGCCATGGCATTGCGGCGCAACAGCGGGCCGCTCGCCGCCCTGGGGGTGTTCGCCCTGATGTTCGCGCTGTTCCTGCTGGAGCATCCGCGCTCGATCTCCGTGGCCATCGTGACCACCGCCTCCAACAAGGCGGTGCTGCTGGCCATCGTGGCGATGGCGCAGACCTTGCCCGTCATCACCCGGGGGCTGGACCTTTCCGTCGGCATGGTGATGGTGCTGACCGGCTGCCTCGCCTCCACGGTGGTGAACGGTGCTCCCTGGCAGGTGGCCCTGGGCGTCGTGCTGGTGCTGGCCTGCGGCGCGGCGGCGGGCGCCCTCAATGGCGCCATCGTGGTGTTCGGGCGTCTTCAGCCCATCATCGTCACGCTCGCCACCGGCGCGGTGTACTTCGGCTTTGCGCTGCTGCTGCGGCCCGCGCCCGGCGGCGAGGTCAGCGAGGGGCTGGCGGACGCCCTGACCGGCCGGCTGTTCGGGGTGGTCCCGGCCACCCTGGTCCTGCTGGCCGCGTTGGTGGTGCTTGGGTGGATGCCTTTCAGGCGCACGGTCATAGGGCGCGCATGTTATGCCGTCGGCTCGTCGGAGCAGGCCGCCTACCTTTCCGGCGTTCCGTCCGAGGGCGCCAAATTCCTCGCCTACACCCTCGCCGGGCTGCTGTCGGGCGTCGCCGGGCTGCTGCTGTCGCTGATCGCGCTGTCGGGCGAGGCCAGCGGCCCGCAGGCGGGGCTGTACACCCTCAATTCCATCGCGGCGGTCGTGATAGGCGGCACCTCGCTGTATGGCGGCACCGGCGGGATGGTCGGCTCCATCCTCGGCGCCTTTGTGCTGCGCACCATCGGCGACCTGCTGTTCGTCTTCAACGCGCCGGCGCTGTGGCAGCCGCTGTTCGAGGGCCTGATCCTGCTGGGTGCCGTGTGCATAGGCGCGGCGCGCGTGCTGCGCGTGAGAAACCGCCTGGAGCTGTTCTGATGAGTGCCAGCGAACTGATCGCCACCCAGCCTTCGTCCGGGACCGGGAAGCAGTCTCTGCGGCCTCTGCGGCGCCTGCTGTTGAACCCGCCCGCCGTGGTCGCGCTATGCTGCCTGGCGCTGCTGCTGGCCGGCAGTGCCGTGAACCGCAACTTCCTGATGCCCACTTACCTGCTGCAGCAGCTGCAGATCGCCGCTTTCCTCGGGCTTGCCGCGGCGGGGCTGATGGCCGTCATCCTGCTGGGCCACATCGACCTGTCCGTGCCGTGGACCATCACCAGCGGCGCCATGATGGCCGCCGCCGCGGGGGCGGGCTTAGCGCCCGGGTGGGCCATTCCGGCCGGCCTGCTTTGTGGCGCGCTGATCGGGCTGGTGAACGGCCTGGGCGTGGCTTTCCTGCGGATTCCCTCGATGATTTTCACGCTAGGCGCCAATGCCGTGCTGCAGGGCCTGATGGTGCTGTACACGGGCGGCCATGCACCGCAGGACGCGGCCACCCCGCTGATGCGCGACCTGGCCGTGGGCAGGACCGCGGGCCTGCCCAATGCGGTGCTGGCCTGGGCCGCCGTCTCGCTGCTGGTGTACCTGCTGCTGACGCGCACGGCGGCGGGCCGCTACGTCTACGTGATCGGCAACAGCGAACGCGCCGCCTACCTCAGCGGCGTGCGCACCGCCGGGATGACGGTTGCCTGTTTCGTCGCCTGCGGCACGCTGGCCGCATTCGCGGGCGTGCTGCTGGCCGGGTATTCGGGCAACGCCTACCAGGCCATGGGCGACCCCTACCTGCTGCCGGCGATCGCGGCCGTGGTGCTGGGCGGCACCAACATCCTGGGCGGGCGCGGCAGCTACCTTGGGACGGTCGCCGGTGTGGTGTTCATCGTGCTCTTGCAAAGCATGCTGGCGGTCTTGCAAATGCCCGAGGCGGGCCGGCAGATCATTTATGGAGCGCTGATCCTGGCCATGCTGCTCTTGTATGGAAGATCGGCCAAAGTGAGGTAAGGTGGTCGGCATGGGTCAACACTACGGCATTCGCGGCGAGTTCCGCCTGCACGACGCGCGCTTTCGCGGCGTGGTGCCCCCGAACGGCTTTGTCGAAAAGCTCTACACCGGCGCGCTGTGGGCCGAAGGGCCGGTGTATTTCCCCGCCGGCGATTTCCTGCTGTTCAGCGACATCCCCAACAACCGCATTTTGCGTTGGGTGCCCGACGGTGCCGGGCCCGGATACGTCGTGGAGTTCCGCAAGCCTTCCGATTTCGCCAACGGCAATACGCGCGACGGCAAGGGCCGCCTGCTCAGTTGCGAGCATGGCACGCGCAGTGTCAGCCGTACCGAACATGACGGGCGCCGCACGGTGCTCGCATCCTCGTTCCAGGGCAAGAAGCTCAACTCGCCCAACGACCTGGTGGCCGGGCCCGACGGGGCCTTGTGGTTCACAGACCCTACCTACGGCATCCTTTCCGACTATGAGGGCTACACGGCGGAGCCCGAGTACGGAGGCAGCTACGTGTTCCGCGTCGATCCCGCCAGCGGTAGGGTGGACGCGGCCGCGACCGATTTTGTGCAGCCGAACGGGCTGGCGTTCTCGCCCGACGGAAAGCGGCTGTACATCGCGGACTCGGGCGCCTCGCACGACCCTGCGGGGCCGCGCCATATCCGTTCGTTCGAGGTGGAAGAAGGCAAGCTGCGCGGAGGCGAAGTGTTCGCCACGGTCGACGCCGGCATCCCGGACGGGCTGCGCGTGGACGCCCTGGGCAATGTGTGGACCAGTGCCGCCGACGGCGTCCACTGCTTCACGCCGCGGGGCGATTTGCTCGGCAAGATCCTCATTCCCGAGCCGGTGGCCAATCTCGAGTTCGGCGGTCCCCGGGGTAACAGATTGTTCATCACGGCGACCACTTCGCTGTATGCCTGTTACCTGGCGGTGTCCGGCGCCGGCACCCACGCACCGCGGCCCGGCTGAGCCGTGTTCCGTTGGCATGACGTCTGTCGGAGATTGGTCTGTTGAATTGCAACTCGCTCAGGAGGCGGCTTGGTTCCGATGAACCTGGTGGCCCAGCCTTAGGGGTTCACTCCACTAAATGGGTCAGATTTCGATGAAATTCAACAGCGTACTGGTTACGCAGTTATCCACACGGTTGGCAGATCATGGGATCAGTCTTGCCGAGCAGGCCGTCGAGGTTAGCTCCGACTGCTTTGATAGATCTTCGGTGGGTAAGGTTGAGCAAGCTCTTGAATGGCGCATTGCCACCAACCGACGTCATGCCAGGTATCCAGCTTGAAACCCACTTTTCTGTACACACCTATGGGTTCGAATCCAATGGACTCATGAAGAGCGACGCTGGCAATGTTTGGCAAGGCGATTCCGGCAAAAGCTTGCGTGTAGCCCAATGCCTTCAGTTCTTTGAACAGCGCTTTGTAGAGCCCTTTTCCGATGCCTCGGCCGCGAGAGTCGCTCCGCACGTATGCGGTGACATCCACTGACCATTGATAGGCCGCACGCTCGCGATGTTTGCTCGCATAAACATAGCCATCGACTTTGCCATTTTCATCAACGCTCACTAGCCAGGGAAGGCGTTCCAGTGTTGACACAATGCGTGCGCGCATTGCGTCAACTGTTGGTGCCTCCAGCTCGAAAGAGATGACTGTTTCACGCACGATTGGTGCGTAGATCGCGGTGATCCCAACGGCGTCGTCGAGCGTGGCTGTGCGGATGGACATAGTTATTGAAAGTTCTGTTAGAGATGCTCTACCGGGCATGGATGCCGCCAGCACGGGTTGGTATCGCCTGAATCGAGGGGTGCGCTGTCCTCGTGCCGTGATCATAGGCCAGCGCTGCGCGCCGTTCATCTCCCGGCACTCGGACTCCTGGGGCTTAAAGTAATCAGCAGCATGCAGTCCTGGCCACCGCGGGCCGCTTGGCGGACATACCGCAAGAGGCGGTTCCGCACCCCCTGGGGGCTTTCGTCACTGCAGGTACCGGGATCGCGGCGATTTGAACGGCTGGAGGTGCTGTTGTGCCGCAGCAGTTGCTTCCGCTGTCTGCCTGGTCAGCGGCGTCCAGGCCGCACACGCCGGTTTCGGGAAGATCCAGCTCCACACGATCGGCGGCCTGCAGGTCACCTGCGATGGCCGCTACGACCGACCGAGCCTGTTCGAAGCCGTTAGCCATCAGGAACGTGGGTGCACGGCCATAGCTCTTTACGCCCAGTGAATAAAAGCCGGGCTCAGGATGCGACAACTCGCGGTGCCCGTGCGGACGCACGGTGCCACAGCTGTGCAGGTTCGGGTCGATCAGCGGCCCGAGGGCTTCGGCGGATTCCAGCCAAGGATCGAGCTTCAAGCGTAGCGCACTGGTGATGGCCAGATTCGGGCGCTGGCTTGTGGCGCAGATGATTTCGTCGACACCGGTGAGCGAAGCGGGTTTGCCTTCAGCGTTCAGGCCTACGACGGTGATCGCACCGTTCTCCCGGCGCCGATCCCGTGCGTCGCGCCGGTTCGCGCCCGGTTCGCGCCAATTGCTGCAATGCAGAAAGAAATTTCATAAGCCGCGCTCGCCAAATTCGCAAGCTTGCGCGGCGGCGCAAGGGCTAGCATCGCCTCTTTGATTGTTCCGATGCAGACATGACCTCTTTCGAATCCCTACCCCCGGTCCGCTATGAGGGCCCGCAGTCGACAAATCCGTTGGCCTACCGCCATTACGACGCCAAGGAGCGCGTGCTGGGCAAGACGATGGAGCAGCACTTGCGGCTCGCCGTCTGCTACTGGCATACCTTTGTGTGGCCGGGTAACGACGTGTTCGGGCAGGGGACCTTCGCGCGGCCCTGGCACGTGCCCGGCGACGAGCTGACGCTGGCGCGCCGCAAGGCCGACGCCGCCTTCGGCCTGATCTCTCGGCTTGGCGTGCCTTTCTACACCTTTCACGACACCGACGTGGCGCCGGAGGGCGCGAGCCTGGCGGACTACCGCGGCAACCTCTCGGCCATGGTGGACGTGCTGGCGCAGAAGCAGCAGGAGACGGGCATCCAGTTGCTGTGGGGTACGGCCAACCTGTTCAGCCATCCGCGCTACGCCGCCGGGGCCGCGAGCAATCCCGACCCCGAAGTTTTCGCCTATGCCGCGACCCAGGTCTTCAGCGCACTCAATGCCACCCACCGCCTGGGCGGCGCCAACTACGTGATGTGGGGCGGCCGTGAAGGCTACGACACGCTGCTCAACACCGACTTGCGGCGCGAGCGCCGCCAGCTCGGCCGCTTCATGCAGATGGTGGTGGAGCACAAGCACAAGATCGGCTTCCAGGGCCAGCTGCTGATTGAGCCCAAGCCGCTTGAGCCCACCAAGCACCAGTACGACTACGACAGCGCCACGGTCTACGGTTTCCTCAAGGAATTCGGCCTGGAGCACGAGATCAAGCTGAACATCGAGGCCAACCACGCCACGCTGGCGGGCCACAGCTTTCAGCATGAAATCGCCACGGCCGCTTCACTGGGCATCTTCGGCAGCATCGACGCCAACCGGGGCGACCCGCAGAACGGCTGGGACACCGACCAGTTCCCCAACAGCGTGGAAGACCTGACCCTGGCGATGTATGAAATCCTGCGCGCCGGCGGCGTCGGCAGCGGCGGCTTCAACTTCGACGCCAAGGTGCGCCGCCAGAGCATGGATCCGGTGGACCTGCTGCATGGCCACGCCGGCGCCATCGACGCGCTGGCCCTGGCGCTCAAGAGCGCCGCGCGGCTCATCGAGGCCGGTGAGCTCGAGCGCTTTCGCGCCGAGCGTTATGCCCGCTGGGAGGGCGACCTGGGCCGCGGCATCCTGGGCGGGGACATGAAGCTCAGCGAGGTCGCCGAATACGCCTTCGTCCAGGACCTCAGGCCCCGGCCGGTGAGCGGGCGGCAGGAGTGGCTGGAAAACCGCGTGAACGCCGCGATCTTCGATCCCGTGGCTTGAGGCTTCGGCAGGAGCGCCCAGCATGAACCCGGCCGTCGGCTTTCAGCAGGTGACAAAGCGCTTCGGGCCCGTGCAGGTGCTGCATGGCGTGAGCTTCGCTTTCGCGCCCGGCCGGGTGTACGGTGTGCTGGGCGAGAACGGCGCCGGAAAGTCCACGCTGATGAAGATACTGGCCGGCTACGAGCAGGCCAGCGAGGGTTCGGTGGAGATCGGCGGCCAGGCCGTGAGCTTCCGCGGCCCGCGCGACGCCGAAGCCGAAGGCATCGTGATGATCCACCAGGAGTTCAACCTCGCCGACGACCTGACCATCGCCCAGAACATCTTCCTCGGGCACGAGTTGATACGCCATGGTTTTCTCGACGAGGCAGAGATGGCGCGCCGCGCCGAGGCGGCCATGCGCTCGGTGGGGCTCACCTGCAGCCCCGGCCGGCGTGTGCGCGACCTGATCGTGGCCGAGAAGCAACTGGTGGAGATCGCCAAGGCGCTGAGCCGCAATGCCCGCGTGCTGGTGATGGACGAACCCACCGCCACGCTCACGCCGTCGGAAACCGACCGGCTGTTTGGCCTGATCGCGCAATTGCGCGAACGGGGCGCCACGGTGCTGTACATCTCGCACAAGCTGGATGAAGTCGAGCGCATCACCGACGAGGTGCTGGTCATGCGCGACGGCCGCCTGGTGGCGCAGCGGCTCACGGGCAGCGTGAGCCGGCACCAGATGGCCAGCCTCATGGTGGGCCGTGAACTCAGTGACCTGTTTCCCCCGCGGCAACCCGTGCCGGACGGCGCGCAGGTGCTGCTCAAGGTTGAGGGCCTGCAGGTGCCCGGCTGGGCGCGGGACGTGAGTTTCCAGGTGCGCTCCGGCGAGATCCTGGGTTTCGCCGGGCTGGTCGGCGCCGGGCGAACCGAGTTGTTCGAGGGCTTGCTGGGCCTGCGCCCGTCGAGCTGCGCGGCGGTGGAGATCACGGGCCGCCCATGGACGCGGCGCAGCCCGCGCTCGGCCGCGGGCCGGGGGCTGACTTACCTGAGCGAAGACCGCAAGGGCCGCGGCCTGCACCTGCGCATGGGCCTGGCAGAGAACCTCACGCTGATGGCGCTGGAGCAGTACGCCCGGCCCTGGCTCGATCCCGCGGCGGAGCGCGCGGCCCTCAAGCAGGCCAGCGAGGCCTTCGGCATCCGCGCGTCGGCCGGTGTGCCGGCATCGGCGCTGTCCGGCGGCAACCAGCAGAAACTGGCGCTTGCCCGCGTGCTGCAGCCGCGGCCGGAAGTTGTGGTCCTTGACGAGCCCACGCGCGGCGTGGACGTGGGGGCCAAGCGCGACATCTATTTCCTGATCCAGCGCCTGGCCGCCGAGGGCCGCGCCGTGGTCATCGTCTCGTCCGAGCTGCTTGAGCTCATCGGCCTTTGCCACCGCGTCATCGTCATGCGCCAGGGCAGGCTGGCGGCCGAGCTGCCGCAGGACCAGCTCACCGAAGAATTGCTGATCGCCCATGCAACTGGAACCCACTAAGCCCATGGCCGGCGCAGCGCCGGCGCCGATGGCCGCGCGCCGGTGGTCCGGCCTGCGCGGCGGCGGCCCGCTGGCGGGCCTGGTCCTGGTGTGCCTGCTCGGCGCCATGCTGAACGAGAATTTCGCCAGCCTTGACAACGTCATGAACGTCCTCACGCGCACGGCCTTCATCGGCATCATCGCCGTGGGCATGTGCTTCGTGATCATCTCCGGCGGCATCGATCTTTCCGTGGGTTCGATGGCGGCGCTGATCGCGGGCACCATGATCCTGCTGATGAACGCCGCCGCGGGCGCCGGCTGGCCGCCGCTGGCCGCCATCCTGGCCGGCATGGCCTGCGCCATCGCACTGGGTGCGTTGTTCGGCCTGGCCCATGGCCTGCTGATCACCAAGGGGCGCATCGAGCCCTTTATCGTGACCCTGGGCACGCTGGGCATCTTCCGCGCCTACCTGACCTACTTCTCCAACGGCGGTGCGATCACGCTGGACGGCACGCTGGCCAGCGCCTACGGCCCGGTGTACTACGGCAGCTGGCTGGGCGTGCCGGTGCCGGTGTGGGTCTTCATCGTGGTCGCGCTGCTGGGCGGCCTGATCCTGAACCGGACCGCCTACGGCCGCTATGTGCAGGCCATAGGCTCCAACGAGCAGGTGGCGCGTTACGCGGCCGTGGACGTGGACCGCGTCAAGGTGCTCACCTACATGCTGCTGGGCATCTGCGTGGGTGTTGCCACCGTGCTCTACGTGCCGCGCCTGGGGTCGGCCTCGCCGGCCACGGGCCTGCTCTGGGAGCTCGAGGCGATCGCGGCGGTGATCGTCGGCGGCACGGCGCTCAAGGGCGGCGCCGGCAGCATCACCGGCACCGTGATCGGCGCGGTGCTGCTCTCGGTGATCAGCAACATCCTGAACCTCACCAGCATCATCAGCGTGTACCTGAACGCCGCGGTGCAGGGCTTCGTGATCATCGCGGTGGCGTTCTTCCAGCGCGGGCGCAAATGATGGATTTCACCACCGGCACTGCCGTTTTTCAGCCAACCCAAAGAGGAGACAAACCATGAAACCGATCACCCAACTACTGGCGGCAGGCGCCGCCATCCTGGCCTTGTTCGGCACCGCGCCGGCGGCGCTGGCGCAGAACAAGCCGCACATCGGCGTGTCCATCCCGGCCGCCACCCACGGCTGGACGGGCGGCGTGGTGTACTGGGCCAACCGCACCAAGACCGAGCTGGAAAAGCAATACCCAGGCCTGAAGGTCACCGTCAAGACCGCCGGCTCCGCTGCGGAGCAGGCCAACCAGGTCCAGGACCTGCAAACGGCCAACAAGATCGACACGCTGGTCATCCTGCCCTTCGAATCGGCCCCGCTGACGCAGCCTGTGGCCCAGGTCAAGAGCAAGGGCGTGTATGTGACGGTGGTCGACCGCGGCCTGACCGACCCCAGCGCCCAGGACGCCTACGTTGCGGGCGACAACCCCGGCTTCGGCAAGGTGTCGGGCGAATACCTCGCCAAGGCGCTGGGCGGCAAGGGCAACGTCGTCGTGCTGCGCGGCATCCCCACGGTCATCGACAACCAGCGCGTGGACGCATTCATGGCCGTGATGAAGGGCCAGCCGGACATCAAGGTGCTGGACGCCAAGCACGGCAACTGGAACCGCGATGACGCCTTCAAGGTGATGCAGGACTTCCTGACGCGCTTCAAGCAGATCGACGCCGTCTGGGCTTCCGACGACGACATGGCCGTCGGCGTGCAGAAGGCCATCGAGCAGGCCAAGCGCACCGACGTCAAGCTGGTGCTGGGAGGCGCAGGCTCCAAGGACTACATCAAGAAGGTAATGGACGGCGACAAAACCGTGACGGCCGACGTCACCTACTCGCCCAGCATGATCGCCGACGCGATGAAGCTCACCGCGGCCGCGCGCGTCAAGGGCGAGAAGCTGCCGGCCTCCACCATCATCCCCTCGGTGCTGGTGACCAAGGACAACGCCAAGCAATACTATTTCCCCGACTCCCCGTTCTGAGGCAGCCATGGCCAGACCCGTCACACTTTTTACCGGACAGTGGGCCGACCTGCCGCTGGCCGAACTCGCACCCTTGGCGCGCGGCATGGGCTACGACGGGCTCGAGCTGGCCTGCTGGGGCGATCATTTCAACGTGCAGGAAGCACTGGCGAGCGAAAGCTATGCGAAGGACAAGCGCGCGCTGCTTGAAAAACACGGCCTGCGCTGTTTCGCCATTGGCAGCCACCTGGTGGGCCAGGCCGTGTGCGACCTGATCGATGAGCGCCACAAGGCCATCCTGCCCGCGCATGTCTGGGGCGACGGCGATCCGGAAGGCGTGCGCCAGCGCGCCGCGCGCGAGATGCAGGACACCGCCCTAGCGGCCGTCAGGCTCGGTGTGAAGGCCGTCACCGGCTTCACGGGCTCGTCGGTCTGGCATTCGCTGTACGCCTTCCCGCCGACCTCGCAGGAGTACTGGGAGCAAGGCTTTCGCGACTTCGCGCAACGCTGGAAGCCCATCCTGGACACCTTCGAATCCGTGGGCGTGAACTTCGCTCTGGAGGTCCACCCCACCGAGATCGCTTTCGACACCGCCTCGGCGCAGCGCGCCGTCGAAGCCGTGGCGGGGCACAAGCGCTTCGGTTTTAATTTCGACCCCAGCCACCTGGGCTACCAGGGTGTGGACTACGTGAAGTTCCTGCGCACCTTCCATGACCGCATCTACCACGTGCACATGAAAGACGTGTGGTGGGGTAAAGGCGACGGCACCGTGGGCGTGTTCGGCGGGCATACCAGCTTCGGCGATGCGCGCCGCCACTGGGACTTCCGCAGCGTGGGCCGCGGCATGATCGACTTCGAGTCCATCATCGTGGCCTTGAACGACATCGGCTATGCCGGCCCGCTGAGCGTGGAATGGGAGGACAGCCGCATGGACCGGGTCCACGGCGCCACCGAAAGCGCCGCCTATTCCAAGCGCCTGGACTTCAAACCGGCGGCCGGCGCCTTCGACGCGGTCTTCGACAAGGCCAAACAAGGCGGGATGGCAGGCTCATGAAAAAGCTGCGTTATGCCATGGTGGGCGGCGGGCAGGGCGCCTTCATCGGCGCCGTGCATCGCAAGGCCATGGCGCTGGATGGGCAGATGGAGCTGGTGGCCGGCGCGCTGTCGTCCGACGCTGAGCGCGCACGCACGTCAGGCCGGGAACTCGGCCTGCGCCCGGAACGCAACCACGGCCGCTGGCAGGACCTGCTGGCCGACGAGCTCAAGCGGCCGGCGCAGGACCGCATCGACTTCGTGTCCATCGTCACGCCCAACCACGTGCACTTCCCGGTGGCGCTGGCCTTCGCCGAGGCGGGCATCCATGTGGTCTGCGACAAGCCGCTGGTGCACAGCAGCGAAGAGGCCCAGGCGCTGGAGCGCGCCGTGCAGCGCAGCGGCTGCGTCTTCGGGGTGACCTACAACTACACCGGCTATCCCATGGTGCGCGAGGCACGCGAGCTGGTGGCCAAGGGCGTGATCGGCGAAGTGCGCAAGGTCATCGTCGAATACAACCAGGGCTGGCTTGCCACAAACCTGGAAGCGACGGGCCAGAAGCAGGCCGGCTGGCGCACCGACCCCGCGCGCAGCGGCCTGGCCGGCGCCATCGGCGACATCGGCTCGCATGCCGAGAACCTGGTGGCAACCGTCACCGGGCTGGAGTTGGACAGCATCTGCGCCGACCTGACCGCCTTTGTGCCCGGCCGCCGGCTGGACGACGACGGCAATGCGCTGCTGCGCTTCAGCAACGGCGCCAGGGGTGTGCTCATCGCCTCGCAAATCGAGGTGGGCTGCGAGAACGACCTCCGCCTGCGGGTGTTCGGCACGCAAGGCACGCTGACCTGGCACCAGGAAGAGCCGAACCGGCTGGTTCATTCGCCCATCGATGGGCCCGCGCGTGTGCTGACCCGCGGCTCGCCCTGGCTGGGCGAGGCCGCGCGCCGCGCCACACGCCTGCCGACCGGCCATCCCGAGGCCTTCCTCGAAGCCTTCGCGAACGTCTACCTCGGCGTGGCTGCGCACATCCGCGCGCTGCAGGCCGGCCTGGCGCCGGATCCGCTGGACGCCGACTATCCCCGCCTGGCCGACGGCGCGCGCGGCGTGCGCTTCATCGAAAAAGTGGTGGAGTCCGCCGGCAGCCAGGCCAAGTGGACGCCGATGCGCTGACGCATGTTCCTCGGCATCGATCTCGGGACCTCCAGTGTCAAGGCTGTCGTGCTGGACCGCCGGCACCAGGTGCTGGCCGTCGGCACGGCGCCGCTGGCGGTCGACCAGCCGCAGCCGCTGTGGCGCGAGCAGCATCCCGATGCCTGGTGGCAGGCTTGTGATGGCGCCGTCCGGGAAGCGCTGGCCGGGTTGGCGGCGGCGGGGCACAGCCCCGGCGACGTGGCGTGCATCGGCCTGACCGGCCAGATGCACGGCGCCACCCTGATCGATGCGAAAGACCAGGTCCTGCGGCCCTGCATGCTGTGGAACGACGGGCGTTCCGCCGCGGAATGCGGCTTGCTGGAAAGCAAGGTGCCCAGTTCGCGGCAGATCACCGGCAACATGATGATGCCCGGCTTCACGGCGCCCAAGCTCCTGTGGGTGGCGCGCCATGAGCCGGCGGTGTTCGAGCGCGTGCGCCATGTGCTGTTGCCCAAGGACTGGCTGCGCTGGCGCATGACCGGCGAATACGCCACCGACATGTCGGATGCGGCCGGCACGCTGTGGCTTGACGTGGCCAGGCGTGACTGGAGCGACGAGTTGCTGGCGGCCTGCGGCCTGTCGCGCGAGCACATGCCGGGGCTGCACGAAGGCCCCGAGGCCACGGGCAAGTTGCGCGCCGACCTCGCGCGGCGCTGGGGCTTGCGTTCAATCCCGGTGGCCGCTGGCGCGAGCGACAACGCCGCGGGTGCGCTCGGGGCCGGCGTGTTCCGCGCCGGCGACGCCATGCTGTCGCTGGGCACCTCGGGCGTGGTCTTCGTCGCCACGCGTGAATTCGTCTCCAATCCCGGGCAAGCCGTGCACAGCTTCTGCCATGCCTTGCCGCAGGCCTGGCACCTGATGTCGGTCATGCTGTCGGCGGCTTCGTGCCTGGATTTCACCGYCTCCCTGCTTGGCGAGCCCGACGTGGAACGGCTGCTGGCCGAGGCCGAGGCGCGCGGCTTGAGGTCGTCCACGCCGCTGTTCCTGCCCTACCTGAACGGGGAACGCACGCCGCACAACAACCCGCATGCCCAGGCCGTGTTCTTCGGCCTGAATGCCGGCACCTCACGCGCTGACATGGTCAATGCCACGCTGGAAGGCGTGTGCCACGGGCTGGCCCAGGGCATCGCGGCCTTGCAGGCCACCGGCGCCGGGCTAGCGCAGGTCAGCCTGATCGGCGGCGGCTCGCGCAGCGCCTACTGGGCCCGGATGCTGGCCGACGCCACCGGGCTGGAAGTGATCCGGCGCGAGGACTCCGCCGTGGGCCCCGCCCTGGGCGCGGCCCGGCTGGCCTGGCTTTGCGCGGACAAGGCGGATGCCCAGGACGTCTTCAAGGCGCCCGCGGCATTGGACAGCTTCGCGCCCCGGCCCGTCGAGCAGGCACGATGGAAAGAGCGCGCGGCGCGTTTTGCGTCGCTGTACAACAGTGTTGCGCCCTTGTATGGTTCGGGCGCGGCGCCTGGTTGAGCACTTTTTTGGGAACCCCGCTTCGTTCATTGTGCGGAGGTGAAGGTCAAACTGTCAGCCTAGAATCGGTCCGCGGGGTTCCCCCGACCGATCACCAGCGTTCAGGCTTTACCGATGAATGACCTTGTTTCCGAATATCGGGCCATGCCCTGGGCCACGGATCACTTGCCGGATTCCGGCTTGAACCATCGCAAAAGCGAAATCATCCGGGCGCTTGATTCGGAGGCGAACCAGGACGATGTTTCCCAGCTGCTTCTTGATGTGCTCCGGGAGCCCCTGGAGTTTGACCTGGCGCGCGTTGAAGCCATCCAGGTTGTCGGGCTCTACGTCGATGAGAGCAGCTCCCTGCGCAATGAGCTCTTCAATGAGGTCATCCGCATATTCAACAGCGAAGGCGAGGATGAGATGCTCCAAGGCTGGGCTGAACGGTACGTGAAGCGCCTGGAGCAAGCTTTGAAGAACGCAGGTGTTAGGCCTCAATGAGAAATCAGGTATTACCGCTGATTATTCGGCTCGTGGCGTTTATGACGCCATTGTTCCTTCTGCACCTTTACTCACGAAGCGCGTTTGAGTATGCACGCACACAAGAGCGTCACGGGGATGCTGGCCTGGGGATTGCCATTCTTCTTGGGTTCATTACCTTGGTCATGTTAGGTGCGTTTTTTGTTGACTTCATCATCCAGATCCGAAGGAGAAAGCCTCTGAGCTATTTGACCAGCGCTTTCATCGTGCTGCTACTCCTCATGCCGTTTGGCTGGTTCGCGTGTAATTGGCTTGGACTTCATCAGAGTCTTGCTTGCAGAGTTCCCATGGTGGTTTTCAGTCAGGTTCTAGACTGGCTTCATTTGTGAGGCCCAGAGGTCCGGGTGTTTGTGATGACGAGCGCGGTCGTCGCTCATCTCCATTGAAGTCAATGGGAAAAGGAGCGCAGTGAAATTTATATGTCGATGAGAATAATCTGTAACGACAAAGAGGTTTACGCCCAATGAAATCAGGTCGAATTACATTCCCGGAGAACCCGTGGCCTGAAGGCCATGCCCTCAAGCAGTTTCGGTGGTCCGCCGAGCGCAGGGGCGACGACGTCTGGTTTCACTTCCACCTGGAAACCGAGGATTACGACGCCGAAAGGGACATCGAAGAAGAGGAGGACGAGGACCATCCCTCGGCCTGGGAGGCACCGGGGGTCTGGTGCAACTACGGCAGTTGCACCATCTCCTCCGACCAATGGCATCAGGGCGGCTTTCGAGGCTGCTCGCTCGTACAGTTCGCGCCCGGGTCTGTTGATGGACTTCGGCTCCACGTGGATGGGCCTCCCTATGACCTGACGGAGGGCTACGAAGCGCGTGCATTTCATGTCTATCTGCTCGGGCATGATTGCGTGGTGGATCACACAATCGCCTTTTCCCGTGTGGAGGGTACGGACCTGTTCGATATTACCTGGGAGGGCAAGATTGCCTTGACCTACGTGGGTGACTTTGAGCCGAAACATGGTTTTCTTGCCGAGATCAAAGGCGTTCCGTTCCCAGAGGTCACGAATGGCTCCTTATGACACCGGCCACCTCACTCGCTGCATTTGAGCAGCGCCTCTCGCCTGGCGGTCGCTCCGTGTCGGCACTTACAGCCTCCGAAGGTGTGGAGGCCATGCTTGCCTTCTACGCCTCCGAACGATGCGACGGATGCGTCCTCGAGGACGATGGAGACATGCTGCTCTTTCAGTGGGGCACCTATACCTGGACGGACCCAACGCACTTTGAGCTCAACATCACTCGGCAGCTTATGACGGGTGGTGACGGTAGTGACGGTGGTGGCGACGAGGATGAAGATGATGATGAGGGCATTCTTCAGCTGTCCCTGACCTTTCGATTCCCACCTACGGCAGAACTCAAGGCTCTGGGAAGCGGCAATGAATGGTGCGATACGCCGTCCGGCCTGCCAGCATTTCGGGCCTGCATCGATGCCTGCCCCGCTTTCCAACGGGTCGGAAGCCGAATCCCTTCCGAGGTGGTGCTTCATCTCGACCCGGTGTGACCGCCACAGGACCGGCGCCGAACTGGCGCATGCGGCAGAGCGCGCACCTTGGACACAGAAAGTTTACTTGCCACGGCATTGCTTAGCAAGGCTCGTGTCAGCGTCACGCTGGAGTATGGGCGGTTTTTTCACGCAGGCGACGCATGACTATTCATGCGTGGCCTCAATCATTAATAGTTTCAGGGAGGAATGTGATGTCTACGATGTCCATCGTTATTTCAGTTGCATGTGTGTTTGCTGTGTACTTTGCCGTGCTTTTTGTCTACATGAAGAAAAAAAAGGCCCGCCAGCTCGACGAATTCAAATCAAAGCACTCCGGCAATCCATTGGATGAAAAGCAAAAAAGAGCTCTGGCATTTGGCGGAATCCTGTTCAGCAACCGGTTCGAAAAAATCCTGACCATTCTTCCGGAAGATGACTTGAACACATACATTGCCGGGCTCAAGAATCAATGGGAAATCGAGAATTCCAACGACGCCAAAGAGGCGCTCGAAAACCTGCTTAATCTCAATAAAAGCAAAGACATTGATTCCTTGGTCGCAGGCTCGTCAGAGCAGGTCAAGGCAGCGCAAAAAGAGATTGCAAAAGAACTGGGAATTCCCCTGGCGTCCGTGGAAGCGACGCGGTCGACTTTTGGCTGGGACACCATGAGGGCGGTGTCATTGGCCAGGTGGTGCTACTGGGCAGGCTATCTCACGGAACAGGAAACCTGGGAGTTCATCCACAAAGCCGCAGGTATCGCCAGCACACTCGGCAAGAGCTGGGAAGACTATACGGTTTCGTTCCTGTTAGGCAGAACCATTCACGGATTTGACCTGGAAGACATTGGCTCAATGGCCAAGTACATCCTGAATGGGAAAACACGAGGCGATGAGAATACCGATATTTATTTGAAGTATTCGTACAAATAAAACAGCTTGCCTGACTTGGCGTAGGAACTTTGAAGGAGCGCCGGCGCATTGCGCCGCTTCTCGCTCGCTTCCCAATCAATCAACGACAGCAAGGCAATCCGTGCGCAATACCTGCATCGCAATAGCGGTGAGTTCAATTCTCGCCGCTTGCAGTTCACACGATCCCCAGCCGTTGGAACGAACGCCACCCGCGCCTGCTGCTTACAACACGGTGGTACTGCCACCAGTGGTGTACGGGCATTACCGAGGCCGCCAGATGTCTGAGTCCGATGATGCGTGCGGCGTGCCGGACCCATTGCGCCAGGCGGTGCAAGACCGGTTGAAAGCGCGGCATGAAGTGGCGCTTCCCGCGTTGGGTGTCGGTAGGGGGGCTGCCCCTTTGCTGAAGATCGAGATCATGGACATCGTGACCGTCAGCGCCGGCGGTCCCACGATTGTGGTCGTCCATGCTGTGCTCGAACGACCGGGACTGCAGGCTGTGCACTTCAAAGGCCTGCGCCAGATGCACATTCAGCATTCCGACATCAAGGCGGAGACCACCGAGTGCAGCGCGATGGATACAGTGATTCAGGGCTTGGGCGCGGACCTTGCGACATGGATGCTCAAGCCGGTGGACGGGGTGTCTCTGGTGAACGGGGAGTGAGTCCCGTCCGATGGTCAAACGGCAAAGCCTGACCAGCTTTTCGTATCCCCACTGCGCCGCTTAAGTCCAAACCGTCAGACACCCGGAACACCTACGATGAGAACACTGTCCATCAGCAGCATTGAATTTACCGAGACTCATGTCAGCGTAACGCTGGGCGACGGTCGAATTCTTCACGAGAAGCTTTCGCGTAATCCGGACCTGCTAAAGGCAAGTGCCAAACAGAGACTCGAATGGAAGCTGCTGGACGATGGTCTGGTGTCTTGGCCTCACCTGGGCGACAAGGTAGCACTTGACGCGCGATGGCTGCTTTGGGAGGAGCTGTGCAAGCAGGCCAACGACGAGGCAAAGGCCAAAGGCTTCAAGCTGAACGAACTCCCACCTCGCTCGCAAGAGATCGTTGCCCTGTGGCGGCTTGAAGCGGATGGCTACAACGGTGGGTTCATGCAGTTTTTCTGCAACTGGGGCGAAGCGAACTGTCGCATCGCCTTGTCAGCATTACAGGCCATCGGGGCCGATGCCACCTATGCAATCGTGGCACGCCAGCGAGAAATATTGGAAAGATCCAAAGATCATCCTGAGCTCAAGTCATATGACGATATCTGGAATCTCCTGACCGAGGAAGAACAGCAGGAAATTGGTGGCAAGCTGGATCGCGAATTCTGGGAGGCCGGCGACGAGATACCAAAACTGGCGGCGCTGCACTACTACGAGGGCTAGGCGCCGATGAATGGGGCGCCTCGACGTTTCATCGGACAGAAGAGTTTGGTTCTTATGGAAATGACTGCGCATCACATCACAAAGAGTCAGCGTCTCGCACAGGCCTTGGCGGCGTTGATTCTGGCTGTGTGGTTTGATTCCCTCGCCACGATTGAGTGGTCCTACCCGTACTGCACGCAGCCATCAGATGGCCCAGCCTATCCGGCTGCGGGCTTTCCCTTTCCGTACGCAGTGGCCAGTCATGCATCGTCTCTGGAATTTCTTTTCATGCCGCATGTGCTTGCACTCAATCTTCTGTTGATGAGTGCCGCGGCATATCCTTTGCTTCGACTCCTGAATCGGGCTGTTGTTGCCAAGCCCGCGCTTCGTCGGCTCAAGCTGGTGAGTCTTGTTGTCCTTGGAGTGAGCATCTTCGCGATTCGCGGCTTGTCTCTCACGTTGGCTCATCCCGTTCTGTCGATAGGCGATGGGAGCTACCTGGCCTACGGCGATCTCAGGCCTGTTGGGATCACATCGTCGGATGTGGTGCACAGCAAGAGAGCATGCAAGGCATCAGGGCTCTGGTTTCCAGATGGTTGGAGCAGCAGGTGAGCGGGAAGCCTGGAAAACGCCGGCTTACATATTCCGCCGGTACTGCCCACCCACCTCAAACAGCGCATTGGTGATCTGCCCCAGTGAGCAGACACGCACGGCCTCCATCAGCACTTCGAAGACGTTGAGGTTTTCGATCACGGCCTGCTGCAGGTGTTTGAGCATGGCGGGTGATTCGGCGGCGTGGCGGCGGTGGAAGTCGTCCAGGCGCTTGAGCTGGCTTTGTTTTTCTTCTTCGGTGGAGCG
This sequence comes from Polaromonas sp. P1_F2, assembly GCF_056405735.1. Taxonomy (NCBI): domain Bacteria; kingdom Pseudomonadati; phylum Pseudomonadota; class Betaproteobacteria; order Burkholderiales; family Comamonadaceae; genus Polaromonas; species Polaromonas sp. P1_F2. The sequence continues at coordinate 16,922 of NZ_JBFUBN010000005.1, read as the reverse complement.
GGCCAGTTCTAGCTTGTCTTGCACCGCGTCGCCGTGCGGGTTGCGGAAGGTGTTGACGCCGATGATGGGCAGCTCGCCGGTGTGCTTGAGCATCTCGTAGTGCATGGACTCGTCCTGAATGCGGCCGCGCTGGTAGCCGGTTTCCATGGCGCCCAGCACGCCGCCGCGCTCGGCGATGCGCTCGAACTCCAGCAGCACGGCTTCTTCGAGCAGTTCGGTAAGCTCTTCGATGATGAACGCGCCTTGTGAGGGGTTTTCGTTCTTGGCCAGGCCCCATTCGCGGTTGATGATGAGCTGGATGGCCATGGCGCGGCGCACCGATTCTTCGGTCGGCGTGGTGATGGCTTCGTCAAACGCGTTGGTGTGCAGGGAGTTGCAGTTGTCGTAAATGGCGATCAAGGCCTGCAGCGTGGTGCGTATGTCGTTGAACTGGATCTCCTGCGCGTGCAGGCTGCGGCCCGAGGTCTGGATGTGGTATTTCAGCTTCTGGCTGCGTTCGTTGGCGCCGTATTTTTCTTTCATGGCCACGGCCCAGATGCGGCGCGCAACGCGGCCCATCACGGTGTATTCGGGGTCCATGCCGTTGCTGAAGAAGAAGCTCAGGTTGGGCGCGAAGTCGTCGATGTGCATGCCGCGCGCCAGATACGCTTCGACGAAGGTGAAACCGTTTGACAGCGTGAAGGCCAGCTGGCTGATGGGGTTGGCGCCGGCTTCGGCGATGTGGTACCCGCTGATGGAGACGCTGTAGAAGTTGCGCACCCGGTTGTGCACAAAATACTGGGCGATGTCGCCCATGACTTTCAGGCTGAATTCGGTCGAGAAGATGCAGGTGTTCTGGCCCTGGTCTTCTTTCAGGATGTCGGCTTGCACCGTGCCGCGCACGTTTTCCTGCACCCACTCGCGAATCTTGGCGGCCTCAGTCGCTGTCGGGTCGCGGCCGTTGTCTTGTTTGAATTTGGTGATGTTCTGGTCGATCGCCGTATTCATGAACATCGCGAGGATGGTCGGTGCCGGGCCATTGATGGTCATGGAGACCGAGGTCGACGGGTTGCACAAGTCAAAGCCGTCGTACAGCACCTTCATGTCGTCCAGTGTGGCGATGGAGACGCCCGAATTGCCGACCTTGCCGTAGATGTCGGGCCGCAGCGCCGGGTCGTTGCCGTAAAGCGTGACCGAGTCGAAGGCGGTGGACAGGCGCTTGGCGGCCATGCCTTCGCTGAGCAGCTTGAAGCGGGTGTTGGTGCGGAAGGGGTCGCCCTCGCCGGCGAACATGCGGGTCGGGTCCTCGCCCTCGCGCTTGAAGGCGAAGGTGCCGGCGGTATAGGGATAGCTGCCGGGCACGTTGTCCAGCATCAGCCACTTGAGGATTTCACCGTGGTCTTCGTACTGCGGCAAAGCCACCTTGCGGATGGTGGTGCCGGAAAGCGATTTGGTGGTCAGCGCGGTGCGGATTTCCTTGTCGCGGATTTTGACCACGTACTCGTCGCCGGCGTAGGCGGCCTGCATGTCGGGCCATTGGGCGAGCAGGGCGCGCGCGTCGGCGTCCATGCGCGCCTTGCGGTGGCCTGCCAGGTCCAGCGCGGCTTCGGCGGCCGGCGCGCGGTCGGGCTTGTCGATCTTGAGCATGGCGGCTGCCGCCTTGAGCTGCTGCACTTCGCGCGCCAGCTGGGCTTGCGCGCGGGCGCGCTTTTTGTAGCCGCGCACGGTGTCGCTGATTTCGGCCAGGTAGCGCGTGCGCGCGGCCGGCACGACGGGCGTCTGGTTGGTGCTGTGGCGCACCTCGGCCGCGGGCAGCACGCCGCCCTCGAGCGCCAGGCCCAGCGCGGCCAGGCGCGGCTTGAGGGCCTGGTAAAGCGCGGTGACACCATCGTCGTTGAAGCGCGCAGCCATGGTGCCGAAGACCGGCATTTTGTCGGCCGGCGTGCTCCAGGCTTCCTTGTTGCGCTGCACCTGCTTGGAGACGTCGCGCAGGGCGTCGAGCGAACCCTTGCGGTCGAACTTGTTGATGGCGATGAACTCGGCGAAGTCCAGCATGTCGATTTTTTCGAGCTGGCTGGCCGCGCCGAACTCGGGTGTCATGACATACATGGGAACGTCGACGTGCGGCACGATGGCGGCGTCGCCCTGGCCTATGCCCGAGGTCTCGACCACGATCAGGTCAAAGCCCGCGCATTTGCAGGCGGCGATCACGTCGGGCAGGGCCTGGCTGATCTCGGAGCCGAAGTCGCGTGTGGCCAGGCTGCGCATGAAGACGCGTTGGCCGCTGTCGGCGTTCTTCTGGCCGGCAACTGGAACGGTCCACGGCGAAATCGCATTCATCCGGATGCGGTCGCCCAGCAACGCGCCACCACTCTTGCGGCGAGATGGATCGATGCTGATGATCGCCACGCGCAGCTTGTCGTTCTGGTCCAGGCGCAGGCGGCGTATCAGCTCGTCGGTGAGCGAAGACTTGCCCGCGCCGCCTGTGCCGGTGATGCCGAGCACGGGAATCTTGCGGGTGGCGGCCTGGGCGCGAACCTGCTCGACCAGCGCCGGATCGGCCTTGCCGTTCTCGAGCGCGGTGATCAGCTGGGCCAGGGCCCGCCAGTTCATCTCGCCATGGCCTTCAATGGCCTTGACGTTTTTGGGCGCGAAGCCGGTCAGGTCCTTGTCGCAGCGCATGACCATCTCGCCGATCATGCCGGCCAGGCCCATCTTCTGGCCGTCTTCGGGGCTGTAGATGCGGGTGACGCCGTAGGCATGCAGTTCGCGGATCTCGGGCGGCACGATGACGCCGCCGCCGCCGCCGAACACCTGGATGTGCTCGCCGCCGCGGCTCTTGAGCAGGTCGACCATGTACTTGAAGTACTCGACGTGCCCGCCCTGGTAGGAACTGATGGCGATGCCCTGGGCGTCTTCCTGCAGGGCGGCCGTCACGACCTCGTCGACGCTGCGGTTGTGGCCCAGGTGGATGACCTCGGCGCCCATGCTCTGCAGGATGCGGCGCATGATGTTGATGGCGGCGTCATGGCCGTCGAACAGGCTGGCCGCTGTGATGAAGCGCACCTTGTGCGTGGGGCGGTAGCTGGCGAGCGCTTTGTATTCAGCGGACATGTCGGTCATGGTTGTCTCCGGGAGGGGCGGGTTGGCGCCCTCGCTCACTGTAGTTGACGTTTACGTAAACGTCAATCTTACTCCGTAAGCGGAGGCTGTTCAAGTGCCCGTCCGGGCGGGGGGTGTTCGAAGGAAAGCGGGGGCGCGGCGGGCGGCCCCGCGAAGGGGCCTGCCTGCCGTTCAGCCGCCGCCGTACAGGAACTTCGGCAGCCAGAGCGTCATGCCCGGCCAGACGTACATGAACACCATGCACAGGATCACGATCAGCATATAGGGCATCATGCCGGCGAAGATCTGGTTCAGGGTCACGTGTGGCGGCGAAACGCCTTTGAGGTAGAAGGCGCTCATCGCGACCGGCGGCGACAGGAAGGCCGCCTGCAGGTTGACGAAGACCAGCACGCCCCAGAGGATGGGGTCGATCTGGAAGTGCTGCAGCAGCGGAAGGAAGATGGGCACGAAGATCACGATGATCTCGGTCCACTCCAGCGGCCAGCCGAGGATGAAGATGATGGCCTGCGATACCAGGAGGAACTGCAGCGGTGTCAGCTCCATGGACAGAACCCATCTTTCGATCACGGCCTGGCCGCCCAGCAGGGCGAACACAGCCGAAAACAGCGCCGAGCCGACAAACAGCCAGCACACCATGGAGGTGGTCTTGGCGGTCAGGAAGACCGCTTCCTTGATGCGCTGGAAGTTCAGGGTCTTGGCGTGCCAGGCCATCAGGAAGGCTCCGGCCGCGCCGACCGCCGCCGATTCGGTGGCCGTCGTGATGCCGAACAGGATCACCGCCAGCACGACGAAGGTCAGGATGGCCAGCGGCATGACGGAGGACACCAGCATGCGCAGGATCTCGAATTGCTCTGCGTCGAACTTCCAGTAGTACCAGAACAGCAGCAGCAGCGCGATGCCGCAGGCGATCCAGAAGCCGGTGAAAAACATGGCGGGAACAGCGGCGGTGTGCGGGCCCTCGGCCGACGGGTCGCCAAACTGTTGCATGGGCTCGTCCTTGGCGGGGCCGGCGGCCGGCTCCTGGACGGCGCCAGGCGGGGCCGAAAGTTCCTGCAGGCCGCTGGTTTCGGCCGGCGGTTCCTGGACGCCACCGGCAACCGGCGGCGCCTGGACAGCCGCTGCGCCGGGGGCCTCCTGCAGGCCGCCGGTGGCCGCCGTGGTCGGGGCGGGCGCCTGGGCCCGCTGGGTGACCTGCGCCGCGGCGCTGGCGACGTTGTCCTCCTGGGAGTGGATCACGACATACCACCACACGGCGCCCAGGGTGATGGCCGACAGCGCCAGCGGCACCAGCGCCAGGCCCAGGCTGCGCGCCAGCAAGCTCCGGGTGATCTTCATGCCGTCCACGCCGGCTTTCAGGGCGCGGCCGGGTGACGCGGTGGCGGCCAGCAACGCGGGCAGCATGCGGCGCGAATAGGCGCCGGCAACGGCTTGAAGCCAGGGCGGTACCGGCACCTGCTGCTGTTCGGGCGGCAGCCTGGGCGCGATCTTCGGGTTGATCAGTACCCAGCCGATGATGTAGACGAGGTACAGCAGCGCCAGGAAGAAGCCGGGGAACATCGCGGCGGCGTAGAGCTTGACCACCGACTGGCCGGCGACTGCCGCATACACGATGATCATCACCGAGGGCGGGATCAGGATGCCCAGCGTGCCGCCGGCGGTGATCACGCCGGCTGCCAGCCGGGTGTCGTAGCCGGCGTTGAGCATGGGCCGCATGGCGATCACGCCCATCAGCACCACGACGGCGCCCACCAGGCCGCTGGCGATGCCCCAGAAGGTGCAGATGATCAGCGTGGTGACGGCCAGCGAACCGGGGACGCTGCGAAACGCGAGCTGCACGCTGTGGAACATCTTGTCCACCAGCGCGCCGCGTTCCATCACGTAGCCCATCAGCACGAACAGCGGGATGGATAACAGCGTCTCGTTGGTCATGGCTCCGAAGGCGCGCTGCACCATGAGGTCGAAGATCTTGTTGTCGAGCCAGTGGGCCGACGGGTCGTAAAAGGCGACGAAACCGAACATGATGCCCAGCCCCATCAGGGTGAAAGCCGTGGGGAAGCCCAGCATGATCACCACCACGATGAGGCAGAGCATGGTCATGCCGAGTGCTGCGTTGCTCATCATTCAGCCTTTCATGCCGATGGATTTTTCGATGGCAAGCCGCTTGGCGTCCTCATCGACGAATTCGCTGCCGGCCAGTTGCTGGGCCACGACGTCGGCTTCCTCGGCGTCCTTGAGCCGGGGTGTCCATGCGCCGGTCCTGATGCACACCACGCAGCGGATCATCTCGGCGATGCCTTGCATCAGCACGATGGAGCCGGCCAGCGGGATCACGAACTTGAAGGGGTAGAGCGGAATTGGGTCGGCGTTGAAGGTCTGCTCGTGGATGGACCAGGAGTCGTTGAAGTAGGTCCAACCGGCCCAGGTCAGCGCGGCGATGCCCGGCACGAAGAACAGGAGGTACAGCACCAGGTCCAGCGAAGCCTGGGTGCGCGGCTTCATGCTGCCGTACAGAAAGTCCCCGCGAACGTGGCCGTCGTGGGCCAGGGTGTAGGCGCCGCCCATCATGAACAGGGTGCCGTAGAGCATGTTGTTGGCGTCAAAGATCCAGGCCGTCGGCGCGTTGAGCGCGTATCGCTTGAAGACCTCGGCGCAGACCAGCAACATCAGCACCACGATGAGCCAGGCAAAGGCCTTGCCCACCCAGGTGCTGATGGCGTCGGCGGTGTGAAGGAGACGTTGAACGTTCATGGCGGTTCCGATGGCAGGCTGCGACAAAGAAAAGCAGCCATCCAGGCGGAACCGGATGGCTGCTGTACTTCAGGCTCAAGCGCTGGCGGTCAGGCTTTTTTGCCGGAGAAATAATGGTTGTAGGCCATCTTGAAGTCGACGGAATAGTCGTTGTGCCAGGACACGGCCCGCTGGGCGAAAGCTTTTTGCGAATCCAGCACCTTCTTGAACAGCGGGTTCTCGCCGGCTTTCTTGGCAATGGTTTTGTCCCAGGCGTCCAGCTGGGCCCTCAGCACGGCATCCGAGGTCTTGTAGAACTTGATGCCCTGCTTCTTCATCTCGATGTAGTCGGTCGAGTTGCGGTCTATCATTTTCCAGCTCATGTCGGCGCTGGCCGCCTGCACCGCATAGTCGATGATGGATTTGAGCTCGGCCGGCAAGGCGTTGTATTTGGTTTTGTTGAACAGGATTTCGAACTGCTCGCCGCTCTGGTGAAAGCTTTGCAGCATGCAGTTTTTCACCACGTCCGGAAAACCCAGTATCCGGTCGGAAGTGGCGTTGTTGAACTCGGCCGCATCAATCAGGCCGCGGTCCAGCGCCGGCACGATCTCGCCGCCCGGCAAGGGGTTCACCGCGGCGCCCATCAGCGTGAACATGTCCACGGCCAGTCCCACCGTGCGGTATTTCAGGCCCTTGAGGTCCTCGGCCTTGGCGATGGGTTTCTTGAACCACCCCAGCGGCTGGGTGGTCATGGGGCCGTAAAGGTAGGACACCACGTCCATGTTGATGGTCTTGTAGATCTCCTCGAGCAGGGCCTTGCCGCCGCCGTAGTTGTGCCAGGCCAGGACCATGTTGGAGTCCATGCCGTAGCCGGGGCCGGAGCCCCACAGGGCCAGCGCCGAATTCTTGCCGTAGTGGTAGGCCACCACACCGTGGCCGCCGTCCAGCGTGCCCTTGTTCACGGCTTCCAGCAACTGGAAGGCCGGCACCACCGCGCCCGAAGGCAGCACTTCGATCTTCAGGCGGCCGCCTGCCATGTCGTTGACCTTCTTCGCGAAGTCATTGGCGAATTCATGGAAGATATCCTTGGCCGGCCAGGTGCTCTGGAAGCGAAAGGACGTTGTCTGCGCCATGGCGACCATCGGGGCGGACAGGGCGCCCGCGGCAATCGCGGCGCCTTTCAGCAGGCCGCGCCTGCGGGGGCTTTTGCTCTCGGTCATGACTTGTCTCCTGTTGTTTGGGAAAGTAAGAACACTAAGAACACTCATCATTCCGTCTTGCCCATCCCTTACAAAGAGGGTTTCCACCAACGCAGGCGGCTGATTGGCGTTTCGATTACCCCCGATCCGGGTGAAACAGTTTTTGCACCACGGGCGGGAATCGGCTGCAGGTGTCCAACGCGCTGCCGTGATCCTTTGCAATCTTTTAGGCCAGCAGGCGCGGGCGAACCGGCTCTGCCGGGCGCCTCGCGTCGCCCCCTGCAAGGGGGGTAGGCACTACACGCAGCGAAGCGGAGTGAGAACGGCGGGGGGTTATTCAACTCTTAATCCTTTGAGAGCGGGATCGCCGGGCGGAAAGCGCAGGCCCAGCTGCACCAGTGTGGCGCGCACCACGGTGGCGATCATCAGGTTGCGGTGGGTTTTGGAATCGGCGGGCACCACTGTCCATGGCGCCCAGGGTGTGCTGGTGGCGCGCAGCAGGTCTTCGTAGGCTTGCTGGTACTGCTTCCACTGCTTGCGCGCCTCCAGGTCGTCCGTATTGAATTTCCACTGCTTGGCCGGGTCCTCGAGCCGCGCCTGCAGGCGTTCGCGCTGCTCATCGCGGCTGATGTGCAGCATGAACTTGAGGACCACGGTGCCGGTCTGCGCGAGCAGGCGCTCGAAGTCATTGATCTGCCGGTAGCGCTCGGCTGTCTGCGCCGTCGTGATCCAGCCCTTGACGGGCGGCACCAGCACGTCCTCGTAGTGGCTGCGGTTGAAGAGGGTGATCTCGCCGGCCGCGGGCACCTGCTGGTGGATGCGCCACAGGTAGTCGTGCGACCGCTCCGCTTCGTTGGGCGCCCGCCAGCTCACGGTGTGCACGCCCAGCGGGCTGATACGGCCGAACACGCCGCGCAGCGTGCCGTCCTTGCCGGCGGTGTCGGTGCCTTGCAGGATGACCAGCAACTTGAAGCGCTTGTCGGCATAAAACAGGTTCTGCAGTTCGTCGAGTTCGGCCGCCAGCGTGTCGACCAGGGTTTTGTCCTGCTGCTTGTCGCCGCTGGAAAAAGGCTTGGCGGCTGGGTCCAGGCCGGCCAGCGCCCAGGCCTTCGCTTTTTTGCCGGACGGCGGCAGGCCGTCGGCATCGGTCTGCGGCGGCTGCCATCGGGCCAGCAGCCTGGCCAGGGCTTTCAGGTCCGCCTTGCCGGCCGCGGCGTCGGGAAAAAGGGGGATGTCTGTGCGGGTAGAGGGCATGGGGTCTCCTGTGTCCGACTGAGTGGCTGGGACGGCTCGTCGCCGTCCATTGTGATTGTGCATGGCGCTTGGTTTTTGCGGCGTGGTGGCTTCGACGCCTGGCTTTTCTCCCTGCTGTTGCCGGGGGCGACGGCCCGGGAATAAACTTGGCTTGGCGGTTTCATCCGCCGCCGGCCCATCCCACCAAGTCATCACTTCACATTCACAGGACAGGCAACGCCATGACAAGCCCCACATCCGCGGACACTTCCTCCCCGCTTCAAGTCCGGCCGGCCACCGGTTATGCCGGAGACATACCGGCGCGCCTGGCGCTGCAGTGGGTGCAGTCAGGCGAGGCGGTGCTGGTGGACGTGCGCACGGACGCTGAACGCGAATGGGTGGGTTATGTGCCGGGCGCGGTGCCCCTGGCGTGGAAGCAATGGCCGGGCATGGCGGTGAATGCGGGTTTTGACGATGGTTTGAAAGCGGCCGTGCCCGCCGGCAAGAAAGCCGTGCTGCTGTGCCGCAGCGGCGTGCGTTCGGTGGCGGCGGCCAAACGCGCGGCGGAACTGGGCCTTGAGGCCTATAACATCCTCGAAGGTTTTGAAGGCGACGCCGACGAACAGGGGCAGCGCGGCCGCAAGGGCGGCTGGCGTTTTCAGGGCCTGCCGTGGAAGCAGGGCTGAAGCACCCGAAAACCCCGCCAAACGGGGGGAAATCTGTACCTTTCGTAACTTCAACCTGTAAGGGAATGGCGTACGGGTCTCATAAAAATGAAGTGAATAGTTCACACCACGACATCTGAGGTTTGTTGTATGGAGGTACCCCCTGTCAGTTCTGACAGGGGGTAACACGTATCAATTTGTTTGAGCGCTTTCAATGGGGTTCTTCTTTCCAACGGAGCTCCCCCATGCAAGTACTCGAACGCGAACTGTCACCCGCCGTCAAGGCGCCTTCAAACCCCACCCTAGGCTCCCGGCTGAGTGAACGCATCGCGCGCGATTTCAAACCGCGCTGGGACCAGCAATGGGGCGGGAAATTCATGCTCCACGGGCGGACACCCGACTCCAATGCCATACGCCTGGATGGAAACGACTACCTGAGCGTGACAGGGCATCCGCAGATCGTGCATGCCCAGGTCGAGGCCTTGCGCAAGGAACAGGAGTTTGTCGTCCAGTCCGGCGTCTTCCACCTGAACCAGCACCCGACGCACACGCTGGAGATGGCGCTGGCCGGTTGGGTGGGCAAGGACGACGGTTTTATTTGCCAGTCGGGCTACGCGGCCAACGTCGGCCTGCTGCAGGCGATTGCCGACGCGCAGACGCCGGTCTACCTGGACACCCTGGCCCATGCCTCGCTCTGGGAAGGCGCCCACGCGGCGCGCGCGCCGGCTTTCGCCTTCCGCCACAACGACCCGGCCCACCTGGCGCGCATGATCGCCCGCAACGGCCCCGGCATCGTGGTGGTGGACTCGGTCTACAGCACCACCGGCGCCGTTTCCCCGCTGGTGGAGATCGTGGACGTGGCGGAGCAGAACGGCTGCATGATCCTGGTCGACGAGTCCCACTCGCTGGGCACGCACGGGCCGCAGGGCGCGGGCCTGTGCGCCGAACTGGGCCTGACCGACCGGGTGCACTTCATCACTGCCAGCCTGGCCAAGGCCTTCGCGGGCCGCGCCGGTTTTTTCACCGCGCCGGCGCATATGCGCTACTACATCCTGTGTTCGAGCTTCCCCAACATCTTCAGCTCCAGCCTGCTGCCGCACGAGATCGCCGGCCTGGCGGCCACACTGGACGTGATCCGCAAGAGCGACGACGCGCGGGTGCGCCTGCACGCGAACACCCGCCGGCTGCGCGGCTCGCTGAGCGAGCTCGGCTACCCCATCCACCAGGGCACCCAGCAGATCATCGCGCTGGAGGTCGGCTCGGAAAGCGACACCATGGTGCTGCGCGACCGGCTGGAGGAGCGCAATGTGTATTCGTCGATGTTCTGCGCGCCGGCGACCAGCGCCAAACGCGCCATGATGCGCATGACACTGAACGCCGGCCTGACGGCCTCCGAGCTGGACCATGTGGAAGCGGTGGCCCGCGAGATCGCGCCCATCGTGAAGCCCTGGGACTGGCCGATCGCGCGGCGCGCCCGGGCCGGACAGGCCGAGGCATGACGCCATGGGCCGCGCAGGCCCGGCACGCCCCGCGCTAGGGCCTGTTAACGCTATTTATGCAAGATGCGTTGCGAGTCAAAAAGGCCTTGAGCAAGGCGCAAAACGCAGGCGGGGTGAACCCCGTCAAGGCTTTGCAACGCCGCGCAAGGCCTTTTTGATCGCAACCCGGAGGGAATGGGGTTAAAACGGCGCCACTCCGCGTTGCGCTCCTAGCGCAGACACCCGGTCTGGGCGTCGTCGCGCGCCTTGATTGGCGCCGTTTTAACCCCATTCGCATTTGCATAAATAGCGTTAACAGGCCCTAGTCCTGCAGCTGCCTTTCGCCGGAGGTGGCGATAAAACGCTCGTGGCTGGTCATGAAGCCTGGGCTGAAGGGCTCGCCGATGCTGAAAAGTGCGGCGTGGAGCACGGCGTCGCCGGAGGAGATCGCGAAAGCCTGCCGTGGCTGGGGCTTCTGGCCGGCGCCCAGCGCCAGCTGCAGTTCCAGGTCTATGAGTTTTTTGCCCACGGCCACGTCGGCCACGGTGGCCGCATCCCAACCTTGCGACTCGGCGATTTCCGCGAGTTCGCGCAGCTTGCCCGCCGGTTCCAGCTGCAGCCAGCTGGCGCTGCCCTTGCGGTCCAGCGCCAGCACGCCGAAAGGCGCGCCTATGACCACATGTTCTATCCAGCCCTGGCGCAGTGCGAGGTTTTCAAGCTCCTGCGCGATCGTGGGCTCGCACAGCAGGGCGTGCTGCTCGCGCGACAGCGTGGAGCGCCAGGTCTGCTGGTGCCGCCCGTCGGGCTGGCGCAGCAGCGCCTGGATGGCGTCGGTCAGGCGCAACCGGATTTCGGGGGACTGCTTGGGAATGAACTGCTCGATCAGCCCGCGGTTGAAGGCCGACACGGCGAGCTGCTCGTCGGCGCGGCCGGTCAGCAGCACGCGCGCGCCGGACCAGCCCGTGAGCTCACTGAGCACCCGCAGCCCGCTCATCGCCGGCATCGAGTAGTCCACCACGCAGACCTGGGTGAGCGCAAAGCGCGCCGTGCCGTCCTCGCGCCAGTACTGCAGGATTTGCGGAATCAGGGCCGAGCCTTCGCGCCAGCGGTTGATGATCTCCTGCTGGCGCCAGGCATCGGCTTCCCAGCGGGCCGGCTCCTTCAGCAGCAGCTCTATGCAGGCCACCGGCCGCAGGAACAGGCGCACATACCAGTCCAGCGGCATGACTTCAGCCAGCATTTCAAGATAGTCCGGGTCGTCGTCCAGAAAGACCACGCCTCCCGGCCGGCGGTAGAGTGCAAAGGACATGTTTGTCGTTTTATGGAAGGTTGTCAAAAGCAGTCATACAGTTGCAAAAAACAGGCCGTCAAGGCGCGATGGGCAGCTCGATGGTAAAAACGGCGCCCACGGCAAACTCGGATTTCACATGAATGTTGCCGCCTGCACTTTGTACCACTTGCTGGCAAAAGGCCAAACCCAGGCCGTGGCCTGTGCCGCGGTTGCTGGAGAAAAAAGGCTTGAAAATCTGCGGCAGCAGGGCGGCATCTATGCCCATGCCTTCGTCTGCGACGATAATGCGGCCGCGCCCCTGCGCCTGGCGCACCTCGATGCGCAGCGCGCCGCTCGGGTATTTGGAGTCGGCGGCCATCAGCGAGTGCAGGGCGTTCTTGATCAGGTTGTCCAGCACCTGGGAAAACTGGGTGGCCGAGGAACGGAAACTGAAATCGTCATGAAGGATGACCTTGACGCAATCGCGCTGGCGGCTCGACTGGTAGGGGTAGCCCACCACCACTTCCTGCACCACCTGGCTGGCCAGGACCCGTTCGGTGTAGCGCGGCAGCTGCAGCAGCTTGGCGTTGGCGATCTGCGTGTCGATCTGGTGGTTCATGTTGCGCACCAGGGCGTGCAGGCGCAGCGCGAGCTTGTCCAGCTGTTGCGCGCGCGGGTTGTCGGGCTGGCGCTGCACCTCCAGCTGGATCGCGTCGCCCAGCAGGGCCGCCGTCGACAGCGGCGTGCGCAGTTCATGCGCCATGATGCCGATGGTGGTCAGCGTGCTGGAGAGCTGCTCCCGCCGCAGGTTGGCCGAGGACAGGTTGAGCACCAGCGCGATCGACCAGGCAAACGCGAACACCACCGCGTGCACGGCGCGCTGCTCCGGCGGCAGCAAGGGAACCGCGGGACCGATGGCCATGAAGGCCCCGAATGCCAGCAGGCCCCCCGTGATGGTGCCCAGCGTGGCCAGGCGCCAGTCGGTCACGTGGTAGTAGATCAGCACCATGGCCGCCATGGTGGCCAGCCACACCGTGCTGCCGCTGTTGCACAGGTACATCCAGCTGAACAGCACCGGCAGCTCCACCCAGAACACCAGGCCGAAGACCCTTTGCGCCAGGCGGCTGCCCGGGTCGTGGTTGACGCGCCGCGTCATCAGGCTGTAGCCCAGCAGGCTGGCGCCCACGCGCAGGGGCAGGTTTTCGTAGGGCTGGGGCAGCCAGGCCGACCAGATCCAGGCGAACAGGGCATTGCCCGAGAAAAAAGAAAGTCCCAGCCACCACAGACGCCGCGGCGATGGATGCAAAATGGGCTCCAGCGGGGCGAGTACCAGTTCTTCCCGCAGCCACTGGAGCAAGGGACGCTGTGCCAGCCACGCATGAAAGCGGGCGCTCCTCACTTTAGAAATCTCTCCAGCACAACAGGGAACCTGACTGATGATGCATTTGACATGTGACTGTATTGTCCCGGTTCTTTTTCCGTCAAGCTAATGCTGTTACCTGCCAACTTTGACAGCGTGAGCCTGGACGGCGTCATCAGCGACTGGCTGTGCGCCCTGCGCGAATTCTCGGTCGAGGCCCTCATGGTGCTCGGCCCCGACCCTTTTGCGGGCCAGGAGGACCGGCTGGTGCTGGCCATCCACCCGCCCCGCCTGCTCGAAGCGGCCGAAGCCCTGGCTGAAAGCCGCGACTTCGGCGCACCCTGGCGCGACTCCGACGCGCCCCTGGTGGCCTGGCAGGACATTTCCAAATCGGCCTTCGAAAACCTGGGCCGCTGGCGCCGGCTCTGGCTGGCCCACGGCTACCAGAGCGTGGTCCGCATCGCCTTCCCCGTCACCGTGGGGCGCGCCTTCGAGTGCTACCTCTTCAGCCCGCGCCAATGGCACGACCGCAGCGAAGCGGCCCTGCTGGCCTGGTCGGCGCTCAACATCTGGCCGTTGCTCAAGCGTGCGCTGGCCGAGGCGCGCAGCCCGCTGAGCCCGCGCGAACTCGAATGCCTGAGCCTGGCCTTCCAGGGCATGACGGCGCGCGAAACCGGCGAGCTGCTGGCCTGCAGCGAACGCACCGTGAACTTCCACCTCTCCAATGCCATGACCAAGCTCAGGGTCGACAACAAGCTGGCCGCCATCCAGCGCGCCTGCTGGTTTGGCCTCATTTGAGCCTGTATTTCCCGCAAAGCCCTACTGGAAACCCCTAGGCGGGCAGCCGGGGGCGGGCGCCAAACCTGTTCATAATCCGCCAAATGACCTTTCTAGCGCTTGACGTGGGTAACACCCGCCTGAAATGGGCCCAGTACGAGGCGCCCACGGCGGGTGCCAGGCTGCTGGCGCAGGGGGCGGTGTTCCTGGAGAACATCGACAAGCTCGCGGAAGAGGAGTGGAACGCGCTGCCCGTGCCTACGCGCATCCTGGGCTGCATCGTCGCCGGCGATGCCATCAAGCGGCGCGTGGCCGAGCAGATGGAGCTCTGGGACGTGGCGCCGCGCTGGGTCGTCTCCAGCCCGCAGGAGGCGGGCGTGAGCAACGGCTACGACCATCCGGCCCGCCTGGGCGCCGACCGCTGGGTCGCCATGATTGGCGCGCGGCATCGCCTGCTGGCGCGCGGCGTGCAAAAGCCCTGCGTGGTCGTCATGGTCGGCACCGCGGTCACCGTCGAGGCCATAGACGCCTCCGGGAAATTTCTGGGCGGCATCATCCTGCCGGGCCACGGCATCATGCTGCGCGCGCTCGAGTCCGGCACCGCAGGCCTGCATGTGCCCACCGGCGAAGTACGCGACTTCCCCACCAACACCAGCGACGCCTTGACCAGCGGCGGCACTTTCGCGATTGCCGGCGCGGTGCAGCGCATGGTGGAAAACATCACGCGCCATTGCGGCGAGACGCCCGAATGCATCATGACCGGCGGCGCAGGCTGGAAGATGGCGCCCAGCATGTCGGTGAGGTTCGAGCTGGTGGACAGCCTCATCTTCGACGGACTGCTTGAAATAGCTTCCCGGCGTTTCGCCCCCTGAAGCGGCGGCACCAGGCCGCTCACTCTCCCCAGGGCAGCATCAAGGTCACGATAGAAAGCTTGGCGAATTCGGGCACGAATTCATCAATGATGCGCTGAGGCTCCGGGCACAGCGTGCTGTCGGTGATCACGCCGAACTGCACGCCGCCGCCGTAGCTCAGGATGGACACGCCCAGGCCCACGTCGCCCGACTGCGGCACCCAGAACATGCTTTGCTCCAGCGTGGAGCCGCAGAACTTGAGCTTTTCGCGCGGCCCCGGCACGTTGGTCATGACCGCCGTGGTCTTCTTGGCGAAGAGGTTGAGCATCACGTCCTGCGCCGGTTTGATCAGCAGGCCCGCCACCGCCAGCAGGCTGAAGGCCAGCAGCGGCTGGTAGCTGCCCTTGAGCGCGGCCATGCGGCGGCGCACCTCGTAGACACGTTCGATCGGGTTGTCCACGCCTATGGGCAGCACCAGCGGCACCAGGCCGAAACGGTTGCCCAGCTTGTGCGCCTGGTCCAGCGGGCGCAGGTTCACCGGCACCATGGCGCGGATTTCCTGGCCCGCCACCTCGTCGCCGAAAGTTTTCAGGTACTCGCCCAGGGCGCCGGCCACGCAGCTGAGCAGCACGTCGTTGATCGAGCAGTTGAGCGCCTTGCCCACGGCCTTGACCTCGTCCAGCGGGATCGGCTGGCACCAGGCCACCTTCTTGGCGCCGCCGGGCTTGCCCTTGAGCCGGGTTTTGGAGTCGTCGGGCATCAGGGCCAGCGCGGCGCCGTCCTTGAGCACCTGCATCAGCACCTTGGCCATGTCCATGGAGCTGTGCATGCCGTCTTCCATGCCTTTTTTAGGATCCCCCAGCATGCCCAGCGAGCGCGCCGCGCCTTCGCCCACCGCGCCCAGCGCCTTGACCGTGATGTCGGTGAAGGGTTTGAGCAGCGTGTCGGCGATCCAGTCTTCCGTGCCTGCGGCGGCTGCGGCCTTCTTGCGCCGCTCAGGCGGCGGCGCGCCGCCGTCGACCAGCGACATGGTCACCGAGATCAGCGCGATGCCGTCGGCGATGCAGTGGTGGATGCGCACTATCATGGCGCTGCCCTTGACGCCGTCGGGCCCGGTGTAGTCCTCGATCAAATGGATTTGCCACAAGGGGCGTTTCGGGTCCAGGCGCTGGGTGGCGAGCACCGCCACGCGGTCCTGCAGGGCTTGTTCCTGGTTGGCTGATTTCGGTAGTTTCTCGGCCACCACGTGCTTGGCCAGGTCGAAGTTGCGGTCCATCACCCAGGTGGCACCGGCCGCGTCTTCCATCACGCGCTGCTTGAAGCGGTCGTACTTGAGCAGGCTGTTTTCGATGCGTTCGCAGACCGCCGCGTGCTTGACGCCCGGCGCCAGCTGCCACACGCCCACGATCATCATGAGGTTGGCGTCGTTGTCCATGCGCAGCCAGGCCGTATCGACCTTGCTCATGCGCTCACCCGAAATGCCCAGGGTTCCCGAGACGGCCCGCTTGACGTTCTTCTGGACGTTTTTTGCCACTTTCCGGCCGGCGGCCTGGGCGGTAACGCGTGTAACCATGAGCACTCCCGATGCAAAACTTCTGAGAATCCGCCCCGGATGGGGTAACTTCCCTATTTTGCAAGGAACGGCCTCGCTAAGATACCGGGCAGTTACCCCAAGCACCGTCATTGGTGACCCACTTCTAAAAAACGGAGATCCCTCATGTCAGACCTGAAAGCCGCCTTCGACAAAGCCATGGCCGATTCGAAAAACCTCAGCGAGCGTCCTGACAACGCTACCTTGCTGAAGATCTACGCGCTCTACAAGCAAGGCAGCGTTGGCGACAACGCGGAGAAAAAGCCCGGCTTCGGCGATATGGTTGCGCGCGCCAAGTGGGATGCCTGGAATAGTCTTAAGGGTACTTCGCAGGATGATGCGATGCAGCAGTACATTGATTTGATTGCCGACTTGAGCTGAGCCTTTCAGGCACGGATTGGCCGGTCTTGCTCCGGCCTTTGCGCTCCGGTTCTCTCTTCTTAGTTCTGCTGGCCGGGGGTTGCCCGGCGGCAAGTAACTTTCTTTTGCTTCGCCAAAAGAAAGTCACCAAAGAAAAGGCGACCCGCAGTCTGGGTCCCTACGCTTCGCTTCGGGCAACCTGCGGTGCTCGAGCCAAGCGGGGTCCGGCTAAACTCGCTTCGCTCAGACAACGCCGGCCCTGATCCGCTTGTCTCTGCGCTCCTCGGCCCAGCCAGGACGGGGCAATCG